>JAHBTG010000014.1 GCA_019638695.1 Bacteroidota bacterium | reverse complement strand
CGCTTCTGGTACCTCGATAATATATTCATCTACACGCATCCCGATGTGGGCGCTACTGCCCTGGTGGCGCCTCAGCCGCTGACCTGTGCGACCACCTATTCCACTACCGAACCCATCACGGTGCGGGTCTTCAACTACAGCGCAGAACCCGTTACCGTGACCAATATGCCTATACAGGTGGCGGTTACAGGCATGGCCACCGTCACACATAACGAAACCTGGAGCGGCACTATTGACGCCGAAAGCAGCGTGGACATCACCCTGGCCGGTACCGTGAACATGACGGCAGGCGGCACCTACCAGTTCCTGATTACCACGGGACTCCCTGGCGATGCCTACACAGCTAACAACAGTGTGGCCATTACCCGCAGTAACCGCATCAACGCATTCCCTTACCTGGAGCGCTTTAATGCCAACAACGGGGGGTGGGTATCCTCTTCTACCACCGACTCCCGTTGGGAGTGGGGGCCTTTACCTCCCGCTTACACCGTGGATGGTCCGGACGGACTGGGCAGCAGCTGGCGCCTTATACAGGCCGGCAGTACCAATCCCTTTGTAGAAAGCCCGCACTTTAACTTGTCGGCCACCACCAATCCCGCCATCAAGTTCAAGATCAAGATGGATATCAACAGTCCCGGCGGCTGGAACGGGGTATACGTACAATACAGCACCAATAACGGGGCCAACTGGACAGACCTGGGTACCGTGGCAGACCCCACCTGGTATGGGGCGGCGCCGCACGGCACCAGCAATAGCTGGGGCGGCCTGCACAGCGGCACCACCCGCCGCACCGTGGGCAACTGGCTGCAGGTAGAGCGCAACCTCTGTCCCATTCCGGTGGCACAGCGCAGTTGCGTCAAGTTCCGCTTCATCACCCGCTCGCTCAATACTTCCAATGTTCCCTTTGAGTTCGCTTTTGATGATTTTGAGATCGTAGATGATGCCCCCGACGTAGGGGCTACGCTTATCGTGAGCCCCGGCAGCGGCACCGCCGCCGGTTGCGATTACAGCCAGAGCACGCAGGTTACCGTGCGGGTGCACAACTTCCGTTGCCAGGCTGTCAACAATATCCCGCTGACGGTGGATGTGACGGGGCCCACACCGCAGTCGGTCACGGAGCAGGTACCCACCGTGGCTGGCAATAGTTTTGTGGACTATACCTTTACCGCACCGCTGGACCTCCGGGTAGTGGGGGCCTATACCCTCACGGCTACCACGCACCTGCCCGGGGATGTCACCACGGCCAATGATGCCACTACTTCGCCGGCTACCGTCACGGTACCCACCATCGATACCTACCCCTATGTCCAGAACTTCAATGCCGATAACGGATTGTGGCAGGGAGATATCAGCGCTGCCGGGCAACAGGAATGGGCATGGGGCCCATTGCCGGCATCTTACACCGTAGACGGTGCAGAAGGACAGGGGAGCAGCTGGCGCCTGATCTATAACGCCGGTTCCGCTAACAACGTGGTCAACCTCACCTCTCCCATCTTCGACCTCAGTACCATCAATAACCCGGAGATGACCTTCGACTTCAAGCTGGATATTAACAGCCAGGGTGGCTGGAACGGGGTATTTATGCAGTATACGCTGGATAATGGCAATACCTGGGCTACCCTGGGTGATTTGTCTACGCCGGACTGGTATAGCCTGGCGCCGCATGGTACCAGCATCAGCTGGGGCGCTTTGCATAGCGGGGCTACCCGCCGCACCGTGGGTAACTGGACCCAGGCGCGCATCCGCCTGTGCGACCTGGGCGGGCAGTCCTGCGTGCGCTTCCGTTTCACGCTGCGTTCTCCCAACCGCACCCTGCAGCCCTTTGAGTTTGCCATGGATAATTTCTTCATCGGCAACCCGGAGCCTTATGACATCTCCCTCCTCAATATAGAAGCGCCCGGTACCAGTAATTGCACCGCGTTCACGGGCAGTGAGAATGTCACGGTGGTCATCGAAAGCGATGCGTGTGTGCCTTTGCGGAACCTGCCCGTCAGCGTTCAGGTATCCGGCCCTACCAACGTTATGCTGAATGGTGTAGTGCCCGTGGTTCCCCGCAAAGGCAGGGTGACCTATACCTTCCCTACGCAGGTAAATATGGCTACTGTGGGTACCTATACCTTCACAGCCAGTGTCAGCCTGCCACCCACGGCGCCCCCGGTGACCCCGGAGCCCAACCTGGCCAACAATACATTGACGCATATCCGCACCAGTGTGCCCATTACTACGTTCCCCTACGTCCAGAACTTTGATGCCAACAACGGAGGCTTTGCGCCCCGTCCCGTCAACCCGGACTTTATGTGGCTGTGGGGGCCGCTGCCATCCACCTATACCGTAGACGGCCCGGACGGGCAGGGGAGCAGCTGGCGTTTATACACACCCGGCGGCAGCTCGGCCGTGCAACCCACTATCGAGACCCCGCATTTTAATCTCTCCGGCCTGCAAAACCCGGTGATCGCCTTCGATATCAAGATGGATATCAATAGTTCCGGCGGGTGGAACGGCGTATATGTAGAATACAGCACCAATGGCGGTACCAACTGGACCCTGCTGGGTGCTACCGCACAAGACCCCACCTGGTATGGGGCAGCACCGCATGGGACCAATAATAGCTGGGGCGCTATGACCACCGGCAATACCCGGCGTACCATAGGAGACTGGCTGCACGTGGAACGCAACCTCTGTCCCATCCCGGTGGCGCAGCGTGGTTGTGTCAAGTTCCGCATCATTACCCGCTCCATCAACGCCAGCCAAAGTCCCCGCGAGTTTGCCATAGACAACTTCACCATCTTCAGCAATGCGCCGGATGTGGCCGTGTCCGCCATCCTGGAGCCCCAGAGCTCCGCCAGCGGCGCCTGCGGCACGGTGGCGTCTACCAGGGTGATCCTGCGGGTGCATAACTACCGTTGTGACCCCGTGAGCAATGTGCCGGTCACCATCAATGCCAGCGGCGCCGGTACCGCATCCTTGTCCGAGGTGGTGCCTGCCATTGCAGGGAACAGTTTTGTGGACTACACCTTTTCCACTACCCTGGACCTGGGCAATATCGGCAACTATACCCTCCGCGCCTTTACCAGCCTGGCGGGAGATGTGAATACCGGTAATGATACGACCACCAGCCAGATCAGTGTTACGGTGCCCACTATCGATACCTATCCCTATTTCCAGGATTTTAATGCCGATAACGGCAATTGGGAGGGCCAGGTGGATAACCCCGACCAGGGCTGGTTCTGGGGACCATTACCTCCTGCTTATACTGTGGATGGCCCGGACGGGCAGGGGAGCAGCTGGCGCCTGGGATACACGGCCGGCACTGCCAACCCGGTAGTGAACCTGATCTCCCCCATCTTTGACCTCAGCGCCATCAATGACCCCGAACTTTCCTTTGACTTCAAGCTGGATATCAATAGTTCCGGTGGATGGAATGGGGTATTTATGCAGTATACGCTGGACAATGGCGGCGTCTGGACTACTCTGGGCGACCTGACCACGCCGGACTGGTATAACCTGGCACCGCATGGCACCAGCGTCAGCTGGGGCGGCCTGCACAGTGGCGTCACGCGCCGCACCCTGGGAGACTGGGTGCAGGCGCGCATCCGCCTGTGCGACCTGGGGGGGCAGTCCTGCGTGCGCTTCCGCTTCACGCTGCGTTCTCCCAACCGCACCGTGCAGCCCTACCAGTTTGCCATGGATAACTTCTCCATTGCAGACCCTCGTCCCTATGATATTTCGTTGCTCAATATAGAGGCGCCCGCTTCCGTCAACTGCACGGCTTACAGCAATGCCGAGACGGTGACCATCGTGATAGAGAACGACGCCTGTGTGCCTATCCGTAACCTGCCGGTGACCGCCGTCATTACCGGTCCTGTGAATGTTACCCTGAATGGTGTGGTGCCTTCTGTGCCCCGCAGGGGACGGGTTACTTTCACCTTCCCCGGCACGGTGAATATGAGTGCGAACGGCACCTATACCATCACGGCAAGTGTGAGCCTGCCCGCAGATGCCCCGCCGGTAACCCCGGAGGCCAACCTGGCCAACAATACGCTGACGCATACCCGCACCAGTACCCGCATCAATACGTATCCCTATGTGCAGACCTTTGATACGGACAATGGCGGCTTTGTGCCGCGTCCTGTCAATGCAGATTATATGTGGCTGTGGGGTCTCCTGCCGGCTGCCTATGCGGTGGATGGCCCGGACGGGCAAGGCAGCAGCTGGCGGTTATACACACCCGGAGGGGGCACCGTGGCGCAACCTATTATCGAAACCCCTGTGTTTGATCTCAGCATGCTGTCCAACCCGCAGCTGAGCTTCGATATCAAGATGGATATCAATAGTTCCGGCGGGTGGAACGGCGTGTATGTAGAATACAGCATCAATGGCGGCTCCAACTGGACCTTGCTGGGCAATGTAAATGAACCCACCTGGTATGGCGCTGCCCCGCATGGTACCAATAACAGCTTTGGTGCGCCCACCAGTGGTGTCACGCGCCGCACGATAGGTGACTGGATGCGGGTCAGCCGCAACCTCTGCGCCATCTCCGGACAGGCGTGTGTGAAATTCCGGATCATTACCCGCTCCATCAACGCGGGGGTCTCTCCGCAGGAGTTTGCGCTGGATAACTTCCGCATAGAAAGCGGCGCGCCCGATGCCGGGGTGGGCCTTGTGCTGCAACCTACCACGGGCGGCAACAGCGCCTGCTCCTATCGGGAACAAGTGCCTACGCAGGTCCGGGTCTTTAACTTTAACTGCGCCCCTATGGCCGGTGTGCCGGTGGTAATGGAAGTGACCGGCCCTGTGAACACCACGCTGACGGAGACCATACCCATCATCAATGCCAATACTTCCGTAGACTATACGTTTACCGGGCAGATTAACCTTTCCCTGCCGGGCACCTATAACCTGCGCGCCTATAGCAACCTGAGCCCCGATGCGGATAACAGCAATGACACGGCCGTCCGGGTGATCACGGTGCTGTCTCCCATTGTCAATACCTTCCCTTACCTGGAGACGTTTAACGCCAATGACGGCCAGTGGCAGGCAGGCGGCACCACGCCTACGGCCACCTGGGAGTGGACTTACGGAGAGCTGCCGCCCACCTATACCAGTGGTGGGCCCCAGGGTGCAGGCAATAGCTGGCGCCTCACGGCCACATCCGGTTCGGGAGACCTCTTCCTCTATTCGCCGGTGTTTGACTTTACCGGGGTGAACAATCCCGAACTGGCCTTTGACTTTAAGCTGGACATGAACAGTCCCGGCGGGTGGAATGGTGTGTTTATGGAGGTGAGCACCAATGGCGGCCAGAACTGGACCCAGCTGGGAGACCTCACTACACCCAACTGGTATAACCTGGCGCCGCATGGTACCAGCAACAGCTGGGGCGGCAATCACAGCGGGGTTACCCGCCGCACGGTACCCGGCTGGACGCAGGCCCAGTACCTCCTGTGCGCCTATGCTAACCAGAGTTGCGTGCAGTTCCGCTTCCGCACCCGCTCTCCCAACCAGTCGAACCAGCCCAACCAGTTTGCGGTAGACAACTTTACCGTGACTAATACCCCGCTGGATGCCGAGCTCACCTCGGTAGTAGGGTGTTACGGCGCGCAATACCAGCTGGAGATCGGTATCCGCAACCGCCAGCGGTGCCCGGGTGCGCCGGCCATCACCTCTGCCCAGCTGACCTATGAGCTGAACGGCGTGCGCACTACGGTACCCCTGACCGGGCTGAATATTGCGCCCAATGCCACCCAGATAGTGAACATCCCCAATGTGGTGGTGCCGGACCAGAGCGCTACGCTCCGGGCGTGGGTGAAGCTGCCCAATGGCCTGGTGGACCAGCTGGCCTTTAATGACTCTATTGTGGCCAACCTGAATACCTTCCCCAACTGTAATGACCATTGCGCCAATGCCATTCCGCTGGCTATAGGGACTACCCTGGCTTCCCAGAATGACCGCGCTACCATCAATGACCTGGAAGACGGGGTGTTTGCCGGCTGCCCGCCCACGGCCGGGGAAACCGGGACGGCGCCCGGCCGGGAACAGACCGTGTGGTATACCTTCAGTACCGGGCCAGCCGGCGGTGAGCTGACCGTGAGCTTCACAGATATTGTGTCTGTGCCCAATACCGGTATCCAGGTAGAAATCATGGCGGTGACCGGGCCCGACCATTGCAACCCGGCGGACCGTGCAACGGTCTATTGCACCAATCCCGGCCCGATAAGCCCCATTGTGTATGGCCCCACTACCTACCCGGCCAATACCACTTATATGATCATGGTGGATGGGGTAGGAGGCAACTCCTCGTCCTTTAATATCCTGATAGAAGGGGATGCGCTGGCACCCGTAACGGGCGGCACAATAGCCCAGGACCAGACGGTCTGCGTGGGTAACACCCCCAATCCCCTGACGAACGTAGTGGCTGCCAGCAGCGGGGTGCTTCCCTACCGCTACCAGTGGCAAAGCGCCCCGGCAGCTGCCGGTCCCTGGACGGATATTCCGTCTGCCAATGGGGTAAACTACTCCATGCCGCAGGCCAATACTGCCGGTACTTTCTACTATCGCCGCAAAGTGACCGACGATGACGGTGCTGGTAATGAAGCCTTCTCCAATGTGGTGACCCTCAGTGTAACGGCTGACCTGACGCCCCCCGCATTGGCTGCCGCCAGCCCTGCCTGTGAGACCACCACGCTCAGCGCTGCAGGTACGCCTCCTGCGGGTGTAGCCTGGTACTGGCAGGCCAATGGCCAGTCTACCGTTGCAGACCCCGCACAGGAGTATGACCCGCTGACGCCCCGTATCATCACTGCCAGTAATACTTTCTATATCCGCGCCTATAATGGCGTATGCTGGAGCGATGTGGACAGCCTGGCCATTGTCGTAGACCATACCCCGGCCGTTCCGGGCGCCTTGTCTGCGGTGTCGCCTGCCTGCCTGAGTACGGAGATCAGCACTGCAGGTACGCCTCCTACCGGTGTAGCCTGGTACTGGCAGACGTCTGCTAGTGGTACTTCCACCTCAGATGAATATACCGGTCCCCGCACCGTAACCGCCGATGGCACGTATTTCCTGCGGGCCAACCGGGGCACTTGCTGGAGCACAGCCGTGAGCGTAGATGTGGAGATCCTGCCTACACCTGCGGCACCTGTGCTGGCAGCTACGCCTGGCAACACGGTGTGTGCGGGCAGTATATCGGTAGCTGCTACTTCAACACCCGCTGCCGGGGAGACCTATTACTGGCAGACCTCGGCCACCGGCGAAAGCACCGCCGATGCGTATACCGCCCCCCGCGATAAATCCCTCCCCGGCGATAGTACCCTGCACCTGCGGGCCTACAATGGCACCTGCTGGGGATCTGCCGCCAGCCTGACGGTATCCATTACAACGGCGCCCACGGCAGATGCCGGTCCGAATGTGGAAGACATCTGCGGAGACCGTGCGTTACTGTCCCCGGTAGGTAGCGGTACTTGGCAGGTGGTGAGTCCTGCGGGCGCCAGCGTGGTGTTTGTGGGCAATGAGGCAATCGGACTCACAGAAGCAGCGTATATATTCGAATATACCGTAACAGTCCCCGGGTGCCCTCCGGCAACGGACCTGGTGACCGTTACCCGGGAGCAAGGCACCGCCGATTTTGTACTGGCGCCTGCGCAGCTGATGCTGCCCGATAATAACCTGCTGACACTGGTCAATGCCTCTGCTGTGCCGAATGGCAGTACCTATACCTGGACCTTCACCGGCGGAACACCTGCCGGTTACACCGGGGATACACCCCCGCAGGTGCAGTATTTTACTCCGGGCACCTATCCGGTGGCATTGAGGGTAGAGTCTCCGGCAGGGTGTGTGTATACCCGCACGGCTACGGTGCTGGTAGAAGAGAACCGGCCGGTCATTGTTTTGCCCAATGTATTTACGCCCAATAATGACGGGATAAACGACCTGTGGCCCGGTACCCAGCTTCCCTGGCCCAGTGGGGTAGACATCCAGATCTTTAACCGCTGGGGGGTGCTCATTTACCAGGGCAAGAACCAGTGGGATGGCAAGAGTAACGGAAGGGATGTTCCCGAAGGGGTATATTACTATATCTGGAACGCCCCAGGTATGGCTACCCGCAGCGGAGATGTTACCGTGATCCGGTAGTTACTAACGCGCTATGAAGTGTAAGGCCATTCCGCAGGGAGTGGCCTTATTCTTTCTGATGGGAATCCAGCCAGATGGTTACGGGGCCGTCATTCACCAGGCTCACTTGCATATGCGCACCAAATACACCGGTGGCTATCTTGCCCGTAAACCGGTCCTGCAGGCATTGCAGGAATTGCTCGTAAAGGGGGATCGCTACTTCCGGCGGGGCGGCGGCGGTGTAGCTGGGGCGGTTGCCTTTGCGGGTGCTGGCATGCAGGGTGAACTGGCTGATAACCAGTATGTCTCCGCCCGCTTCCTCTATGCTCAGGTTCATCTTGCCTTCTGCATCGCTGAAGATGCGGAGCTGTACCAGTTTCTGGCAAAGCCATTCGATGTCTTCGGCCGTATCCGTATGGGTGATGCCTGCCAGTACCAGTAGCCCGCGGCTGATATGCCCGGTAAGCTGGCCGTTGGCCACCACGCTTGCCTGACTTACGCGCTGGATGAGTAGGCGCATGTGTGTGTACGGTATTATTTAATGTGAGCCCGGGTGTTCTGTTCCCGTTCGCGCAGGGCATGTATGTGGGCTACCTCCTCAGCATAGAGGGCGTCTACTTCCTTCTCGCTGCGGGGATTCTCCCGTTTTTCCTTCCGCTGTTTCCAGTAGAAGCGAATGAGCGGAATGGTGGTAATGACAATAAAGCCAATGATAATCCACTCGTAGTAATGCGAGATGGCCGGGTAAGTGGTGCCCAGGAAATACCCCAGGCTGACCAGGCTGACCACCCATATCAGCCCGCCCACAATATTATACCGCAGGAACTGGGTATAGCGCATACCTGCTACACCGGCCATCACAGGTGCAAAGGTTCGGATAACGGGCAGGAACCGGCCCAGCACCAGTGCTTTGCCCCCGTGTTTGTCAAAAAACACGCGGGTCATTTGTACATATTCCGGCCGGAAGATGCGCGACCTGGGCCTTACGAATACCTTGGGGCCGAAACGGCTGCCTATATAATAGCCCAGGCTGTCTCCCGTAATGGCGGCAATACTGATGAAGAAGAGTACACTCCAGTAGCTGAACTCAAACATACCGGCGGTGTCCGGCGCCAGATGAGGATCTGCTGCCAGCAGGCCCGCAGTGAATAACAGGCCGTCTCCCGGCAGGAAGAACCCCACCAGCAGACCGGTCTCTACAAATATCACGGTAAACAATAACCACAGGCCGCCATACTTGATGATGGATTCCGGGTTAACTGCAATCTGAAAAAACTCTACAATAGCACTCCACCATTCCATAGCTGCGGGGTTGTTGGTCGAAATATACGAACTTAACGCAGGCTATGCCGACAGGTTGGCGGTTTGGCGTTAAATCATGTTAAGCCCGGTATGATTACCTGCCGGTGTTCTCCGGCAGGTTACCCCGCATGGCGCGTATACTGCTTTTGATATTGGCTACCAGTTTGTTAGACATCACCATATTATTGAAGCCATTTTTGATCAGCTGCCGCAGCGATTTCTCAATGCGGTATTGCTCCAGGCAAAACTGGCAGTTGGTCACCATTTCTTCAAACGCCTTCTGCTCCTCACCGGTCAGGCGGCCATCCAGCATATCCTCCAGCTTGGCAATAATTTCCTCACACTCCTCTGCACTGTAGGGGCTGTTGGGGGCATGCACACCGACTTTGTTCTTTTCCATGACTCGTATAACTCGGTTTTCTTCTATATAGTTAAAGTTTGGATGGATTGCGGCTTATTCTGTATCATATCCCATAGAGAGGGCATAATCCAGCAGGGCATCGCGCAGCATTTTGCGGGCACGGTGCAGGCGCGAACGCACGGTGCCAATGGGGATGTCTATGATCTTGGCAATCTCCTCATAGGTGAATTCTTCGATATCGCACAGGATGATCACCGTGCGAAAATCCACCGGCAGCGCGTTCAGGGCTTTGGTCACTTCATCGCCTATCATGCTGTGGAACATCTTCTCCCGGCCGTCTATGCTCTCGGAATACGCAGCTTTGCCGGTTTGCAGAAAGGTTTCCGCTTCCTCGTAATCAATCTTATTAGGTTCTTTGCTTTGCTTGCGGTAGTTGTTGATGAAGCTGTTCTTGAGTATGCGGAACAACCAGGCTTTGGCATTTGAGCCCTGCTCATAACTTTTGATAAAGCGGTATGCCTTCAGATAGGTGTCCTGCACCAGGTCATGCGCATCGTCTTCATTGTTGGAAAGCCGGTAGGCAAAGTGATAGAGGCTGCGCAGGTGCGGCATCATTTCCGCCTCAAACAGGTGGTCGTATTGTGCCTTGACGGCCGGATCCAGTGCTTCCTCGGCATGCTCTGCGGCATCCGCCATATCCTCAGGTGGGGCTGATTCCTGAGAGGCAGACGATTTGCCATCAGGTATGGCCTCTTCCGGGGTGGAAGCGGTGGGAAAACTATTCTTGGACACAGATGGAAGGTTAACGAACATCCGAATATACGTACAAATATTCTAGATAAACTATAGTTGCCTGTATGGCAGTTCCCAAATACCTATACAATTCCACTTTTAGGCGTGTGATTGATAATAACCGGACCCGGATGCCAAAAAAAACCCGGCTTTCGCCAGGTTTTCTTGCTTTCGTATAAAGAAGGAAACGGGTATGCGTGCGTTAGTGTATGTTGAAGAAGTTGCCTGTGTGCATATAGATGCCCACTGCGGACTGGCGGTGCGCCTGCAGCAGGTTCAGCAGGAAAACCTTGTCGTCCCTGGAGAAGACGGTGCCCAGCATCCGGTAGACAGGCACCCAGGTTTCGGCTTCGCCCAGGAAGCTTGCCAGTAGTTTCTGAAAAGGGGACTCCAGGTGCGGGTATTCTGCCAGTGTATAAGCGTCTTCTCCCAGGCCGGCCTTTTTGGCTACGTAGCTAAGCGCCTGGGGCACTCCCCCCAGCTCATCCACCAGTTTGAGGTGCAGCGCCGTGATGCCGCTATACACATGGCCGCGGGCCAGGCTGTCCACGGCCTCAAAGCTGGGGAACTTGCGGCCTTGCTGCACCACCTCCACAAACTCCTTATAGACCGTTTCTATTTGCCGCTGCAGGGTCTGCGCTTCCAGCTCGCTCAGGGGGCGGGTGGGGTTCAGCATATTGGCGTAGGGGGTGTGGGTGCCGGTGACCTCGCCAAAGGTGACGCCCAGGTGCCGGTTGAAGAACTGCTGGGTATTGAGCCACAGGCCAATGACCCCTATGGAGCCGGTAAGTGTGGTGGGTTCTGCAAAGATGCGGTGCGCATGTGCGCTGATGTAATACCCGCCGGATGCGGCTACATCGCCCATAGAGACGGCCACCGGTTTCTCCTGGCACAGCAGCTGCATCTCACGTGCGATGATATCGCTGGCCAGTGCGCTGCCCCCGGGGCTGTTCACCCGGAAGACCACGGCCTTCACGGTCTTGTCCTCGCGCAGTTTGCGGAGTGTGCGGGCCATGCCGTCGCTGCCCACCGTGGAGATATCTCCCTTGCCGGTCATGATGCCGCCGTTGGCATATACAATGGCTATCTTGGCCTCCGGGTCCTTCTTGCCGGTGCTTTTCAGGGTCTGGGCATAGCTGTCCGTCGTGATCTGCACGATCTCCCCGTCTTCGGAGGTCTTTACTTTCTTCTTCAGCAGGTCGCGCAGCTGGTCTTTATGCAGCAGCGCATCTACCATATGGTGTTTGTGGGCTTCCCTGGCATGGGTTATGGCCAGCGTGGCCGCCAGTTCGTTCAACTGACGGGTATCCAGCTTGCGGCTTTTATGGATCTGCGCCAGCATATGTTCCCAGATGTCGTCTATATAAGCTTGCACCTGGCGGCGGTTCTCTGTGCTCAGGTCTGTGCGGTCAAACATCTCCCCCGCGCTTTTGAACTCACCTACCCGGAATACCCGCGGGGTGATGTACAGTTTTTCCAGGCTGCCTTTGATAAAGAGGGGGGTGCTGACCAGTCCGTTCCACTCCATATACCCGGTGGGTTGCATAAATATGGAGTCCGCTGCGCTGGCTATATACCACACCCGTTCCATGTAGCTGTCGCCATAGGCCCATACGAACTTCCCGGATTGTTTGAAGTCCAGGATCGCGTTGCGCAAAGCTTCAGCATGCCCTATCCCCACGTTCAGCATGTCGCAATGCAGGTACAGACCACGGATACGGTCATCTTTCTTGGCGGCTTTCAATGCCTGCAGGGTTGTGTTCAGGGCTATCTTGCTTTCGCCGTTTCCTTCTATCATGGCTGTCAGCGGATCTTCCGATACGCGCTCCTCCACGGTTCCTTGCAGTTTTAGTACCAGCAAACTCCCCTCTTCTACGGTGGGTGTCTTTTCTGCTGTGAGGCTGTTCAGCAGGTTGCTGATGCTCCAGCTGGCGATGAATAGCAGGAATATGCCGGCAATGAGCACTGCTGCAAAGGAGGCGAGGAAATATTTGAAGAAGGATCTCATTCTATAAAGTAGCAAAAAATATGAAGGCAAAGGTAGGGCTAATCGTGGCCTGCACCGGAGGTACTACACCTGCGGCAACGGACGCGGATATGCGGGCTGACGGGTAGTGTCGCGGGCTTGTTCATGGATGAGCCTTCCCGGTACAGTTGCAACAACTGCCGGTCTCTCTGTTCCCGTGTTAGAGTGAGCGCAGCACGTTGTCTCCCTGCACATTCGTGTCCTGCTGAGACGAGTTCGGGGTGACGACTCCGGCTCCCCTCCTTCTTAAGGAGGGGCTGGGGGTGGTTCTGCTGTAAAAATACTTGTCCTGTTCCCACGCCGCGTCATCCTGAGCGTAGCGAAGGATCTCTGCCTTGTAGCGCAGATTCTCCCGCTCTCGCGCGGCTCCAGCCGCGTGAGCGGCATCCTGCTCTACTGACACATACAGGATATGGCCCAATCCTTTATTTGTACTTTTTTCTTGATAAAAAAGTACCCCAAAATCAAGGCTGAACCGAAAAGGGCGGAGGGGGCTGTGTGGAGGTGGTCAACCCCAAACTCGGCCCCTGGCGGGGCCTCAAACAGTGTGGTTGACTGTTCACCTCCCCACAGCCCCCTCTTTTGGCCCTTTTCGCTTAGGCCGTGCTTTCCCGCAGGGGGGGAAGAGTAAGTAGGCGTGACTCCCCTCCCTGCGGGAGGGGTTGGGGGAGGGTTATTCCCACAGGGCAGAGATCCTTCGCTACGCTCAGGATGACAGAACCGCATCTGTATCCCCAACGTACAACCCAGCAACCCTTTCCTGCGTTAGTGAGCATATGTCCAGACGCCACGCATTTACCGACAGCCAGCAACTGCCCATCAGCCGTGAGAAACTGATGGCCTTCTTTTCCGTGCCGGAGAACCTGGGCCGTCTTACGCCAGAGGGCATGCGCTTCAAGGTGCTGCACACCACCAGCCGCCCCATACAGCAGGATACCGTGCTCACTTACCGCTTGCGCAAGTTTGGCATGGACATGAAATGGAAAAGCTGGATACAGGACTGGAAACCCAACGAATACTTCGTAGATATGCAGCAGGAAGGTCCTTTCCGCTACTGGAAACACCGGCACACCCTGCGGGAGATCCCCGGCGGCACGGAGGTCATTGATGAACTGGAATATGAGGTGCCTTACGGAAGGCTGGGGGAGTGGGGGCACAGCTGGTTCCTGCGCAAGGACATTCTCCGCAGCTTTGCCTACCGCAAGCAGCAGCTGGAAGCCATCTTTGGGATTTACGTTGCGCCCGTTAGTTCCTAAGCATTGAGTCCGCCGGGCATGCGCAGTTCCTCCAGCCGGTCCAGGTGCTGGCAGGCCCCTTCGGTCTGGGGAGCCAGCCGGCCGGGACAATCCGCCACGGCACAGGCATGGCAATATTGCTGCATGCACGGCACACTGTGAATAAACACCTCGTATTCATCTCCCCAAACCGGGGCAAAAGCTTTGCGCAAGTCTTCCTTAAGCTCCCAGGCCTCCTGCAGGGTGATGAAATAGGGCACCGTCAGGTAACAATCCAGGTGAATAAAGCTGCCCATGCGCTTTACCCGCAGGTTATGCACGTCTATCCAGGCAGCCCGGTGATTCTGCCGCAGCACCTGCACCACCACTTTCAGCAAGTCATCATCGGCGGCATCCATCAGCCCGCCTATGGATTTGCGCACCAGGGAAAAGCCCGTGTAAAATACCATGAGCGCCAGCAGCAGGGCAAACAGGTAATCCAGCCACTGCTCCCCGGTGAGCCACACCAGCAGCAGGCCGACGATCATGGCCGCACTGCTCCAGGTATCCGTCAGCAAATGTTTGCCATCTGCCACCAGGGCAGACGAACGGGTGCGCTTGCCCCGGCGTATGAGCAGCAAGCCCAGCACCAGGTTGGTGATCCCTGCCACGGTGCCCAGCAAGATACCTACATCCAGTTTTTGCAGCGGAACTGGGTGTAACCAGGCATAGAGCGCATTGGCGCCAATACCCACTCCTGCCAGCAATACCAGTCCGCCTTCAAAGCCTACCGCAAAATACTCCACCTTGCCATGCCCATAAGGATGGTCGCTGTCCCTGGGCCGGCCGGCATAGCGCAGGCTCAGCAACGTAAACGTGCCCGCAGCAATATTGATGGTGCTCTCCAGTGCATCTGAAAACAGCGCCTCCGAACCGGTGAGGTACCAGGCCACGAATTTGACAACGGCCAGCAATATGCCTGCAAATAACACCCGGCGCATCAGCCGCAGGTTCTGTGTATGCTGGGTGGAAGAAGGCACTGTAAAGAGGTATATGCCCACCCTGTGCAAACAGGATAGCCTGCAAATATACTATATAGCCCATAATCTTCTAAGGCAGGACTCAGAGAGAGGGGAGGGTAGAACGGGCGCTTCTTTATGCCTCCGTATTCTTTCGGTAGATCGCCAGCAGCTCTTCCTGGAGAGTCAGCCGGTTCTCCAGTTGCTTTATCTTGTCTTCCAGGCTTTTGATATCATTCATGGTGAACGACCCATGATTGTAAGCCGCAATACCGCAGTTAGTGTTGTTCTGGAATATAAATTTCTCTTCCATTGCGAGCAGATCCATGGGATTGATCTCCAGCACGTTGGCCACCTGGTCCAGCCGGCTCAGCGTAAGGTCTGTGGCTTCACTTTCCAGCCGGCTATAGCTCGTTTGGCTGATACCCATGCGATCGGCCATATATTCCTGGCTGTAACCGCGTAGTTCCCGCACCATGCGAATCTTATTACCTATTGCGTTCATATCTGCAAATATAGCATTTACCTTGCTCCTTACTTTTTATGAAGTATGCAAAATTCGGGTATTTTATGTGAATTTCGGATAATATAGTAACCCCTCTGAGTTCCATTTTTACCTGTATGGTTCGCTATCCTTTCTACAAAAAAATGCTGCGTACCGGGTTGGAACGTCAATATATGTTTGCTAATCCACAAGCCTGCTATATGGTTAGTATGGAGCAGGAAAAAGAATGGAACACCTTCCGCTTCAGTTTATCCCTGATAGATAGCCCGGAACGCATCAGCTGGCTGCTGGAACACCCTTTGCTGCATAGCAGCGACGCCGTGGCATTTGCCCTGCTGGCAGAGCGGGTGCAACGGGAACTGGATACGCTGGTAACGGCTACCCAGCTCCCTGGCTGGCCGCCGGAGGAAAACGATAATTTCTAGAAGTCAAACATTTGTCTATTCCTGCATAGCAGGATCATTCTTTTAATTCGAGCTATTCCGAACCGATCAAACTGACTCTGAATCGAATTGCAGGCGGGCCAACATGGCATACAGGCCCTGCTGCGCCAGCAAAGCCTCGTGGCTTCCTTGTTCCACCAGCCTACCTTTCTGCAAAACCAGGATGGTATCAGCGGCCCGGATGGTACTCAGGCGGTGCGCAATAATAAACGTGGTGCGCTCCTTCATCAGGTGGTTGAGTGCCTGCTGTACCAGGCGTTCGCTCTCGCTGTCCAGCGCGCTGGTGGCCTCGTCCAGTATCAGGATGCGGGGGTTCCGCAGGATAGCCCGCGCAATGGCTATGCGCTGCCGCTGGCCCCCGCTCAGCTTCAGGCCGCGCTCGCCCACCACGGTATCATATCCCTGGGGGAAAGCCGCAATAAAATCATGGGCGAATGCCTGCCTGGCCGCCGCTTCAATCTCCTCCGGGCCGGCGTCCAGTTTGCCATAAGCAATATTCTCGCGGATGGTTCCGCCAAATAGAAACACATCCTGCGGCACCAGCGCCATCTGGCGGCGCAGCGCTGAGACAGGGTAGGTAGTTATTTCTTTACCATCGATCAGCACACTGCCGAGGGTAGGGTCATAAAAACGCTGGATCAGCGCCACCACCGTGGACTTGCCTGCACCGCTGGGGCCCACCAGTGCAATACGCTGCCCGGCTTGTGCCTCAAAGCTCAGATCCTGCAGCACGGGAATCTCCTCTGCGCCGGGGTAGGCAAATCCTACTTCGCGGAAACACACCGCACCTTCCAGAGAGATCATAGGTGCCGCGGCATCAGGGGGCGCAATAGGCTCGCGGCCCTCGTCCAGGATCTCCCACACGCGCTGTGTGGCGCCTATGGTGCGCTGTACCTGGGTGATCTCCTGGCCGAAGCTGGCCATGGAACCGGCCACGAAAAAGGTATACATCACAAAGCCTACCAGTTCGCCTACGGTCAGCTTTCCGGCGGCTACCATGCCCGCGCCGTACCACAGAATGAATACCACCGCGCCAAACATAGCGCCCACGATAAAGGCCACAAAGGCGCTCCGGTGGTGCGCCGCCTTCAGGGACACCCGCAGCACCTGTTGGATAGCGTTGCCATAGCGCCTTTGTTCGTAGTATTCATTGGCATAGGACTTCACGCTGTGAATGCCCTGCAGGGTTTCTTCCACGATGGTGACACTCTCGGCCAGCTTGTCCTGGCTGAGCTTACTGAGCTTGCGGATAAACCGCCCGAACAGCATAGCAGCCACAATGACCACCGGGATGGTCAGCAGCATGACCAGCGAAAGCTCTGCAGAGGTCCACAGGATAAACGCCATGCCGATGCCGAAGGTGAGGATACCGCGCAGGATCTCGGCCAGGGTAGTGCCAAAGGTGTCCTGTATCATGGATACATCGGAAGCGATGCGGCTGGAAAGCTCACCCACACGGGACCGGCCAAAGAACGCCAGCGGCAGCTCCACAATATGCCGGTACAGGTCCTGCCTCAGATGGGCTATGGCTTTCTGGCCCACCCAGCTGAAGATATATACCCGGAAGTAGCTGATCACGGCCTGCGCTACTACCACGATACCCAGGACCGCAGCTATCAGGTTGATAGGGGCCAGGTTGCCGCTGCCGGCCTGTGCCAGCGCTTTATCCAGGAGTTGCTGGATAACATAGGGAAACACCATGGTGGTGACACTGCTCAGCAGGAGCAGCACCAGCGCCACCGAGAACAGGAAACGATAGGGTCTGAAGTAGCGATAGAGGCGGCGCAGCGTATGCAGGCCCTCTTTGTTCAGCTTGCCTTTGGGGGGAGCGTCCGCACTGTCGTCATCCCTGTTTCTGCCGCGTCTTCCTGCCATGATGTCCGGATTGGGTGGGTTACTTGTCCTGGGGAGCTATCCAGGCATCCAGCCAGGCGGCTTTGGCCGGGTTGATCTCAAAAGTATAGCCTATGGGCAAGCGGCTTTCTTCAAAGGTAAGTTTTACCAGGCGGGGTTTGTCTCTGGCATCCAGCATCACCTCCACAGACTGCCCGGGTTGCAGGACGCTCCAGTCATAGCCCACCGGCGATTTGCCGTCTATCATCAGGAGAATACTTCCCTGGCCAATGCCTGCTGCGGCGGCAGGACTTTCGCGGGCGACTTCCAGCACATACTGGTACCCGTCCTGGATGGTCTGCACATTGAGAATACCCACCTTATCTGCGCCTTTGAAGGCATCGGTCTTGCGCTTGGCTACCAGAGAAAGCCCCATCGGCGCCAGCACGGCTTCATAGTTCACCGGGGCGGTACCGTAGACATACGCGGCAAAGAAGGCGGTATAGTCTCTGCCGGTAACGGCTTTGCAGGCCTGTTCTATGCCATCCTCGGGGATGCCCACGGGTTTGTTGCCATAGGTCTTGTAGAGGTAACGGAACACATCATCCAGGCTATGCTTGTGGTTGCTGTGATGGCGGATATGCCAGTCCAGCAACGCCCCCACACGGGAACCCAGCGAATAATAGGAGGTGCGCAGGAAATCGGGCTGGTAGCGCGAGGTGGCCAGCCAGCTGTCAAAGCTGCTCTCGGCCGGACTGACATAGCGGGGCCCCATGCTGTTATCCAGCCGCGCCCAGGCATCTGCCTGCATGGCTAGCAGGCGTTCCTTGCTCAGCAATCCGGCGCGGGCCAGCATCAGGTTGGTATAATAATCGGTCACGCCCTCCGTAAACCAGTGCAGGCGCGTGTAAGGAGTCACGTTATAGTCATACTGCGCCAGCGCCGCCGGACGGATGGCTTTGACGTTCCACACATGCCAGAACTCATGGCTGGTAATGCCATTCAGCTCGCTAAGGCTCTGGGGAGTGTCCGCCACGGCCTCGGGCTTGCAAAACATGGCGCTGTTGGCATGCTCCACTGCATGGTGTATCTGGAACGGCACCAGCCAGTAGATAAAATGGTATTCCTTAAAGGGCGCATCGCCGTTAAATACGGCCATTTGGACCTGTATGATCTTGCGCACCTGCTCGCGGAAGGGAGCGACGAACGCCTCATCCATATCCCGGTTGACCTGGAAGTGCAGCCAGTAGCGCTTGCCGCCCTCTTCAAAAGAAAAGCTCTTGAGGGTGGGGGAGAAAATAGTGGGGCAATCCACCAGTTCGTGGTAATCGCGGGCGATGTATACCGTGCGGGAAGGCCCCTGCGGCAGTCCGGTAGCGGCTTTCCAGTCGGCAGGGAGATCCGGCAGGCTGAGGGTGCACCTGGCGCCCAGGCGCCCTTCGGGGTACAGGAACAGGGTGGCACCGTTAAAATAGGCCATGCGGCTGTCTATATAGCTGCTGCCTGCGTCCTGGGTATTGGCGTATACCTCGTATTCCAGCGTGATATTGCCTTTGGCGGGGTTTTGCACCACCCAGCGGGAGCGGCTGGTCTTGGTGACAGACAGGGGTTTGCGGTCGTCGTCCCATGCCCGTATGGCGATGATGCCCGCCGCAAAATCCTGGTCTATATAGCGTCCGGGGCGCCACTGGGGCATCAGGAAAGCGGTATTGCCTCCCGGGGCGGCAGATTTGGTCTTGCTGCTTTTGGCTGCGGGTGTGGGTGCGGTGTGAAGCGTTACCCTGTAGGTATGCTGGTCCACGGCATCCCAGCGCAGGGTATAGGTGCTGTGTGCGGTACTTTGCGCAAGGGTTTCGGACATAAGGATACAGAGGCTTATCAGGAGGCCAAAAGACCGTAAGGAGGTTGGCAAACAAGGTTTCATATGGCAGGCAAAGTTAATGCTTTTGCCACCGGGAGGATAGCTGCCGCCCGGATAAAAACCGGTGAATTATCCGGGCAAAGGGTAGGGGAGCAGGCTGTCCGGGGGATAGGTAACTTCATACAGGGAAAGTCCCTGCGCCGGAGCGGCCATCCCCGCCAGCTTGCGGTCCCCGGACAAGATCAGTGCTTCCACGGATTCCACGGTTCGTTTGCCCTTGCCCACTTCCAGGAGCGTGCCCACGATAGCGCGCACCATTCCCCGGAGAAAGCGGTCTGCCGTGATGTGGAAATCCCAGCGTTCAGGTGTCAGCACCCATTCGGCACGGCTGATCCGGCACAGGGTAGTCTGCTGGTCTCCACCGGTTTTGCAGAAGCAGGCGAAATCATTGTATCTCAATAAGATAGCCGTGGCTTCCTGCATCTTTTCTGCATCCAGTTCCGCCGTGTACAGCAGGCTCATATGCCGCCACAAGGGACTCTTTACCCGGGCGATGCTGTAGCGGTAGCTGCGGGCCACCGCTGAGAACCGGGCATGCAGGCTGTCGTCTGCGGGAGTGCACACCTGCTTAACGGCGATATCGGGCGGCAGCAGGCAGTTGAGCCGGTAGGCCAGGTCGGCGGGTGGGGGAGGCAGCTCCGGCGGCCAGTCCAGGTGTACCCACTGTGTTTCGGCATGTACCCCGGCGTCCGTGCGTCCGCTGCCCACTACGGGCACCGGCTGCCCCAGCAAAGTAGCCAGGCGAGCTTCCAGCACCGCCTGTACCGTTTGGGCATTGGGCTGCACCTGCCAGCCGTGGTAAGCCGTGCCGTCGTAAGCCGTATGCAAGAATAGCCGCATGGGGGAGTCTGCGAAGATACTTCTCCCCACGGCAATGCCATAGGTTTTTGTTACTTTCGCCCTCTATGAAGGTACTATACATGGGGGCGCTGTTGCTGCTGGGATGGCTGGCAACAGGTTGCGGCAGCGAAGCGGATGAAGCGAAGGTGCTGGCTGCGGCAGAGTTTCAGGGCAAATGGGGCTGGATAGACCGCCAGGGTAACTGGGTGATCCAGCCGCAGTTCCCGGTGCCCAGCCAGTTTAACGAGGGGCTGGTGTTTATGGTAAAGTCCGAAGAAATTGACACCACGGATCTGACAGCCCCGCGGGGTATTCGTTACGGCTACCTGGGCACCGACGGCAAATGGGCGGTGCAGCCCCAGTTCCAGCTGGCGTTCCCCCACAGCGAGGGCCTGGCCCTGGTGCGCGACGGCGAAAAGCTGATGTTCGTAGACAAAACCGGCAAAGCGGTGCTGCGCACGGACTGGCAGTTTGCCATGCATTTCAGCGAAGGGCTGGTGGCGGTGGGCAAAACCCCCAAGGGCAAGCGGGGGTTTATCAACCCGGAAGGCAGGGTAGTGGTGCCTCTGAAATATGACAAGGTGAAGCCTTTCCACAACGGGCTGGCCATGGTGGTGCGGGCCGATTCCACCGCCAAGGGCGTGGAATACTTCTGGGGGGTGGTGAATACCGAGGGCAAGGAGGTGCTGCCGCTCAGGTACAAGGGCCTAGGCCCGCAGTTCCGCCAGGGATTGACGCGCTTCAGCGAAGAAGGGAAGTTCGGCTTTATAGATATGAAAGGTGAGGTGATCTTCAAGCCCGCCTACCTGTTTGCACATGGCTTCCGCAAGGACCGCGCACCAGTACTGGGGTATGATACCCAGCGCGAACCCAAATGGGGCCTTATCGACAAGAATGGCCGCCAGGTGGTGGATTTTGTGTTCGATTTTATCGATACCCGCGGTTACGCCGCGCACAACCGCATCCTGGTGGGGCGTGTAGTGGGCGACCAGCGCCGGTATGGGTATATTGACGGCGACGGCAAGGTGATCGTGCCGCTAATGTTCCCGCTGGCAGATATCTACAGCGAAGGCCTGGCCCTGGTGCAGGATGAGCAGACCGGCCTGTGGGGCTATATAGACCCGGACGGCAACTGGAAGATACGGCCCACCTTCAGCCGCGCCACGCACTTCGTCAATACCCACCACAATTACCTGACGGATGAGGATTATCTGAGGGATGAGTGAGTGTTGACGTAGTTCCCTTCCAATTCAGCGTATTTAAAACAAGAGAAGCCGACACTTTAACATGTCGGCTTTCTTGCTGCTTGTTTTGTTCGTTTTGATATTTTGAAGTGGGGTTATAAGTGGGGTTTTGGTTTTGCATATATCCTATTTAACATAATGTAAATTATAGGACAAAAGGAGATAGAAAACCCAGAGAGACGAATGCGATAAGTACCATTACCCTAACATTAGCAGAATCTTTCTGATCGCTTCTGATCATTTGAAATCGATCAAAAGACACCACAAACAGCATGTCAATTTGTCAGAAATTAAAAATTAATATGATATACGCTTATGCCATATCTGAACACTATACAACAACACTATGAAAATGACCCGCGCTTCCAAGTCATGCCCAAGGAGGACTATCCGTTATTGCTCAACATGACCTATGAGCGGTTCCACGAGATACGCCTGAACCCCAGCGAGATACCTAACCGCAAAGAGCGGTTATACCTCGCCACCTGGTTTCGGTGCAGCGTGCTCTGGACCTTTTCCGGTCGGCGAATACCAGGCTACAGGAACCCCGTGCTACCAACAAAAACCGGCGTAATGACCGGTAAAGGCGCCCCTGGTATAAAAACTTACCGCTAAATTTGAGCTTATCCCGGCTTCAACCTCCCTAGTTTCCACCACAAGCCACCAGATATGACACTCCAGGAAGCACTTGCCCAACTCGAAGCCTTCGGTAACGAAAAGATGCGGGCGCATAACCGGAAGCACGGCGCCCGCGATAACCAGTTTGGCGTCAAGATGGGCGACATCCGCACCGTGGCCAAAAAGATAAAATCCGACCACGCCCTGGCGCTGGAGCTATGGGATACGGATAATATAGAGGCCCGGCTCCTGGCCACCCTGGTCATCAGCCCCAAAAAACTGTCGCACGATGACCTCCACAGGATGGTCACCTCGGAGCGGTTTGTGCAGGTGGCCGACTGGCTATATGCCTATGTCATCAAACCCTACCCGGACACTGAACCGCTGCGGCAAGCGTGGATGCAATCTGCGGATGGGATGGCCGCCCGTGCCGGCTGGAGCCTGACCAGCGGATGTGTGGTGAGGAACCCGGGGATACTGGACCTCCCCGCCCTGCTGGACAGGATCGAAGCTGAAATGCCCGGCGCCGCGCCCGAAGTGCAGTGGACCATGAACTCTACCCTGGCGCAGATCGGTATCCACTTCCCGGAACATCGCAGCCGAGCCCTTGCTATTGGCGAGAAGCTGGGGATCTACAGGGATTACCCCGTTTCCAAAGGCTGCACCTCCCCTTTTGCCCCCATATGGATCAACGAAATGGTGCGCAGGCAGGGGTGAACTTGGCACTCAATAACCAGAGAAAGCATTATATCATGAGTAACCCTAAGAATAAGTTATCAGCTTCCCAACAGAAAGAACTGCTTAGCACCTTAAAAGCCCGCTTTGAGAAGCATATGAGCCGTCATAAGGGACTTACATGGGCCGATGTACAGGCCAGGCTGGAAGCCCATCCGGACAAACTGTGGGCGCTCCAGGAAATGGAAGACACAGGCGGTGAACCGGATGTGGTGGGCCGGGATACCCAAACGGGCGAATACCTCTTCTATGATTGCTCCGCGGAAAGTCCCAAAGGCCGCAGAAGCGTGTGTTACGACCCGGAAGCACTGGCTTCCCGGAAAGAACATAAGCCCGGGCATAGCGCCTTAGGCATGGCGGCCGAAATGGGCATTGCGCTGCTCACCGAGGAGCAATACCGCGAGCTGCAGCAGCTTGGAAATTTCGATATGAAAACATCGAGCTGGATCCTCACACCTGCTGATGTGAGGAAACTCGGCGGCGCCCTGTTTTGTGACCGCCGCTACGATAAGGTCTTTACCTACCACAACGGCGCAGAGTCCTATTATGCCGCCCGGGGCTTCCGCGGCTCGCTGCGGGTCTGAATGCGGCTCAGATATGAATATGCTGCAGAAAATACTATGGGTAGGCCTGAGTGGCGCACTGGGCAGTGCCCTGCGCTATACGGTGTCCGTCCTCACCCAGCGGTATATCTCCGGGTGTGCACCGGTAGCCACCTTGTTCATCAATGTGTCCGGTTGTTTGCTCATAGGTATATTCTGGGGGCTGCTGATGAAAGATCCCGCCGCAGAAAACCCCGGCAAGCTCTTCTGGATGACCGGCTTCTGCGGAGGCTATACCACGTTCTCGGCTTTTGCCTTTGAGAACCTGCGCCTGTTGCAAACCGGTAACACTTTCACGGCCCTGGCCTATATGCTGACCAGCCTGGTGCTGGGCGTGCTGGCCGTCTGGCTGGGATACTTCATAGCTCAGGGCCTGCACCGGCTGTAATTTATGACACCCTCACCAGCCCTATACCTCTTTGGTGATACTTGAGAGGGGCACTGGTATGATTGCTAATACGGATGTGGACATTACCTGCGTTAAGAGGATAACGCAGGCCGCTGCGGCCCTTATCTTTGCCTTACCTTGGATATTGAACTCTATTTCAGCTATTCGGCAGCCTGGCTGCTGCTGACCACGGCCGTAGCTGCCGGGCTCACCTGGCTTATGTACCGCCGCATGCCCGCAGACTGGCCCCGCTGGTTGCGCCGCACTCTGCCCGCACTTCGTTTTGCGGCGATATGGCTGGCCTTCCTTTTGCTGCTGGAGCCGGTGCTCACAGCCATCAGCGAGGAAAAATACCCGCCCCTGGTAGTCCTGCTGCACGATGACAGCGAAAGCATACCCGCCTCCAAAGACAGCAGTTTTGTGCGCAGGGACTACCCTGCCCTGGTCCATGCGCTAAGCGATAAACTGCGCGACAAAGGCGCCCAGGTGGTGCATTACCGCTTTGGTACGGAGGCCATACCCGTCTCCACCCCGGACAGCCTCACCCACAAGGCACAAGGCACGGATATCGGGGGGGTATTGCAGCAGGTGGCCGGGCGTTACGCCAGCCAGAACCTGGGCGCTGTGGTGTTGCTTTCGGACGGCATCCAGACCGGGGGACGGAGTCCGCGCACCGCCGCCGAACAGCTCAAGGCGCCCCTGTTCACCGTGCTGCTGGGCGATACCACCGCTCCCAAAGACCTGCAGATAGAAGCCATCTTCCACAACGAAACCAGCTACCTGGAGGCCGAAACCCCAGTTATGGTACAGGTGCGCCAGCACGGATACGGCAATATTCCCGTGGAAGTCACCCTGCTGAAGAACGGGAACCGCGTGGCGGGAGCCGTCACACAACTATCTGATAATGAACCCGCTAAACAGGTAGAATTCAACCTGAAAATGACGGAACCGAGCATACAGGCCTGGGATGTGGTGATCACCCGGAAGGACGGAGAGATCAGTTACCTGAACAACCAGCAGCGGTTCTTCATAGACGTCAGGGATAACCGGTTCCGGGTGGTCATCCTGGCCGGAGCCCCCCACCCCGATATCGGTGCCCTCAAGCAGCTGTTCCGGCTGAGCAAACGCTTCGAGGTCACGGAATATGTGCGCCGCGATGCCGGCAGTTTTTTCACAGACCCTGCCGCTGCAGACTTCGGCAAAGCAGACCTGTTTATCCTGCACAGCTACCCCACCCTGCCTGCCGACAACAACGTGCTGGAGCGCGTATACGCAGAGGTCTCCCGCCGCCATACTCCCTTGCTGCATATACTGGGTACGCACACCCGCTTTGGAGTGCACACCCGCCAGGCAGAGTTTACAGGTGTGGCCCCACGCAAGCCTGCGCCCACGCTGGCCGAAGCCTTCCTATACCTGGACCCGGCTTACCGCAACCACAGCACCTACCGCACAGAAGACGCCTCAGGCTTTAACGATTGGTTACAGACCGCCCCGCCTCTCCTGCGACTAGAAACCGAGTGGAACCTCCAGGCCGGAGCCCAAGCCTATGGCAAGGCCCGTATCAAGAGCGTGGCGCTGGACTATCCCCTGTTGGTATTGCAGGAGCACGACGGCCGCAAGGCCGTAACCTTTACGGCAGAAGGCTTATGGCGGCTTCGCGTGCATAACTTCTCACAAAGTGGTCATTTTGAGCACTTTGACAACTGGATCTTAAACCTGATCGACTGGCTGGCTACCGTGGAAAAAGGCCAGCGGTTCCGGGTATACCCCACGAGGCGTGCCTTATCCGGGGAAGAACGGGTCGTGTTTCGCGGTGAAGCTTATGACGACAGTAACAAACCTGTCAAGGGCGCCGAGATCCGCCTGGCCATCAAAGACGAAAAAGGCCAGCAGACAGACTACTTCCTGCAGGAAGATCCCCCGGCCACCTACGGCCTTTCTATAGATAACCTGGCGCCCGGTGTGTATACCTACGTAGCCTCGGGCAAGCAGGGCGCTCAGGCGCTGGGCACAGATAACGGCGCATTCACACTGGGCAGGTCGGCCATAGAATACCGGAACCTGCGGGCAGATGAACCCCTGATGCGGCAGCTGGCCCTGCAAACGGACGGCGCTTTCTTCTATAGTAAACAACTGGACCGGCTGGCGGACAAGATCCTGGCCTCGCCCACCCTGCAGCCCATGGCCGAACTCCGGCGCAGTTCCCGCAGCCTGCACCGTTACTGGCTGCCCCTGCTCTGTATCCTGGCCCTGCTGTCCACAGAATGGATACTCCGCAAACGCCAGGGCCAGGTTTAGATCTTCTTTATGTCTTTATCCATGCACTCCCCCATCTCCAAGCCCAAAAGAGGCATCCGGTTATTCTCCTTCAGTGCCCTGTTGCTGGTAGCAGGCACCCTGGGTACGCTGTTCATCTTTTCTTCCGGCAGTCCCGGCCCGGGAGAAGGCACCGGTGAGAAACCGGCGGCCTTCGGGCAGGTGCAAATGCCCCGGCAAGTGGATTTCTGCGGAGAAACGATGCCCCTGCAGGATGAAGAAGTACGCGAACGTTTCGAGCGGGAGATGATGATCACCATCTACGACTTCGCCACCACTACCATGATCCTCAAACGGCTCAACCGCTGGGAGCAGCCCATGCGGCAGATCCTGCGAGAGGAAGGTGTGCCCGAAGATTTCATCTACCTGATGGTAGCTGAAAGCGCCGTGCGCAACGCCACCTCCCTGGCCGGCGCGCAGGGATACTGGCAGTTCATGCCCCAGACCGGGCGGGACTTCCAGCTGCGCCAGGATGCCTTTATGGACGAACGCAATCATCCGCTCAAAAGCGCCCGCGCGGCCTGCCGGTACCTCAAGGAAAGCTATCGCCAGTTCAACAGCTGGACACTGGCGGCAGCTTCCTACAACATGGGTGCAGGCGGGCTCAGCTATAACATGCGTTCCCAGGCGCAGCAGAACTATTACGACCTCCACCTGAACCAGGAGACCAGCCGCTATATCTTCCGCATCGCGGCATTCAAGTATGTACTCCGTAACCCGGAGAAATATGGCTACCATGTGCCCATGAAGGACCGTTATACCCCGCCCGCCACCCGGGTGGTGCGGGTGAACCAAACTACCAACCTGGTGAAGTTTGCCGCCGACCACGGCACCACTTACAAGATGATCATGTGGCTCAACCCCTGGCTGAACGGCCTGGAGCTGCCTGTGCGTACCGGGGAAAGCTGGGAACTGCTGGTGCCGGTAGCCAAACCCCGCATCAGCAAGCTGGGCGTGCCCGACGAGAACTCCGACCAGCTACCTGCTATCCGCTAAACTTATCTGCCGTATTTACCGGCCAGGCAGCTTGTGAAAGCCAAGTTTTCCTAATTTCGTCCACACTTCCATCCCTTATCTTCTACCATGGCAGAACTACAATTCAGAGAAGCCCTGCGTGCCGCCCTGCGCGAGGAAATGCTGCGCGATGAGCGCGTGTTTATCATGGGCGAAGAAGTAGCCGAGTACAACGGTGCTTACAAGGTAACCGAGGGCTTGCTGGCCGAGTTTGGCGAGAAACGCATCATAGACACCCCCATCTCCGAGCTGGGTTTTGCCGGTGTGGGAGTGGGCGCCGCTATGGCGGGCCTGCGCCCTGTAGTGGAGTTCATGACCTGGAACTTTGCCCTGCTGGCCATAGACGCCATTGTCAACAGCGCCGCAAAGATGCGCCAGATGAGTGCAGGTCAGTTTGGCGCACCCATGGTATTCCGGGGTGCCACTGGCAATGCCGGCCAGCTGGCCCAGCAGCACAGCCAGAACTTTGAGAACTGGTATGCTAATACCCCCGGCCTCAAGGTGGTAGTGCCCAGCACCCCCCGCACCGCCAAGGGATTGCTCAAAGCCTCCATTCGGGATGAGAATCCCATCATATTCATGGAGAGTGAATTGATGTATGGTATGAAAGGCCAGGTGCCCGACGATGCCGATTATATCCTGCCCATCGGCAAAGCCGAGATCGTGCGCCCCGGCAATGAGGTGACCATCGTGACTTTCGGCAAAATGCTGCATACCGTAATGGATGCCGTGAAGCAGCTGGAAGCCCAGGGTATAGATGCAGAAGTCATAGACCTGCTCACCGTGCGCCCCATGGACTACGATACCATTGTTGCCAGCATCCGCAAGACCAACCGCCTGGTGGTGGTAGAAGAGGCCTGGCCGCTGGGCAGCCTCTCTTCCGAGATCACCTACCATGTGCAGCGTCATGCGTTCGACTACATGGATGCTCCCGTGATCCGCGTAACTAACCGGGACACTCCCCTGCCCTATGCACCCACCCTTATCGAGGAGTGCCTGCCCAATCCTGCGCGCATCATAGAAGCTGTGCGCCAGGTGCTATACCGCAACTAAACCGGGGATTCACATCTTACGAAAACAGGGGCACTTCATTCCGGGGGGCCCCTGTTTTGGTGAAGTATCCCCTCTTCAGGGGGCGGTACGCCACCCACATCCGTTATGCCGAACTGGTTTTCGGCAGCATTCTTCGCATACTCCCCCGCGTCCTCCTAAGCGCAGCGAAGGATCTCTGCCCTATTGGAATAACTCTCCCCCCAACCCCTCCTACAGGGAGGGGAGAGCACTTCCCTGCCCAAACGGCCTAAGCGAAAAGGGCGAAACCGCGGGAGCGGCCGCCAGGCGAATCGCCCAAAACACTGTTTGAGCCCCTGTAAGGAGGCGAGTTTGTTTTGGGCCGCCGAAAGGCCGTGCACGCCGCCCTTTTCGGTTCAGCCTTGATTTTTTGGTACTTTTTTCTTGATAAAAAAGTACAAATACAGAATCGGGCTGTACCCTGTATGCGCCAGCAGGACAGAGATCCTTCGCTGCGCTCAGGATGACGCCGAACGGTGCGAGCGGGGGGGGGCAGCAGAACCACCCCCTGCCCCTCCTTATAAAGGAGGGGAGCCGGAGTCATTACCCGGAAGTGCCCGCCAAGTCCCCCCTCTTTTCGCCCTTTTCGCTTAGGCCGTTCTTTCCCGCAGGGGGGAAGAGTAAGCAGGCGGGGCTCCCCTCCCTGCGGGAGGGGGTTAGGGAGGGTTATTCCGCCACAGCAGAGATCATTCATATTGCTCAGCGTGACGGGCTGTAGTGCCGCTTCCCTATAAAAGGATAAACGGTCTTCCCTTTTGGCCGATAGGTTTTATTTTGCAGCCTTTCGTAATCTGACCACATGAAAAAGCTACTGATTCTCTTTTGCCTGCTGGGTATATATAGCGTTCAGGCACAGCTCCCGCACATGAGCTGCCACTATCATCATCTGAACGATGAAGAACCCAGGGAGCATAGCCTGAATATCGAACGACAGGAGCTGCACGTGTCGTTTGTACCCAAAGATGGCCGGGTGAACGGTAAAGTGACGCATTACTTCCGGGTGCTACAGCAGCGAGTGGATACGTTGTTCTTCGATGCGCCCGGCATTCAGATAAAGTCTGCCACGCTGAACGGCCAGCCGGTGCGTTTTACCACCAGCGCCACAGGTGTCACCCTGCACCCGGACAAACCCCTGACCTGGGAGGAACAGAACGGGCGCATCACCTTTGAATACACCTGTACCCCCCGCAAGGGTATCTACTTTATCGGCTGGAACGACCCTAAGGGCCTGCACAAGAAGCAGATATGGACCCAGGGACAAGGCATAGACAACCGCTACTGGATCCCCAGCTATGACTTTGGCAACGACAAGATGATCACTGAAAATCATGTGACGTTCGAAAGCAAATACCAGGTGCTGAGCAACGGCACACTGGTCAGCCAAAAAGAGAATGGCAACGGCACCACCACCTGGCATTATCGCATGACGCACCGCCACCCCAATTACCTGCTGATGCTGGGTATAGGCGAATACAAGATCATGGAGACCAAAACCCGGAACGGCCTGCCCGTGCGCCTGTGGTATTACCCGGAACACGAAGACCGCAAGGAAACCATCTACCGGTACAGTGTGGAAAGCATAGAGTTCATGGAGAAGCACCTGGGCATTGCTTTCCCCTGGGAAAGCTATAGCCAGATACCCGTGGCGGACTTTATGTACGGCGCCATGGAAAATACCACGGCTACCCTGTTCGGCGATTTCTTCTGCGGCAACAAACGCGACAGCCTGGACCGTAACTATATCAACGTGAACGTCCATGAGCTTACGCACCAGTGGTTCGGCGACCTGATCACCGGGCGCAGCAGCAAGGAAGGCTGGCTGCAGGAAAGCTTCGCCACGTTCTACCCCAAACTGTTCACCCGCGAGGTATATGGAGAAGATGCCTACCAATGGCAGCGCAGGGGAGAGCACAACAGTGCATTGCACGCTGCCAAAACCGACAATCACCCTATCCGCTCCCTGTCCGGAGGGACTACCCGCTGGTACCCCAAAGGCAGTGCCGTGCTGGATATGATGCTGCATACGTTTGGCGAAGACGCTTACCGCCGTGTCATCTATCACTACCTGAAAAAGCATGCCTATGCCAATGTGGAGACCAATGATCTCTACCAGGCTTTCCAGGATACCCTGGGCCTATCTCCCCACTGGTTCTTCGACCAATGGGTGTACCGGGGGGGCGAACCGCATTACCGGGTAAGCTATGAAGACGAACAGGTGGACGGGAAGCGCTACACGGAAATCCTGGTGGAGCAGATCCACGAACAGCATGCCCTCATTGGCCCGTTCAAAATGCCCATAGACATCGAAGTACATTATACAGACGGCAGCCGGGATCATCAGCGGGTATGGATAGAAAAGGCTTACCACATCCTGAACCTCCCCAACCCCGGTAATAAAACCATTGACTTCGTACTCTTTGACCCGGGCAGCCATGTACTCAAGCAGGTAACTTTCCGCAAACCCTTCCGGGAACTGGAAGCACAAGCGCTGAAGGCCCCTCTTATGATAGACCGTTATGATGCGGTGGCGGCGCTGGACACCGTGCCGGCCGACCGCAAACGCACACTGCTGGCACAGGTATTTGCACGGGAGAAGTTCCATGCAGTACCCGCAGAGATCGTCCGTCAGCTGGCGAATGATCCGCATGCCGAAAGTCAGGCGCTTATCCGCAAAGCACTCCAACACCCAGATGTGAACGTGCGCAAAGCCTGCGTGCAACATATCCGCCACATACCCGAAGCCTTGCGCCCCGGCTATGAGTCGCTGCTGGCCGATAGCAGCTATGACGTCATCCGCGAGGTGCTGAAGAAGCTGTGTGCAGACTATCCTGCCCATGCGCGCCGCTACCTGCAACAAACGGCCTCCCAGCAGGGCAGTGTGGGCAAACGCCTGGAGATCGACTGGCTTACCCTGTCTGCCCAGTCAGGAGACGGCAAGTCACTGGCTTTGCTGGTAGCATATGCCGGCCCCAGTTATGAGTTCCGCACCCGCATATCCGCTATACAGGCACTCACCGACCTTAACTACGTGGATAATACTCTGCTGCAAAACCTCTCCGATGCAGCGCTGAGCCCCAATACCCGCCTGGCAGGACCGGCACAGGATGCCCTGAAGTATTACCTGGGGAAAACCGCTTACCGTGCACAGGTACTGGCCTTCTACCGGAGCCGCAACTGGCAACCCTGGGAAAAGGAAATTCTGAAACCCGTATTTGAGAAATAGACCGGAAACTGGCTGTTACCACCCCAGCAACTCTTCCAGCCGGGCGGCCACCTTGTCTGCACTGGGGAGGAACTGCTGCTCCAGGCCGCTGTTGAGCGGTATGGCGGGGGTATTCTCGCTGCCCACCAGCATCACCGGGGCATCCAGCACACGAAAGAACTGTGTGGCTATGCGCCCGGTAAGCGCTTCGGCAAAAGAGTTGGGAGCGGGCTCTTCGGTCACCACCAGCACCTTATTGTGTACAGGCACCCGGCTGGCAATGAGGTCCCAGTCCAGCGGCTCCAGGGAACGTAGGTCCAGGATCTCCACCCGGCCGGGGAAGTGTTTACCGGCATTGAGCGTCCAGTGCACGCCCATCCCATAGGTCACCACCAGGCAACTGGTGCCTTTACGGACAGCCTCTTCGCCGGCTTCCTGCACTATGCGGCCTTTGCCCAGGGGAATAATATAGTCTCTGTCGGGCTCGGGTGTTTTGGCAGCGCCGGTACCGGGCACCTTGCTCCAGTAAAGCCCCTTGTGTTCCAGCAATACCACGGGATTAGGGTCATAAAAAGCAGCTTTGAAAAGGCCCTTCATATCGGCAGCAGTGCTGGGATAGGCAATCTTCACACCGCGGATATTGGCGATCACACTCTCCAGGCTACTGCTGTGGAAAGGCCCTCCGCTGCCATATGCGCCCAAAGGGACACGGATGAGGGCTTGTACGTTCCACTTGCCATTGCTCAGGTAATAGCTGCGGCTAAGCTCTGCAAACAACTGGTTGAGCCCTGGCCACACATAGTCCATAAACTGCACCTCCACCACAGGTTTGCAGCCGGCGGCGCTCATACCGGCCGTGCTGCCTATAATATAGGCCTCCTGGATAGGGGTATTAAACACCCGGTCTTTACCGAACTTGCCCGCCAGCGTAGCAGCCTCCCTGAACACCCCACCAAGGCGGTGCCCCACGTCCTGCCCATACAACAGCGCTTCGGGGTGGTCCTGCATAATTTCCTGCAAGGCATGCAGAGCCGCATCCACCATCACCACGGTGGGTGCATCTGCAGGGCTGCGCTGCCCGCGTTCTTCGGTCACGGGAGTGGGCGCATAGATATGGGCAAAGAGATCTTCCGGTTCTGCCGCAGCGCGGGCCCGCTCAAAATCTGCCTGCACGCTGGCAAAGGTTTCCTGCGCCAGTTGGTCCAGTTGCCTGGCAGTAAAACCCTGGCTCAACAGTTGTGCCCTCAGCCGCAGGTAAGGGTCATTGCCCTTGGCTTCAGACCATTCGGCTTCTTCCCGGTACCATTCGCTGCGCACCCCGCTGGTATGGTGACCCAGCAAGGGGCAGTTGGCCTGCACCAGCACGGGCCTGCGCTCCTTGCGGATGACCTCACAGACTTTTGCTAGGGTAGTATAGCTCTCAAAGAAATCCGCGCCATCCATGCGCAGCGCCTCCAGGCCTTTGAAGCCCTGTGCAAATTCCACGGCGTCCATTGCCCGCATTTCCTCTCCGCTGGCAGATATCCCCCAGTTGTTGTCCTGCACCAGGAAAAGAATAGGGAGGCTATGAAGGACAGCCATTTGCAGGGCTTCGCTCACCTCTCCTTCCGTCATAGCGCCATCTCCTATGGAACACACGACCAACGGAGGGCTATCCTGCGGCCAGTCTCCCAGCTCCTGCTGTTCCCGGTATTTAATGCCCTGAGCCGCCCCGGTAGCGGGGATGGCCTGCATACCCGTGCTGGAACTCTGGTGAGGGATCTGCGGCATATCGGGCCGTCTCAGGCTGGGATGCGCATAATAGGTACGTCCGCCGGAGAAGGGATCATCCCGCTTGGCCAGTAGCTGCAGCATGAGCTCATAAGGCGTCATGCCCATGCCCAGCAGGATACTCTCATCGCGATAATAAGGGTATACAAAATCATGCGGCCGCAACAAATAGGCGCAGGCCAGTTGCACGGCCTCATGGCCGCGGCTGGTGCTGTGCACATACTTGCACACATCCCGGTGAGCATCATACAAGCGAGCCATCTCCTGCACGGCAGACATATGCTGCCAGGCACTTTTCAGGAGCGTTTTATGAGGTGCAGAAGAAATATGTGTAAGAGACATCTTTGCGGATAAGAGAGACTGTAAACTGCTAAACTAACGATCGTTATCCGATATCCGGCAACTTAACCCCGTAAAAACCCTATTTAGCCAAAAATATTCAATATCTACCAATAAACCATTAGTTTTGTTTAAGTATCAGCAGCAAAATATTACCTAACCTGATCTGTGTTATAAGTATGTACAGAACTACTCATATTGCTTTACTAAGCCTCTTATCCATTCTGCTAGCCCTACCGGCCATGCAGGCACAGGTTATCAATATGAGTGTAGCCAGCGCACCGGGCAGCTATACGCCGGGGACACCGTTTAACGTAGTGCTGAGTGGCACCTATGATGCGAATTGTTTCATCTATGGCGCCAGGGTTTTTGTGGGCGCACGCGTACCGGCCGGCTGGACGGTCAACTCCGTGACTTCCACACTGCCAGGCAATACAACAATCCCTTTGGACGGGCTGGGCTTGCTGGGCTTACTGGGCTGCAATACCACGGGATGGATCATACATGGCGATCCACTGAACGCGGCAAGTGTTTTTTGCGGGGCAGGATCTGCCACCATTACACTGAATATTACTCCCAATTCTTCTCCGCCGGCACCGGCCTTTGACCTCTTTGCCGTGATCTATGGAGAAAACGGTGGCGGAATGCCCACTACACCGGGAGACTGCCCGGACCAGAACATCATACCTACCGGCCCGCCGGCGCTCGCAGGCGGCGCTGTGGCCGGCACCTCCCCTATCTGTGCAGGAGACGATCCCGCAGCCTTTACCAGTACAACCCCGGCCAGTGGAGGAACAGCACCTTATACCTATCAATGGCAAACCGGCCCATCCGGTACCGGACCCTGGACGGATGTGGGCGGGAATAGCCTCACTTATGATCCTCCCGCCATATTGACGGCTGGCACCACTTATTATCAGCGGAGAGTGCGGGACAATAGCGGCCCCGTGCAGGAAGCCTTCTCCAATGTGATCAGCATCACGACTAATGGTGCCCCCACCACCGCCAATGCCGGCAGCCCGGCCACCGTGTGCACTCCCACCACTACCCTATCAGGCAATACCCCCGCGGTGGGCACAGCCGCCTGGAGCTTTGTCTCCGGACCGGCCACCGCTTCGGTCAATGCTTCCTCCGGGGCGGTCTCCGGCATGACGCTTGCCGGAGATTATGTCTTCAGATACACCATCTCCAGTGCACCCTGCACACCTAGCACAAGTGAGGTGACCATCACAAGGGTACTGCCCCCCACGGCTACGGCAAGCGCCAGTACGTCACCCATATGCCTGGCGGATATGGCTTCGCTAAGCCTCACCGGTAATACACCCGCAGCCGGGGAAACAGGGCTATGGACGGTGACCGCAACCCCTTCCGGAGTATCACCGGGAAGTATAGGGTTCTCTGCCAGCGCTGCGGCGGCGACAGGGGTGACGGGACTGACCGTTGCCGGAACCTATACGTTCCAGTGGACAATGAGCAGGCCTACTTGTACGGCAGCAAGCGCAACCGTGAATGTGGCCGTACTGGGTGCACCCGGCATGCCTGCGATCAGCCCTGTGCCCATACGCTGCACAGCAGGTAATGTGACGCTGAACGGCAGCAACCCGGGCGGCTTCACCCCTTCCTGGCGGCAGATCACAGGCCCCGCCGCTACGCTTACACCTTCGGGTCAGACAGCTACCGTAAGCCTCAATACACCGGGTAGCTATACGTTCGGCTATGCGTTATCCAACACCTGCGGCAACCAGGAAGCAACCGTGACGGTCACCTATGAAGAAGCTACCGCCCTGTTCATAGCAGACAATACCCGCCCCACTGTGCCCGGCAATCCCACCGTACACTTCCTCTACACCGGCACGGCGCCCGGCGGCAGCTCCTACCAATGGAGCTTTGGCAGCCAGGCTGTCCCTCCCACCGCCTCCGGAGAGATACCGCCGCCGGTTACTTACACCCAACGCGGGACGTACATAGCCACGCTTACGGTAACTACCCCGCAAGGGTGCCGTTTCTCCGAGAACATGCTCCTGGAAGTAACCAATGACGACCCGCTGATCATGCCCTCTGGTTTCACCCCCAATAACGACGGACTGAACGACGTCCTGAGCTTCCAGACCCAGGCGCTCGCCAGTTTTACCTTTGTGGTATATGACCGCTGGGGAAAAGAGGTGTTCCAGACGAATGACCCTGCTCAATACTGGAACGGCAAATACCAGAATACCGGGAACGATGCCGCCGAAGGCAGCTATGTATACGTGCTCAAAGGAGTGAATGCCCGTGGAGAGACCGTGGAAAAGAATGGCTCCATCACGCTGATCCGCTAAAAGCCAGGAATACTGCTTCATCCCAGCCTGCCCGGGTCTCTTGTGTAACATGCAGAGACCCGGGCTTGTGTTTTCAGGTAACTGCCCTCAATCTCTCCGGTCATTTGAGACCCGGAATCACACCATTCGATCAAAAAATGAAACACAGAACATATTAATTATGCTATTCAACGTCAAAAACACGCGATTAGCCGTGGGTTAGCAACCTCTCGCAGAAACCAGGCGTAATTTCAGCTATTGATTTATCCTGAAACCTGCTGTTTATGAAACGATCACTCTCACTTTTCCTGGTACTGCCGTTATACCTGCTACTGGTATCTTCCGGATGGGCGCAAATTGCCAATTACCATTACTCCTCCGGGACGCCTATAGTTTATACAGAGGGGGTTCCTTTCCAGATACAGATAGGCGGAGCTCACTCCGGTTTTTGTGGTGAAAACTGGCACCTGGCCTTTGCCTTCTCCAACCTGCCGCCGGGTTGGGTCATCAACAGCATCGTTTCGGATAACCCGGTCCACGGCACCGGACCATTCGTCCAGAATGAGGCCAGCGAACGCTTTGATGCCATCGTAGAACAAAACTGCGATTATCCTTCATCCTCCGCTCCCGAACTCACTCCGCATTATATCAGCCCGGGCACCACGTGCATACCAGGCGGCGCTCCGCAAGTAACGTCCTACGTGACCATTACCATTACACCTGCTTCATCCGGCGCCAGCTTTAGCCTGGGTATCTACACAGCTGTATTTTGCGACTGTCCCGCCCAACTGGAAAGTACCACTTGCAACATGCTCAGGCACAGCGCTTCTTATGTAGCCATACGCCCATCCACAACCATACTGTCACCCGGTTTTATAGGGACAGACCAGGCGGTATGCACCAACGTTGCACCCAATACCCTGACCAACCTGCTTGCCCCCTCCAGCGGTACTCCTCCCTACAGCTACCAGTGGCAGCAAGCGAACGATCCGCTCGGCCCCTGGACAGACATCAGCCCCAGTGGAAACAGCGATACGTACAGTCCAGCAGCCAGTGCTATTCAGGGGGCCGTGTATTACCGCCGTCGTGTGCTGGATGCCGCCCTGCCAACCAACATCGCCTACTCCAATGTGGTGAGTGTTACCACGCATGCGCTACCGGCAGCGGCTATAGACCCGGTACCCCCCGTTACCTGTAACAGCAGTATCGACCTTACCCCCAGCGCCACAAACGGCACCGGCTCCTGGAGCATAGAAAGCGCTCCCCCGGGTTCCACGGCAAGCTTCAGCGGCAATACGGTACAGGGGTTAAACGCAGCCGGAAGCTATACCCTCCGGTACACCGTGAGTAATTCCTATTGCCCGCCTACCTGGGCAGAGGTCACCGTTACCCGGGACCTGCCGCCCGTAGCAGATGCCGGTCCGGATGAAGTTATTTGCCAGGACGGGCATTCCCTGTCTCCGCTGGCCACCGGCGGCGGCGGCGCCTGGACGGTAGTCTCCGCACCGGAAGGCGCACAAGTGACCTTCCCCGGATCAACCCCTAACTATGCGGATGGCATGACGGCGGCCGGGGCGTATACGTTCCGCTACACGGTAGCAGGATCCGCGGCCTGTGGAGACGCCTCGGATGAGGTTACCGTCTTCCGCCAGCCCAGCGCGCTGACCTTCACCGTAACAGAGCTGGATCCGCTTCCCGGCTTTACGGCAGCCCGGCAATACAGCCTCAATGCCCCGGTGGCACAAGGCAGTAACATTACCTGGGAGTTTCGCAACGGAACCCCGGCAACTTATACGGGACTCGTCCCGCCGCCTGTCCAGTACGATGCCTATGGCGATTATGAGGTGGGTGTAGTAGTCACCATCAACCCGCCGCCGCATGCCTGTGTCATTGCGCATACCTCCCTGATCAGTGTGCACCCGCCGGTGCCCGGGCCCCAGGATCCATTGCGCTTCCCCAACGCCTTCTCACCCAACAACGACGGCATCAACGATTTCTTCCACCCGCTGGGAGGTCCTCCCCAAGAGTATGTTATCCAGATATTCAATCGCTGGGGTGTGCCCGTGTACGAAGGCCGCCAGGTATTGCCCGGCTGGGACGGCAATGCTCCCAACGGCAAACCCGCACCGGAAGGTGTGTATGTCTACCGTGCCTGGTATACCATGCCCCAGGGAGGTGCACAGGAGCGTGCAGGGACCATTACCTTGCTGAGATAAGCTTCCTTAACAAGAAATACTACTGGCGGGTTGAGCGCACATTCTTCAACATTGCGCTCAACCCGTTTGGTAACGATACACCCATAGCAGCATGAGCCGGTCAGGGTGTTCCATATGAAGAACCTTGTTCTTAGTAAGTCAAAGATCAAGGCTGAACTGAAAAGGGCGGTGTGTGCGGCCTTTCGGCGGCCCAAAACAAACTCGCCCCTGGCAGGGGCTCAGACAGTGTTTTGGGCATTTCGCCTGCCGGCCGCTCCCGCGGGTTCGCCCTTTTCGCTTAGGCCGGTTGGCAGGGGTGTTTGCCCCCTTCCACCTCCTCCTCAAGGGGAGAGGTCCCCTTTTGTTGTTAGGCCGATTTTGGAGGGGTGTATATCTGCAAGATGGGAAAAGATACCGGTAGAAGAAGCCGCCTACAGCACCTGGGTTTCCAGTTCCTGCCGCATATAAAGCCGGGCATAATAACCGTCTTCCTGGACGATCAGCTCTTCATGCGTACCCTGCTGGGTGATCTGCCCGTCATCCATAACCAGGATCAAATCGGCATGCTGCACAGTGCGGATACGGTGGCTGATCAGCACCAGGGTTGGTATGCTGCCGCCAAAAGCAGACGGGTCTTTGAGCCGTTCCACAATATGGGCTTCTGTGGCTGCATCTACTGCAGACAGAGCATCGTCCAGGATACAGATACGAGGACGTGCCAGCCAGGCGCGTGCAATACTAATGCGCTGTTTTTGTCCGCCGGAGAGGGAAACGCCCCGCTCCCCTACCATCGTCTGGAACCCATGGGGAAAGTCTATGATATCCTCGTATACGCCGGCAAAGCGGGCAGCCTCCGCAATCTCTTCTTCAGTAGCTTCGGGACGGGCAAACGCAATGTTATTGGCCACAGTATCCGAAAAGAGGAGCACATCCTGCTGCACATACCCGAAGAGGGTGCGCAGCTGCGCTTCGGTATAGCTGCGGATATCCCTGCCGCCCAGCCGCACGGTACCGCTGTCGGGGTCCATAAAGCGCACCATCAGGTTGGCCAGCGTGGTCTTGCCACTGCCGGTAGCCCCCACGATCCCGATGGTTTTACCCTCCGGCAGGCGGGCGGATACCTCCTGCAGCGCCCGTATCCCGGAATCGGCAAAGGTCAGGCTCAGGTTATCCAGCTCCAGGTCATAACGGGCAGGCGGATCCGCCTTTTCCGGGAAGTGCAGTTCGCTCTTCAGCGCCAGCATCTCCGCAATGCGCTGCTGGCTGGCCACAGCCTGCTGGCTGAGGCTGGTGACCCAGCCCAGTGCCGTAACGGGCCATATCAGCAGGTTTACATAGATAATGAACTCGGCGATGTTGCCATACGTAAGGTTGCCGGCGATCACCTGCTCCCCGCCTATCCAGATGGTGAACACGATACTGGCGCCTATCATCAGCATGATGATGGGAAAGAACAGGGCATCCACTGCCACCAGCCGCAATGCCCGGCGCATGTATTCCCCGCTTTCTTTGTCAAACCGGTCTGCCGCATTTTGCTCGCGCACATACGCCTTGAGCACGCGGATGCCGGAAAATGCCTCCTGCGCATAGCTGCTGAGCAACGAAAGCTGCTGCTGCTGCACGTTCGTCCGCTGGATGATCACCTTGTGTACGATATAAATCGTAAGGGCCAGCAAAGGCAGCGGCAGGAGGACATACAGCGTAAGAAGGGGGTTGACGGCCAGCATGGTGACCAGTATCATCACAAACAGGGTGATGGTATTGAAGGTATACATGAGGCCGGGACCGGTGAACATGCGCACATTGCTGACGTCCTCATTGATACGCGCCATCAGGTCTCCCGTACGCTGGCTGCGCAGCAGGCGCAGGCTGTAGCTCTGGTATTTCTCAAATAACTCTTTCTTCTGGTCATACTCCACCCTGCGGGACACCACGATCACCGTTTGCCGCATGAAAAACAGGAAGAGCCCCCGCAGGATGGCCAGCAGCAACACCAGTCCGCCATATTTGAGCGCCAGCCATAGTCCTTCTGTGCGAATACCGGCCTGCTCGGCAGGGTCTGCAGTGGCATTGTACCGCCGGATGTAGTCTGCCACCAGGTCAAAACTCTCGCGCACCACCTGGGCAGGGTAAATGGCAAATACATTGGAGATGATGATAAACAGCGCCCCCCAGCAGCAAAATCCAGCGATACTTGCGCAAGTGAGGCCATAACTGACGGAATAAATACATGCTACAAAATTGGGAGTTTCTATTTGCTGGGAACAGTTTGTACAAAGGTAAAGTTTAGTATTATTGTAGAAACATTAATTGCTATGGTAGAGATTATTCTTCAAGGACTGGAAAGCATTGACTTTGTAGCACTGGCGCTGGCGGTGCTGGTATTCGTAAGCATCCAGGTGATCTGGTACAAAGCCCTGAGCAAACACTGGGCGCTGGCGCTGGGACAACCCTCCAGGCGCATTCCCCTTACTGCTTTTGCGCTGGGGGGCGCATTGGCTGCCGTGGGCCTGCTGCATGTGGGCGTGCTCATCAATCCCGAGATGACGGGCTATGATCAGACCATTGCCAAGCTCGGCATATTCGTGCTGATCATGGGCCTCACCCACAGCCTGCTCTCGGCCATGAACTATGCCTACGAAGGGCACGGAGTGCGGCTGTGGCTGCTCAACGAACTGCCCATCCTGATGGGGCTGGTCGTCTATGCCGTGATCCACTCCCAGCGTTACATAGCTACACTGGAGCCCGGTATGCAAACGGTATTTGTCTTCCCGCTGGCAAAACTGCTGGGCAAGGTTCCGTGGCTGGCCCTGGTCATTGCCTTTATCTTCCACCAGGCGCTGGGCGCGCTGTGGTACAGCAAACGAATGTTTGGCCAGATATGGATGCAGGAAATGGGCATCACCCCGGAACATACGCAGCGAAGCTTTGGCAAGGCCCTGGCACTGGGCATGACGTTCTCCGCACTGGCTTTCCTGCTGCTCACGGTATTCTTTGCCTTCACCGTTCACGGCTGGATAGGCGGCATGCTAGTGGGGCCACCCATCGCCATGCTGCACGCCACACTGGTGGGCATGCACTGCGTCTATGAGGGCCGTAGCCTCAAAGCATGGTTTATCAAGGCTGTCTACCCGGGTATCAGCATCGCAGCCTTTGCACTCCTGTTCGGCCTGATGCGCTAGTATCTCTACCGCTCATGGCTTGACAGCGGGCGCAGCGTCATGTAGCTTGGGGCGGATCGTACGCCTCATGACACATACCCCTTATATCCTGCATATGGACCTGGATGCATTCTTTGCATCTGTGGAAGTGCTGAAAAACCCTGCCTTGCGGGGCAAACCCGTCATTGTGGGCGGAACGGGCAGGCGCGGCGTGGTTACCAGTTGCTCCTACGAAGCACGGGTGTACGGTGTGCACTCGGCCATGCCCGGGCACCAGGCACGCAAACTTTGTCCGCAGGCTATTTTCCTCAAAGGAGACGGCGCCGCCTACGGCCATTTCAGCCGCCTGATCCAACACAAGGTGCGCGCCGCCGTGCCTTTCTTCCGGGCAGCCTCCATAGACGAGTTCTATTGCGACCTCACGGGAATGGAGCGCTTTCATGACCCCTGGCCTTTTGCCCAGAAGCTCCGCAGGGAAATTATTGCCGAAACGGGCCTGCCTATTTCCATGGGATTGGCCAGCAGCAAAACAGTGGCCAAGATCGCCACCGGTATGGCCAAACCCAACGGGGAATTATGGGTGCCGCCCGGCACAGAAGCCCGGTGGCTGGCTCCGCTGCCGGTAGGGGAAATTCCCGGTGCAGGCAAACGCACGATAGCCGCCCTGGTCCACATGGGCATCCATACCATAGGCGACCTGCAACAGCACCCCTTGCCGGTGCTGGAAAAACGGCTGGGCAAGATGGGATACGTGCTCTGGCACAAAGCACAGGGTTATCCCGGCAGCCTGGTGACGACCGAACGGGTACGCAAAAGCCTGGGGCATGAGCGGACGTTTATGGAAGATATTGCCGACAAAAAACGGCTAACCGCCGTGCTTACCCGCCTGGTGGAAAAATGCGGGCACGAGCTGCGCACCCAAGGGCTCTGGTGCAGCTGCGTGACCCTCAAGTTCAGGTATGCGGACTTCACGTACCAGACCCACCAGCAGCATATAGCCCTCACCCGGTCGGACGAGGTTATTCTGCAAACTGCCAAATCCCTGCTCGCCCATCGCTTCAGCGGACGCAAGCCGTTGCGCCTGCTGGGCGTGCGCCTGAGCGACCTACAGGATACCCCGGGGCAGCAGTCGCTCTTTGAAGACGCTATGCACCAGGAACAACTGCACCGGGCAATGGACGCCATTAAACTGAAGTATGGGGAAAAAAGCCTCAAACGCGCCAGCGGACTGGAAAGCGGGTATTGAGCCGAATGATATGCCCCAAGGATTTACGGTTCGGGCCAGCACCCCGATATTCTTGCGGCAGCACTCGATTATCACATTCAGAATGTCTTCCAAATTGAATTCATAAATTGAACGGGTGAAGATCCTGATCATTGAAGACGAATATGAGCTGGCAGAAAGTATTGCAGCATACCTTTCTGAGAGCAGCTATTTGTGTGAGTTTGCCCCTACTGCGGGTGAGGCGCTGAATAAAATAGAGGCTTATCATTATGATTGTATTATCCTGGACATCATGCTGCCAGATGGGAATGGGATCAGGATCCTGGAAGCCATCAAACGAATGGATAAACAAGACGGGGTGATTATCGTATCGGCCAAAGACGCCCTGGATGACAAGGTCAAAGGTTTGCAGATGGGCGCTGATGATTACCTGACCAAACCGTTTCACCTCGCAGAACTGGCCGCCAGGATATATTCCATCATCCGCAGGAAACAATTTGGCAATGCCAATACTATTCAGCAAAGTGAATTGCAGATAGATCTGCTTGCCAAAACCGTCTCGGTGAGCGGCGAACCCATCTCCCTGACCAGGAAGGAATTTGATCTGCTTATGTATTTTATGGGAAATAAGAACAAGGTGATTTCCAAAAGCACCCTGGCAGAACATCTTTCGGGAGATTTTGCGGATATGCTGGATAATCACGATTTTATTTATGCGCACATTAAAAACCTAAAGAAGAAACTTAATGAAGCAGGATATGGAAACTACTTGAAAACAATCTATGGGACGGGTTACAAATGGGAAAGATGAGAAAGCTCCTAAGCAAGTCATTAAAGCCATTGACACTCTATGCACTGCTGGTGCTCATGGCGAGCATCCCTGCCTATTACTACCTGGTAGACAGCATATGGCAGCGAGAATTAGACGAACATAATCAGATCATCGCCTACAGGACAGCGCAGGGATTGAACAGGCTGCATCTGAGCAACGAAGCACTTTCCGAAAGCATACAGCTCTGGAATACCATACAACCAGGTACCAACCTGAGGAGGCTCACAGGCACGCTGTCCCGGCCGGACAGTACCTACACGGTTCTGAGGCAAAATCCTTATACCGAACAGAAAGATATTGACCGGTTCAGAGGATTATCCAGGATTATTCAAATCCATGGCAGCTCTTATGAGCTGATCATTGAAACCAATATCGAAGAAACAGAAGAAACGGTGGCGGCAATTGCCATTGTAACCTTCTTTTTCTTTCTGGTCATGGTTATCGGCTTCCTGCTCCTGAACAAGAGATTATCCGCCAGGCTTTGGAAGCCATTCCGGAGTACCCTGGCCAGGCTAAAAACCTTCAGGCTTAGTTCCCAATCACCCATTGAGTTTGAGCAATCAGACACGCTTGAGTTTGAGGAACTGAACGACGCATTAAGCAAATTAATCGCGCAGAATATCTCTGTGTATGCGTCGCAGAAGGAATTTACAGAGAATGCCGCGCATGAGCTGCAAACGCCCCTGGCAATCATCAAGAACAAACTAGACCTGTTATTGCAGCAAGAACCGCTGACAGACCGCCAATACCGGATTATTGAGGAAGCCAACAGGGCGCTGACACGAATCACCCGGATCAATAAGAACCTGTTGCTGCTGGCAAAGATCGAGAACCATCAGTTTGACGACAGGGAAGCTATCAATGTTCGCTTATTAATTGAACACTGCATAGAGCAGCTTAAAGAGCACTTTGATCACAAAAAAATCCCTATTCAAACCGAACTCACGGATATAACTATCGAGGGAAATAAGATCTTGTTCGAGGTCCTGCTCAACAATCTGTTGCTCAATGCCGTTCGGCATAACCGGGAGTATGGCAACGTACGCATCACGCTGCATCCAAGCGGAATCATCTTTGCGAACTCAGGAAGCTCGGCCCTGGACGGTATCACATTGTTCAAGCGTTTTGGAAAGCTCACAGGCCCCAATTCGGGAAGCGGGCTGGGGCTGGCTATTGTCAAAGAGATCTGCAACCGCCATGGCTGGCAGGTCAGCTATCGTTTTGAGGGAAACCTGCATACTTTCTCGGTGGTGTTCTGAGATTCAGAATTTCTTCCAAATCACGCCCAAACTTCGCAGGATACCCAGAATGGTCCTGATATGAAGCGTTTATCTTTGGTTTGTTTACTTTCATGCTTATGCTCCGCCGTCAATGCCCAGGAGAAAGACAGTCTTTCATTTATCCAGTCCAAACGAATGTCTGACCCGGACCTGGCAAAAAAGAGGGAGGGCACATTCTTTACCGGGATACCCGATATTTTGTCAGATCCTGTAACGGGTTTTGGGTTTGGAGTAAGGACCAACCTATACTGGAATGGCAGGCGGGATCATCCGTTTTTTGCCTACACCCCCTATCTGCTGAAGCTTAAGGCCAATGCGGCATATTACACCACCCATGCCAGAGAACTGGTGCTATCGCTGGATGCCCCGTATTACAAAGGCACGCGCTGGCGGTTCAGGATAGACCTCAAGGCGCAGCAAAACCCCTCTAATTTATACTTCGGGCTAACGGAGAAGACATTAGGCAAACTGCATCTGCCATCTGATGAGAACACCACATTCTCTGCTTACAAGGAATTTGACCGGGCCAGAAAACGGCTGCGGGAAGGGCACGCAGGTGAGTCTGATCTTGTAACGGATGCGCTGTCCAACAGATTCAGGGAAACGGAGTTTATGCTGAACCTCAAAGCCGACTATGCGCTGGGAAAAGGAAAGTGGCGCATCATGGGTGGATATGAAATTCAACACCTGAGTTACAAAACCTTTGAAGGCCTGGAAACCGATGCCATTGATCCCGCAACAGGCCACCACATGGTCGCCCCCAACGGACGGTCTCTGCTAAAGAGAGATTCTGACCAAGACGCCGTTTCAGGACTGCACGGAGGCTGGGTATCCATTCTGCAAACGGCCCTGATATATGATACCAGGGACTTTGAACCAGATCCCACACGCGGCATATATTGTGAAGCGGCTAATGAGTATTCGGGCAAGTATATAGCCTCGCAATTTGAGTTCGATAAGCTTTTTATCCAGGGTCGTTTCTACCAGAAGCTCCCCTGGGGAAAAAGAACAGTAGTAGCCGGGAGAGTAGCCGTTGGAAATATATTTGGAGCGCAGGCACCGTTCTTTGAGTTCCAGGACCAATGGTCTCCGGACGGCAGCGTCAATGCGCTGGGGGGCAAACAATCCCTGCGCGGATACAGGGCCAACCGGTTCCTGGCAAGGTCGCTATGGTTTACGAACCTGGAACTAAGGGTAAGGCTCGCCGAGACCACTCTGGGCAAGCAGCGATTTGCCCTGGGAATAGCTCCTTTTGTGGATGCAGGCACCGTCAGAGACCGCTGGCAAACGTTAAGTTTTGCCCGCATCAGAACATCCTATGGGGCAGGATTGAGGTTTGCATGGAATCAATCAACGATCATTTCATGTGATTATGGAATATCCAGGGAAGACAGGTTATTCTTCTTCGGGATTGGGCAGGTCTTCTGACAGACCATTGGATTTGCACAACATCATGGGTGCGCAGCGCACGGCTGCCGGCTATTTCACTTCCTTTGCAGTATGCAAGACGCACTCGCTTTTGACCACCGCCATATCTGGCACCCGTTCACTTACCGGGCGGATCAACCCACGCAACTGGTTACCCACGGCAGCGGGCCCTATCTCCACACAGCGGAAGGCCGCCGCATATTTGACGCCATCAGCTCCTGGTGGGTAAACCTGCACGGGCATGCCCACCCGGAGATCGCACAGGCCGTGGCCGCACAGGCCGCCCGGCTGGAGCAGGTGATCTTTGCCGGCTTCACCCATGAGCCTGCCCTGGAACTGATCGCCGGGCTGCAAACTATACTGCACCCCAATTTCAGCCGCTTTTTCTTCTCGGATAACGGTTCCACGGCCGTGGAGGTAGCGCTGAAAATGAGCCTGCAGTATTTCCATAATCTGGGAGAGGCGCGGGACACCTTTGTGGCCTTTCGTTCGGCCTACCACGGAGATACCTTTGGCGCCATGAGTGTCTCTGCCCGCGGCACCTTCACCGCCCCTTTCCAGCGGCAGCTTTTCCAGGTGAGCTGGCTGGATGACCCCGATAACACCGACGCAGAAACCCTGGTCAGTCAGCTACAGGAAGCCGTGCAGACGCAGCGGGTGGCAGCCCTTATCGTGGAACCGCTGATCATGGGCTCAGGCGGCATGCGCATGTATAGTGCAGACAAGCTGGCGCTGCTGGCAGAAGTGGCCCATATGCTGGGTATCCATGTCATCTTTGATGAAGTATTCACGGGGTTCGGCCGTACCGGGGAATTGTTCGCCCACCATCATATCCGCCAGTTACCCGACTTCTTGTGCCTCTCCAAGGGCCTCACAGGCGGGTTTCTGCCTATGGGGCTCACTGTCACCACGGAGGAGATCCATGCGGCATTCCAGGGCGAAAAATCCCGCAGTTTCCTGCACGGGCACAGCTTCACGGCCAACCCTATGGCTTGTGCCACGGCCATAGCCAGCCTGCGGCTGCTCACCGGCGAAGCCTGTACACTGCAACGCCGGCAACTGGCCCAGTGGCTGGAGGCGGCCAAAGAAATGCTGGAAAAGACCCCGGGGCTTCACCGCGTAAGACGCACGGGGTGCGTACTGGCTATGGAAGTAGGTGAGTCCACCGGTTACCTGGGTAATACAGGACCCGTCATCTATGACTGGTGCCTGGCGCATGATGTACTGATTCGCCCGCTGGGCAATACGATCTATCTGGTGCCTCCCTACGTAAGTTCGGAGGCGGATATCCAGCGGGCAACAGCCGTGATCCGCGCCGGAATGGCGGCCAGCTGGCAACCGGGTACCACTGCCTAGAAAGGCAGGTCGTCTTCTTCGCTCACAGGGGGCAAAGGTTCCGGAGCTGAAGAGGACGCCGCAGGCATATTACCGTAACCGCCACCGGCAGGACGTGTACTGCTGGCAGACATGCCGCCGCCTTCTCCCCCACCGCTGCCGCGTGTGCCCAGCAATTGCAGGTCGCGCACATTAAGCTCCAGGGAAACGCCCTGCTGGCCGTCCCGGGTGGTATAGCCCCGCGCATCGGGTGTGCCCTCTACATAGACCTGCGTACCCTTGGTGAGGTATTGTGCCACCGCCACCCTGTCCGAGGGACGGAAATAACTGCAACGCACCCAGGTAGTACGCTCCTGCAACTGGTTATTGCGGTCTGTGAATTTCTCCGTATGCGCCACGGAGAACGAGATGACTTTCTGACCACTGGGCAGGTCGCGCACTTCGGCATCGCCCCCCAGGTTTCCGATAGCAATTAGTTTCAACATCTGGTAAAAATACGAAAAGGGGGACAAGTATACAAAGCAGCGGCGATAGCGGGAGAATGCTTAGTATCTTTGCTGTGGTTCTTTTCGGTAACTGGCATACAAGGTGTCTCATACAGGTATGAACCGGTATGAGGTGAAAAGGGAACTCCGTGCAAATCGGAGGCTGTCGCGCAACTGTGAAGCCCTGCTATCAGGCAAGTCATAGCCACTGTGGTGCATACGCTGCAACATGGGAAGGCGGCTTGTATGGGGGCCAGCCAGGAGACCTGCCCTGTATTACAGAACGCGCCTGCGCGCCAACAGGCTGTGGTTTTACTTTTTGCCGGAATATTCCTTCTCCGTAAGGAAACGTATGGCAAAGCAGGAAACTATGGTGATGAGGGCGGCAGCCGTCCGCAGAGGCCGCATGGTTTCACTTTTTCCCATTCTATTCCCATGTTTTCCAAACTCATTCTGTTCACAGGGCTCGCGATCAGCCTCTGCGAATGCGCCTTTGCCCAGGTACCTGCAGGCAAGCTCTGGGTGCTCAACGAAGGACCGTTCGGCGCCAGCGGCGCAATAGGTTATGTGCAGTATCCCGGCAACACCTACACCCAGGTGACCGCCATGGACGGCGGCGGCAATGACCTGCTCATTCACAACGGGGTGCTATATGCCGTAGGCGGCGGCGCACCTGCCAACGGCAGCATCGTCCGTATAGACACCGCCACCAAACAGGTGCTGGATACCCTCAAGAACCTGGGCGCACGCAAGCTGGCCCTGTGGAACAACCAACTGGTGGTCACTTCCTACCAGTCTGCCAAGCGGGTGCGGGTGCTGGACCCTGCTAACAACTATGCCGAGCTCTGGAGCCTGGGAGATGACAAGCTCCCCGCAGAAGCAGAAGCCATTGTGATTGCCGGAAACCGCGCCTGGGTGAGTCTGCCCGGTTTCCTGGGCGATAACAACCAGGTAGTAGTCATAGACCTGCTGGCGGAAGACACGCTGGCTACCGTCACCACCCCCATCAACCCCAATGCCATGGCGCTGATAGACGAGCATCTCTATGTACAAAGCATAGACTACACCGGGCTGGGACTGATCGTGAGCAAACTGGACACCGCTACCCACACCATACTGCGCAGCGATACCACGTATATAGACACCTATGGCATTTTCCTGCCGGTGGACGACAAGATATGGTTTGGAGAAGTCAATACCAGCACCTTCCGCTCAGAGCGTATCCGCAGCTATGACATTGCCAGCGGCACCGTGGACAACCCGGTAGTCTTTGAAAAAGCGCAGGCCCCCGCTGCGATCAACACCCTGAACCTGTACGCGGCGCACCGCTATGAAGACATCACCTTCTTCAGCGATTCCGATTTTACCAATCCCGACAGCCTGTTCCTGTGGGACGGCAGCGAGAGCAGCCAGCTTCGTACCGTAGGCATCAGCGCCCGCGTCATGCGCTTTGAACCGGCGCCCACCGGCACTGTAGACCGCCACCCGCTGGCCGCACAGTCCTGGAACCTGCGGGTATGGCCCAACCCCACCACGGACCTCATCACCATACACAGCCCGGTACCTGCAACCCTAACCCTGCGGGACGCCACCGGCAAAGTGGTGCTCCACAGCACGGAGACCCGTCTCTCCCTGGCACAGTTGCCCGCCGGTGTATACCTGCTGGAGGCACAAGCGCCCGGCAAACAGCCACAGCACCTGCGGATAGTGCGGCAATAGGCCCCCCCCCCACGCCCGGCGCGCCGGGATGGGCGGCACATTCTCTTGCATTTTACTTGGCAATTTGTGCCCATCCCGTATCTTTGCAGCCTGCAACCGCAGAAGGGCCTGTAGCGCAGGGGTTAGCGCAGTTGACTCATAATCAATTGGTCGTAGGTTCGATCCCTACCAGGCCCACAAAACCCGCCTTCTACGGCGGGTTTTTGCGTTTACCGGCTTTATCTGCTCATGTCTGCCCGCATACGCGGCGCTGACCATGTGCGTAAAGTACCCGTCACACCGAACGGGTTCCGGACCCACAGCAGGAGACCCCGAATTTATTTCGGGGTCTC
>JAHBTG010000139.1 GCA_019638695.1 Bacteroidota bacterium | reverse complement strand
GAGTCCTGTTCGGTTTGCCTAGTGGGTTTCATGGCGACTATGATAGGTAATGAGGCCCTCTATGGGTTTTTGCAGAATACTGGCCACCGTCAGTCCCTGCGACCGGCAGGCCAGTTGTAACTGGGGAGCAAAGATATGCGCCACACTGCCTACAAAACGCAAAGGTACTTCCCGGTGCTCCGGATGACGAAGCACCGTATGCCGGAGAAACAGTTGAAACGACTGCTGCACCAGGTCGGCCACCTCCGGCAGATCCAGGCAGCTGTGCACAAAGGGCGTATAGGCCGCCAGGGCCGCATTTATCTTGGGAGCCGCATACACGGCATTGCGGGCTGTCATGAGCGAACAGTTGTAACGTTCGGCAAAGCGCCGGACCAGCTCGGCGCCGGCATCCCCGTTCAACAAAGTGACCAACAGGCGTTTGCCCAGGTCTACCCCCCCGCCTTCATCTCCAAACAAATAGCCATGCCCGCCTATCTGGCGCACCATAGCCTGCCCGTCATAATAACAGCTATTGGAGCCGGTACCCATGATACACACAATAGCCGGGGCCGCCTGCGCAGCGGCACGGGCTGCGCCCAGGATGTCATGATGCACGGCTATCTGCTGCGTGCCCAGCAGTTGAAACAAAGTATCATACATCTGCCGGCAATAGGTCTCCGTAGAAAAGGAGGCCCCGTAGAACACTACGGAGGTGACCTTATCCCCACTGGCTAACACTGTGTCCAGCGACGGCAGCAACTCCTGTTGCAACTGGGCGGCAATCTGTTCAAAGGTGAGTACATTGGGGTTGATACCGGAGGTTTCATGTGCCCAACGGACCTGGTCCTGCTCCAGCAGGCGCCAGGCTGTTTTAGTAGAACCGCTGTCTGCCAGAAGTAACATACCTGCGGCCACTTAGACTACGGGCAAACGGCTGGCTACCAGCTGGGCAATCTGCACGGCATTGGTAGCCGCGCCCTTACGCAGGTTATCGGCAACTATCCACATGTTCAGGGTATTGGGATTGCCTTCGTCCACCCGCAAGCGTCCCACGAATACTTCATTGCGGCCACGGGCCAGGAGGGGCATGGGGTATTGCTTCTGTGCAGGGTCATCCTGGAGGACGACGCCGGGGGCATTGCGCAGCAGCTCGCGCACGGCGTCCAGTTGAAACGGGCGTTCCAACTCCACGTTCACACTCTCGCTGTGACCGCCCACCACCGGCACCCGCACCGCAGTGGCCGTTACCCGCAGGTGGGGGATGTCCATGATCTTGCGGGTTTCGTGCACCAGTTTCATCTCCTCTTTGGTATACCCGTTATCCAGGAAGACATCGCAATGAGGCAGGCAGTTGAGGTCGATAGGATGCGGATACACGGCCTGTACCTCATGTCCTTCGCGCTCCGCCATCAGCTGGTCCACTGCATTTTTGCCGGTACCCGTCACGCTCTGGTAGGTGGAGATCACCAGCCGCTTCAACCCAAAGGCCTCATGCAGGGGCTTGAGGGCTACGACCATCTGGATGGTGGAGCAGTTGGGATTAGCAATGATGCGGGCATCAGGGACAAGGGCCCGGGGGTTTACCTCGGGTACCACCAGGGGGATATGGGGCTCCATGCGCCAGGCGCTGGAGTTGTCTATCACAATAGTGCCTTTCCCGGCAAACAGCGGGGCATATTCCTTGCTGATGCTGCCGCCTGCCGAGAAGAGGGCGATCTGCGGCGCGGCCTCAATGGCCTGTTCCATGCTGTGCACGGTATAGTCCCGGCCCTGGAAGTGCACAATGCGTCCTACGGATTTCTCCGAGGCCACAGGGATCAGCTCTGTTACGGGGAACCGGGCTTCTGCCAGCACTTCCAGCATCTGCTGCCCTACGAGGCCGGTGGCGCCTACTACTGCAACTTTCATATGTTTGGGGGGATTGGGCTGCAAAATTACTAAATCCTGGTTTTGAGGATTGTTAAAATCCTGATTTCCAGGTAAAATTTTCGGCCGTACTGCGGGCTTACCTTACCTATATCTGTTAAGTAAGGATGGGGAGAGGAGGGTGCACCGGCGTGCGCTACGTCCTCCTGAGCTCCCGCTCTCGCGCGGCTCCAGCTGTGTGAGCATCATCCTGCTCTGCTGGCACATACAGGGTACTGCCCT
>JAHBTG010000138.1 GCA_019638695.1 Bacteroidota bacterium | reverse complement strand
CGGTAACGGTATAGGTGGCCAGCGTGTTCCCCTGCGCATCCTTCACATACCAGATATAATTAAAGTTAGCCCCACTGGCACCCATGCGCATAGCCTGACCTGTTCTATTTCCTGAAGGGTCGTAATAGTAGTGGATTAATTGTGCCGTGGTGCCGCTGGTCGCAGGTTTGGTTAGTTCTTCGATTTTGCCATATACATTCCAGTTAATATTACTTGGACCGCGCCACACGCTGCTCTTAAGATTGCCAATGGCATCGTACGTATAGTTATTGGCAGCCTGGTCTTTGACATCGGTAGTGGCTCCGTAGGTATTAGTGTGCGAGGTACTACCAAACACCCTGTCTCTTATATAATTAAGCTTATTAGTGTTTGCATTGTAGAAGTAAGTTAAACTATCCATAGAGAGATAAGCCTCGCTGCTGCCATTGCGTAACACCGTTTTGATATTTCCGTTGCCATCATATGAATACCGCTCTTTGTAGATATCCTTACGTACAAGATTGTCAAAATTATTTGAGGTTGAACTATATCCGTAGTATCCATCCATATTGACCAACCGATTCAACTGATCGTAGCCGTACACCCACACAAAAGCCTGCAAGCGCGACGGCAGATTATAAATGGTAGACCAAATATTTCCGTTGTATAGCGGCTTTTGGTTGGGGGCCTCCAGTTTGTAATTTGGTTCGGGGAATGTTGGTTTTACCGAACTGTTGATCGGCTCGTAGTCATTTTTATAATAGTTTAAAGTGTACCCCCAAAAATCACGGGTTACAAATTGATTGGGATAACCTGTGCCTCCTACTCCGTCTGCGCCAATATCATTCAAGGGTCTACTACTCGTGCTATTTATACCCTTTAACCAGCCTTGCAGGGTGTAGGCATAATCCATCCCGGTTACCTTTTCCTGCCCTATTACCTTACGGGCCAGCGGGCCATGGCGATAGTATTTATAACTGGCATCATTTTCCTCCAGCCGGTCCTGCCCGATAAAGGCTTTATGGTCGGTAACATACACGTTTAACAGCCGGTTTTCGGCATCGTATTCATAACGATGGTAAAATTCATCTACCTGCCCGGGGTTATAATGTACCTGGTTTACCTTGCCGCTGATCAGGTCGTAGGTATAGGCAATGGTTTTGCAGGCATTGTTGCCGTGGTGGGGCATGGGATTATAGGTGGCTGTACCATACAGGTTACGCATGGTATCCACATTGCCGTGTATATCGTAACTGTAATCGATACCCGTGGTATAACTATAGCCCGTGATCTCGTACCGATCCCTGGTGCCGTTATAGGTATAGGCGGGCTTTTCAAAATACCGGGTATAACTAACACGGTTACGCAGGGTATAGGGTTTTTGGGTAAACCGGAGCGCTTCCACGCAGGCGGTGGCATCTTCGCCCGGCACGTCGTAAGTGGTTTGGGTAACCATTTCAGCCCCCAGGGTGTTGCTGCCGTCGTTATCATATACCCAGGTTTCCAGGGCAGAGGGACTGCGGCTGATGGTTTGGGTCATTGCCGTTGGTTGTGGCTTTTGGCCAACTTCGGTGATGCGCCCCAGCGGATCGTACAGGGTATAGGAATAGTTGCCATCGATCAATTGCTGGGCATTTTGGGATACCACCAGCCGGCCCAGCCTGTCGTACCAGTTGCTGCTTTTGCCCGCATCGGGTGTTCGCTGGGTAACTACCTGGTTAAGGCTATTGTACCGGTACACCGTTGGCATAATGTGGTTGGGCACCTGTTTTTCGCCTGTTAATCGTTTTGCCGCCACCTGGGCCAGCCAGGTGCTATTCCGGTTGGGATTTACACCTGCCGGTGCAATGGTTTTTACCAAATTGCCTGCCTGGTCGTAATAATACAGGGTATAATGGTACTCACTTACATTGTGCTCCACCGTAAAGCTTTCCACTGAAGCGGCAGCAAGGCATTTTTCATTGTATTTGCGGTTAAAGCTGTCATCGAGTGAGTCCTTATAGGCGGTAAAGATCTCCACGCCCGAGTTATGCGCCAGCAGGCTGCTGTCTGAACAGGGGGGATCATAGATATCCGCCAGTGTAAGGCTGGGCGCCAATTGCTCGTTTTTACCACACAGCAGCAGGTCCGTGCGTAGTGTATCGGCATTGATGCA
>JAHBTG010000137.1 GCA_019638695.1 Bacteroidota bacterium | reverse complement strand
TCAAGATGGATATGCCCAAGGGTGCCGTGGGCCAGGCCGCCGGTGCGGCCATCTCCGGCTTCCTTAGCAAGGAAGTGGCCCTGCCCGAACGCATCAAGGTGGATGTGCGGGTGGGCGGTACCTATGAGAAACCCAAGATCCTCTCTGTGGGCGGCGAAGCGGCAGATGCCAAGAACCAGGTCAAAGACCAGCTGAAGAATGAGCTGGATGCCAAGAAAGAAGAGCTCAAAGACCAGGCCAAGCAACAACTGGATGCCGCTAAGGAGCAGGGCAAAGAACTGCTGGATACCAAGAAGGAAGAGGCCCAGAAGGAGCTGGACCGCCAGAAGGAAGAAGCCGCCCGTAAGCTCGAAGAAGAGAAAAAGGAGGCTGCCCGTAAGCTGGAGGAAGAAAAGAAGAAAGCCCAGGAAGACCTGAAGAACAAGTTCAAACTTCCCGGCCGGCCCTAGCTAGCCGGTGGGCATACCCGCCCTTCCCGGTTGTAACATACGCTATTCCCCTTCAGGGCGCATTTTTACCAAAATGCGCCCTGAAGGCTGTGAATAGAACCCTTTGGCCAAAGAGGAGTTGTAACATGCGCTGTGTGCCGCTTCCTGTGCAGGTGGCCCCGGAGGGCGCTGCAGAAGAGGCGCCTGCGGTGTCAGGCCGATGACAGGGGAGGGCCGGTTTCGTGTATCTGGTTGAGCGCCTGCTGGCAGGTTGCGTAGGCCAGCCCGAACCTGGCCATGGTACATGCCTCCAGGTGGGGGTGCTGTTGCAGGAAGTCAATGTAACCGGCCTCGCAGATGACGGACACGCTGTAGCGCCAGCTCTTCTGCTCCGGGATCCACTCATGGCTTACCATATGGCACTCTGCGGCGCTTTTGAACTTATATACGCGCCATAGGTGCTTCCTGCGCATTTCTCTGAAAAAGGGGAAACTGGCCATGCGGAGCTTATGAGGGGAGGGAATGACAAGAAGCGTCGCTGCAACACTACAAAAATAGCCGTGCACGGTAGGCTGGGCTATTGTTTGTGCGGGATAAATGGTTACTTTAGCGGTATAAATAACTACTTAACCGGAATGTGTATGGTAGGAGAGAAGATCAGACAATTGCGCCAGCTCAAGGGTTTTAGCCAGGAATATATGGCCAATATGCTGGAAATGAGCCTGAGCGGCTATGGCAAGATTGAGCGAAATGAGACGGATGTCAGCTTTTCCCGTCTGCAACAGATCTCTGAATTGCTGGAGGTGGATATTGCTGAGTTAGTCAGTTTTGATAGCAGTAAAATCTTTCATGACAGCCATCATAATGAGTATAAAGATAATTCACAGCACCAGCATGAGGTGATTTATTACCAGACTATCAATAACGAAGAGCAGAAAGAGCTTTATGAGCGCCTGCTTGCCGCCAAAGACGCAGAGATCACGCTGCTGCGCAAGGCATTGGAAGGGAAGTAGCTGACTGCCTGCCGGGGGGCGCCCCATATCGTGGGGGGCTTTGCCTTGAGTGGAGGGTGATGGGGGAGGATATGAAAGGTACTCTATATAGCACTTAGCATCTACCGGCGTCATCCTGAGCGAAGCGAAGGATCTCTCAGTATAGCGTGCAGGCCATTTATAGCACAATTTCCTGCCAGTCCGGATTCACAGACTCGATGAGTAGCGCCTTTTTACGTCTTGTCCAACCTTTGATTTGTTTCTCAAGCAGGATAGCGTCAGAACGGGAGCTTAATACCTGATACCAGACGAGAACGTAACAATAATACCTGCCTGCAAAGGTCGTGGGCTGCCCTTTGGCATGATGGTGTTCAGCAATGCGCCGCTTGAGATTATTGGTTACGCCTGTATACAGCACCGTGCGGCGGGGATTGGTGGTGATGTACACGTAGTATTTCATCTGTTAGGCCGGGGGGTATTGAGATCCTTCGCTACGCTCAGGATGACGCAGCCGTGCTAAATGGCAGGGTTCTGTTTGTAAGATAGCCCATCTCTACATAATCGGAAAACATCTGTCCCAACCGCGTCACCCTGAGCGAAGCGAAGGGTCTGGATGCCCCGCAATCCGGATGTTTCGCTGTGCTCAACATGACGCAGGCCTGCATTACAGTAAAGTTTCTATCTTTTATATGTTGCGATCATTTTTGTTAGGGAATCAATAATGCCTTGGACATCTATGGGAGAATCATTTAAGTTTAGAGTGTTACCCTCATTTTGAACAATATCTATATATCGACAACTGTAATCCTTTATTAGTTTTAATCTTTCAGTATCAATTGAAGGATTGGATATGTCACCTAAGAATGCAGAAAATCTAACGAGTTCAAGAATTTTGTTGCTACATATTGCAGCCTCCTTGTGAAAATATAAAGATCTATTAAGGAATTTAAAGGCAAGTATTTCGAACAATAAAAATG
>JAHBTG010000136.1 GCA_019638695.1 Bacteroidota bacterium | reverse complement strand
AGGACAGCGTAGCCTATAAGAATGTGATCGCCAACGGCCTGGTGCTGGACAAGGACGGCAACAAGATGAGCAAACGGCTGGGCAATGCCGTGGATCCTTTCCTTATGCTCAACAAGTATGGGGCGGACAGCGTGCGCTGGTACATGGTGGAGAACAACCCGCCCTGGGAGAACCTGCGTTTCAACGAAGAGCACCTGCTGGAAACCCAGCGCAAGTTCTTCGGCACCCTGCTGAACACCTACAACTTCTATGCGCTCTATGCCAATATCGACAACTGGCAACCGCAAAGCAGCGCCCTGCCTTCCGGTGCATCCCTGAGCGAACTGGACCGCTGGATCCTGAGCGAGCTCAACAGCCTTATCCGTGAAGTGGAGACCCAGTATGACGATTATGATCCCACACGGGCAGCGCGCGCTATCCAGGAGTTTGTCACCGAGAAGCTGTCCAACTGGTATGTGCGCCTCAGCCGCCGCCGGTTCTGGAAAGGCGATATGAACGCCGACAAGGAAGCGGCCTATTACACCCTGCACTTCAGCCTGTGCACGGTAGCCCAGCTGATGAGCCCCATTGCGCCTTTCTTCTCGGAGTGGCTGTACCGCGCGTTACAACCGCAGGCCGGGAGCGTACACCTCTCCCAATGGCCGGCCGCAGATGCCAGCCGCATCGACCGCGAACTGGAAGCCCGCATGCACTGGGCACAGCAGATCAGTTCGCTGGGCCACGCCATCCGCAAGAAAGCCAGGATTAAGGCCAGGCAGCCGCTGGCCAGGGCTATGGTGCCAGTGATGAGCGCCGCCGAACGCCGGCAGGTAGAAGCCGTGGCCGAACTGATCCGAGCGGAACTGAATATCAAGCAACTGGAGGTCATTGACGCCGCCAGCGGCCAGATCACCCGCAAAATCAAACCGGACTTCAAGAAACTGGGCCCGCGCCTGGGGGCACATATGAAGCTGCTGGCGCCCGCCGTAGCCAAACTGACCCAAGAGCATATCCTGCAACTGGAGGCCGAAGGCAGCTATACCCTCCTGCTGGACGGCCAGCCGTTCGTGTTGCAACGCGACGAAGTGGAGATCAGCAGCGAGGATGTGCCGGGCTGGAGCGTGGCGTCTGAGAACGGAGTGACCGTGGCACTGGACGTCACACTCACACCAGAACTGCGGCAGGAGGGCATTGCCCGCGACCTGATCAACCGCATCCAGAACATGCGCAAAAACCGCGGCCTGGAGGTTACAGACCGCATTCGTATCCAACTGCAGGACATTCCGGAATGGCGGGCGGCGGCAGATGCATTCTCCGCGTATATTTGCGCCGAAACCCTGGCATCTGAAATCACGTATCAACCTGCTAATGACGCTGAGGAAATAGAGATCGACGGGACACAGGGTTTACTTAACATCCTTCAACCATGACAGAAGAAAAAACACACTACACCAAAGCGGAGCTCCAGGAGTTCAAGGAGATCATCCTGGGCAAGCTGGCAGAGTCCCGCGAGGAATACAAAGGTTTGCAGGAAAGCCTGAAGCAAAGTACCGATAACGGTGCGGATGCCTTCAACTTCACTGAAATGGGCACCGAGATTGCCGACAAAGAGCACACCGAGATGATGATGGCCCGCATTGGCAAGTTTGTAGACAGCCTGGAGAGGGCGCTCATCCGGGTAGAAAACGGCACCTACGGTCGCTGCAAGGTCACCGGCAAGCTCATACCCAAAGAGCGGCTGCGGGTGGTGCCTCACACCGAGACCAGCCTGGAAGCCAAGATGAACCCCAACGCCTAGTTTCCATTGGCCAAAATACGCTCCTTCCGTTATTACCTGTGGGTAGCCCTGCTGGTGATTGGTGCAGACCAGGTCATCAAGCTGCTGGTCAAAACCCAGATGCAGCTGCACGATGAGTTCCCCGTGATAGGGGACCTGTTCAAGATCCACTTTATCGAGAACCCCGGGGCAGCCTTCGGGATGACCTTTGCTCACCTGTTTGATTCGCTGGGGGCCGATGCCGCCAAGATCCTGCTTACACTGGTATCCCTGATAGCGGTATCCGCCATTATCTGGTACCTGCACAAGATCCGCAACTTCAACACCTACCTGCCGCTATGGGTAGCCATTATCCTGGGAGGGGCGTTGGGTAACATCATAGACCGCGTATTCTACGGCGTATGGTTTGAAGAGATCAACCGTTACGAAGGCGGGCTGTTCTACGGACAGGTGGTAGATATGTTCTACATAGACATCTGGCAGGGTGTATTACCCACCTGGATACCGTTCTTCGGTGGGGAATATTACTCGCTGTGGCCCGTATTCAACTTTGCAGACGCGGCAATCTCCGTGGGCATAGTGGCCATTCTCATCTGGCAGAAGAAGCTCTTTCCGCAGCAGGTAAGCCCCGTACCAGCGGGCGCCGACAAACATCCGTCCGTGCAGTTGCCGGAGGAACAAACCACGTAGGTTTCTTTCT
>JAHBTG010000135.1 GCA_019638695.1 Bacteroidota bacterium | reverse complement strand
AGGACAGTCCCGATGCGTTTACATACCTGGGTATTGCCAGCATTTCCCTGGCGTTTATCGGCATACTGCTGTTCCAGCTCAAGCGGAAGTAACCAGCAGCCACACCCTGTCAGCCAGCCTGAGCGGCTTTAACAGGCACACCCGTCAACTGCTGAAAATACTGCAGGTAGCGGGCCTGCTGGGCATGCACAGAATAGTGGTCCAGCACCGTCTGGCGGGCAGCGGCCCCCATCTGCTTGCGCAGGCTGGCATCTTCTATAAGGCGGCCTATCTTGTCTACCCACTCACTCACCTCCGTGGCCAGGAAACCATTGGCACCGTCCTGGATAATCTGGGCATTGACGCCCACAGGTGACATGAGGGTGGGTATTTCCAGCGCCATGTATTGCAGACCCTTGAGACCGCACTTGCCCATGGCCCATTCATCATCCGGCAGGGGCATGATGCCTATATCGAAGCTGCGGAGCTGGTCCAGTTCGTCTTCCATACGCCAGGGAAGCCCGGTAATGCCCAGTTCCGGCAAGCGGTAATTCCCATCACCTATCACCTTGATGCGAATGCGGTCGCCATATCGGGCCTTGACTTCGCGCAGGAAAGGGATGGCGTGCTCAAAGTGCTGAATGGTGCTGATACTGCCGCTCCAGCCTAGCGTAACCACACTGTCATCCCTCAGGGGTGAAGGCGCCGGACGATAGTGGTTCGTGTCAATAGTGGTGGGAATGATCACCACCCGGTCATTAAACTGCCGGGCATAGTCTGCCAGGTATTCATTACCGGCAAACACCAGGGATGCCCAGCCAATGAGCTTACGGGTCTTGTCGGGGTCTTTGAGGAAAGCAAAACGGCGGTTGGCTGCACTTACATTCTGCAGCCAGATGGAATCGTCAAAATCGTAGATAGCGGGAATACCCTTGCGGTGGAGCGCCTGTTCAAAGAAAGTGCTGCCCGTGAGCATGGCTTCCCGAACGACCATGACCAGGTCATACTGACCTATACGGGCCAGGTCGCGCCGGCGCACCCGGTAATGGCGCCAGATGGTGCGGGCCTTGGCCAGGTAGTGCCCGGGTTTGTAGAAGAACTTATCTTCTTCGGGAGAGATGAGGGAGGACAGCTCACACTGGAAGCCGTTCTGTGCCAAAAAATCGGTGTATTGTTCAAACCGGAAGCGCTGGTTGGGAGAGCGGTCCCTGCGGTGCGCAGCCACTATGAGTACTTTTTTCATTATGGCAAAAATAGGAAAAAGCCCATGTACCTATTAGGTACGCCCCCCAAGCAAAAAGGGGGGGACAGATGTCCCCCCCTTTCGCAAGTAGTGTGTGTATGAAGATCAGTGAGTAACCGAGGTCAATCGCACAGAGAGCTTATGCAGCAAACGAGGTAGCAGGAAGATGATGGCAAGCAGCCCCAATGCAAACAGGAAGATGGGCAGGCGGGGCCCTCCGTCTCCGCCCTTACTGCCAAAGATGGGCAGGGCATCATCATCGGAGTCATCGTAGTAGGTTTTGCCATCGGTGCGCCAGCCGGTAAGGGCGGTGAGGTTGCGTTCTTCACGTTCCTGGCGCAGGCGCAGATCGCTCTGGTAACGGCGGCCTTCTTCGCAGGTGAGGTCTCCACCGGCGGGGTGATGGATGACATAGCGCCCCTGGAAGTTCTCTGCATTGGGAGTATTGACAAAAGCCAGGTCTTCGGGATAATGTGTGCGGTCATAGCGGGCATGCAGGCGGGTGACAAAGAGCGGACCCTCATAATCTGCACTACCCCATCCGCGGTTATTGCCGCCGGCTTCGGTGATCCAGAAGATACCGGCTTCCTTGATCTGAGCAAACGTCATAGGATCCGTGGCACAGGGATCGCACTTCACAAAATTGGTACTGCTGAGATCCCAGGCATATTCCAGCATTACAGAAGTGCGGTCTTCTTTTTTCCAGGATTTGTCAAAAACGGCTTTGTAAAAGTTGCCAAAGTCTGTCTTGACACGGGCGGGCACATCCTCGTTGGTGGGGATCTTGGCCGTGCGGTAGTTGGCGGTTTCAATGCGGCCCTTGCGGCTGAAGGCATAGATGATGAGGTCTTGCCAGCCGTTGGCATTGGCCATGCCCAGGCGGATGGGCAGGATAAATCGTTCGCTCTCATAGCTGATCTGCAGGGGGCGCAGCGCTGTGAAGCCTTGCTGCTCCTGTTTCTCCAGGTTCACTTTTACCACAAAGAACTTCAAATCATTACGGATATACGGCGTGAGTACCTCCCGGGCATTATCCGGGATATGATAGCCATTGTCCTTAAGCCAGCGCTCCAGTCCTCCGCTATCCTTGGCGCTGAGGATGATGATGTCATATTCTCCCACCGCATACTGGGCCTCTATTTTCACCTTGTAATCCTTACGCTCCATATCCTGACCGGGGGATGTACTTTTAGCCATACCGCTACTGCTCATAGCAGGCATTTCTGCATAGTCGCGGCGGCGG
>JAHBTG010000134.1 GCA_019638695.1 Bacteroidota bacterium | reverse complement strand
CACGGCCAGTTGATACGCCGTCACACCGCCTTTCAGCGTCACGGTATCCCGCTCAAACTCAGCTTCCTGCAGCTGGAAACGGAGCTTACGGAAGCCCAGCAGTACCCCTGTCTTGCGGTATAGCACGGGCAATGCCGCCAGGGTGGTGTCCTCGCTCCGGAGGGTAAAGTCTGCTTCGCGGCCGCCGAGGTTCAGTGTCCCCTCCATCGTATAGAGGCGTTCATTGAGCGCAAAGGAACCTTTGAGCGCTTCATCTTCCAGCTGAATCTCAGGCACGTAACAACGCAGGGTATCCTGCTCGCTCAGGTACTGCACATCCAGTGCGCGGATGCGGGCGTCGTCCGGCAAAACATCAAACACCATATGTAACAAGGTGGAAGCCAGCTGGGCATAATTGCCGGATGGGCCGGGGGCTTCTGCACGAGACCGCCAGAGGGTGGAGACGTTATTGCGCCCGGGCAGGCGCCAGGCCCGCACCGTGCAGCTATCCAGCACCAGCCCGTCCAGTTGCACGCGCCCCAGCAGGGCGGGCATTATCTCCAGGTCTACGCGCATCTCGCGAAATTTCAGCAGGGTGTCGGTGCTGTTCACCGGGCACAGGCTCACCCGCTGCAGCTCCAGCTCCGAGATGCCCCGGATGCGGTAGCTCCCTACCTGCAGGTGCATCCCGTGCCGGGTTTCCAGGCGGGTTTGCAGCCGGGCAATCAGCCGGCCGGCGAGCAACCTGGGGGCAAGCAAAACACCCGCTACCAGCAGAATGAGTATGCCCGGCAGGATAAACCGCCATTTGCCACGAGGCCAGGGGAACTTGCGCATAGGGCAAATCTCTGCAAAAAAGTCAGCTATTCAGCATCCGGTTTGATTTCCTTGCGGGCCTTGCGCATAGCCTCTATAAAGCGGTCCAGTTCGCGCGGACGGGTATATACGTGGGGCGTGATGCGGATGCCGTGCAGGTTTTCCCAGTCTATGGGTACTGTTACGATCTGCTGTTCTTTGCGGAGCCAGGCGGCCAGCGTGGCCGGTTTAATGCCGTCAATGGACACCAGCGCCAGCGCACAGGCATAGTCTTTGTGGAAAGAAGTGTGCACGTGCATGCGGTCTTCCTGCGCAAGAGGCCGGGCCCAGTAGTCCTTGAGCCAGCGCAGGCGGGCCTCCTTGCGGGCGGCACCTATGGCCAGGTGAAAGTCCAGCGCATGGCCAATGGCCATCTCGGCGGGTACATTGCGGGTGCCCAGGTTCTCAAATTTCAGGATGTCATCCGAGGCGAACTTGTCATTGGCAAAGACCGGGTAGGTCTCTTTGATACGCTCCTTTTTTACATACAGCATGCCGGTGCCAAAAGGTGCACACAGCCACTTATGCAGGGCTGTGCCCATATAATCGCATCCCCACTCCCGCACATTGAAGACCACCTGTGCAAAGCTGTGTGCTGCGTCCACAATGGTAACGATCCCCTTTTTGCGGGCCATATCGCAGATCTTGCGGGTAGGCAGCAACTGACCGGCCCAGTTGATCATATGGGTAATCATAATAACGCGCGTCTGCGCCGTCACTTTTTCTTCAAAACGGCGCACAATGTCTTCATCATTCTCCAGCGGCAGGGGCAGGTCCACCCACACCAGTTTGATACCGTCCCGCGTCTCGCGCAGCTTCCAGGTATTAATCATATTGGGATAGTCCTGCTTGGTAAGCACCACCTCGTCTCCTTTTTTCAGGGAGATCCCCAGGATCACCGTGTCCAGCCCTTCGGTGGCATTGCGGTTGATCACAATCTCTTCGGGCGTCACCCCGGCCAGGTCGGCCAGTCCCTTGCGCACCACTTCGCGCCCGGCATTGAGCTGTTCCCACATCATGTAGGTGGGCGCCTCATTGCTCATGCGGTTAAAGCGGTCTACGGCGTCCTGCACTATTTTAGGCTGGGGAGAGACGCCGCCGTTATTCAGGTTGAGCAGGTTGGGGCTCACCGTGTAGGCTTGCTGGATGATGGCCCAGAAGTCCTCTTCCATAGCGGCCTCTTCGGGCCCCAGGGGAGCGATACGGAGCTGGGCATCGGCCAGCTCTTCGGCCCACAGCTGGTTGCCCAGCGGCGCCAGGGAAAAAGCGGCGGCAGCTCCCGTGAGTTTGCCCAGGAAGGCTCGGCGAGATGTAGACATAAGCAGTGGTGAATTAGGTAAACATCAAGATCTTGCCCCAAATAACACAAAATTCAGGCAAAAACCGTCCTGCTGTTAACAAGAACTCATCAAGCTTTTACCGGGGGAGTTCGGCAGAATGGGCTTTTTGCACACCCCGCAGGTACTCTGGGCTTGTCTCAGGGTCTCCTAGTATGCCTGCGGTGTAACCCCTTCTCACGTGGCTCCAGCCGCGTGAGCGGCATCCTGCTCTGCACCCGTGACCAGGCGCGCCCCACTCGCACCCGCGTCATCCTGAGCATAGCGAAGGATCTCTGCCCTGCCGACACACACAGAGTACAGCTCAGTCCTT
>JAHBTG010000133.1 GCA_019638695.1 Bacteroidota bacterium | reverse complement strand
GCATGCCTGACCACAGGGCAGGGATCCTTCGCTACGCTCAGGAGGACGCGAGGGGTGTGCGGAACGGTGCGAGCGGGCAGGGGTGTTTATCAGGGGGAGCCGGAGTGTCACCCCGAATTTATTCCGGGGCCTCCTGCTACACCCTGGTGCTATGCAGGGAGTGCCGAAACCCGTTTGGTATGACGGCTTCCTTGCGGATTGCTATGTATGATACTGGGAGCTTAATGAATGGGTATATCATCGCCGTAGCAAAATGTGCAGGAAAAACAATCCTTAAATGGGATGTGGACATACGGCAAGTACCCTAGATGTGCCAGAACCGGATAGTATTTTTGTTAAATTATGTGTAATTAATAGAGAATATCTTGTATATTTAGGCGCCTGACCAGGTAGATTAATCAGATTTTGGGCTGCTATACTTTTGATCGTATGATGAAAAAGAACTTGATTGTTATCGGGTTGTTATGCTTTTGGGGGCTCCTTCAGGGCTCGGCCATGCATGCGCAATGTGGTGTGACGCCAGCTTTTAACCTGTCTGCCTCCACCTACTGCGGCGTCTATCCTTTCAGCCTGGGGCTGGCTAACGTCAGCACGGGCGCGGGTAATGACGTGGCCACGTACCGCTGGTTTGTCAATGGCAACCCGCATGCGGTCACTACCGGGTTGGAGCCGGTGCCTCCCGTTTCCATCACCACGCACGGCGCTTATACCATACGGGTAGAAATGACGGATACGGCCGCTACTCCCTGCACCGCTGCTACTACCCGCAGCTTTACCGGCAGGCAGCTCCCTGCCGCTTCCTTCAGCTATCCTGCCGGGGCCTTGTGCGGCAGCAATCGCGTGCAGTTTACCAATACGTCCACCAATACCGCCGGCGGAGCCACCTATTCCTGGAACTTTGGGCACCCCGGCGGCACCAGCTCGCAGCAAAATCCCAACCACAAGTTTCCTAATATGGGGGGTACCTTCACGGTTACCCTGACCGTTACGAATCCCGGAGGGTGCAGCAATGTCACCAGCCAGACGGTGACTGTGGGTAATGCGCCGGATGCCGATTTTATGGGCAGCGGCGATGGTGCGCAGGGCACGGAATTCTGCTTTGGCGCGGCAGACCCTTCTACTTGTATAGATGTTACCTTCTTCAATAACTCCGTAGATGCCGTGTCCTATAGCTGGGACTTTGGCGATGGCAGCCCGGCGAGCACGGATGTGCAGCCCACCCACAGGTATAATTCCACCGGGAGCTTTACCGTGACCCTCACCGCTACAGGTAGCGGGGGTTGTACGGATGAACGCCAGTATACCATTCTCTATTCCAAGGCACCTACCGGTACCTTTGGATTTGATGCGATAGGCACCTCCGGTTGCCCGCCGCTGATGGTGCAGGTGACCGGGCTGAACAATGTGTCCACGCTGAGTACCTTTAACTACCGCATGCGTTCGGGGAGTGCTACCGGCGCTATCGTGTTCTCTTACGATACCAATTCTCCAACCGACTTTCCTTCTTTCAACCTCGCCACCCCTGGCGAGTATTACCTGGAGCTGTCTGCCACCACGGCCTGCGGTGCGGTAAACCCCCTTCACCGCCGTTCGGCATTCTTTGGCCCTATCGTGGTGGCCAATACACCTATCGCAAACTTTGGCTATACGCTGGCAGGCACCACCCAGGAAGGTACCAGCCCCGGTAACTACCTGGGCCGCGGTTGTGCTACCAACCGGATCTCCTTTACCAACAGCAGCCAGTTTGCAGAACCCGCGGCCACTAACCACAAGTGGTTCTTTGACCGCCATCCCGGAGATAGCCTGCTGGGTGTGCGGGTGCCTCCTCCGCAGCTGTTTACCAAAGGCATCTATAATGTAAAGCTGATATCGGGTAACAGTTGCGGCACGGATACGATTGTCCGCACCATTATTATAGATACCATTTCGGTTCCCGATTTTAATGTGATAGACCCCGTGGGCTGTGTGGCCACGCCCGGCGGCGCTTATGTGGCGGGACTGCAGAACACCTCCACGGATGGCGGCAACACCTCTTACCGTTGGTGGCGAAATGATTATTGCGCCAACTGTGCGTCCTGCGGCAGTTCGTTCGGTTGTAACTCCTGCTACAACATTAATTGCCATACCAATCATATGAGCCCTACCGAACCCCCGGTAGCGTTCCGTACCTTTTATTCCAGGAGCAACTATGCGGTGACTACGTATAGCGTGTGGCTGGAAGTGGTGAACGGCTGCGGTAATCCGCAGGTGCAGAAGACGGTGACGGTGCACCCGCCTGTGGTCTCTCGTCCCCGGGTGAACGGCGGGACTACGCCCGTGCAGATCTGCGAAGGGCAAAGCGTCACCTTCTCGGATGATAGCTACGGCACACCGGTATCCGGGCCCTCCATGCAATATGACTGGGTATTCGGCAATGGCAATAATGCCAGTGCCGGAGGCTCTCATTCCCAGTCTTTTGCCAACCAGGGCACCTACTGGGCCAAACTGCGGGTCACCGGGTATTGCGGCACCCATCTGGA
>JAHBTG010000132.1 GCA_019638695.1 Bacteroidota bacterium | reverse complement strand
ATAGGCGGTGCGGGCTCACGGGGCCTGCCCGTGCAGTATGTGGTGCTGGCGCCCAACAATGAAGAGTTGAAGAAGATATTGCCCGTGTTTGAGGAGGCGGTGCGCAAGGACCCTACCTTCCCGTACTCCGATGTGAACCTGAAGCTCAACAAGCCCGAGCTGGTCATTAGCCCCAACCGGGAAAAGGCCCGGGACCTGCAGGTAAGTGTGGCCGAGATCTCTATGGCCCTGCAGCTGGCCCTCAGCTCCGGCAGATATGGATACTACATCCAGGACGGCAAACAGTACCAGATCATCGGCCAGCTGGTGCGCGAAGACCGGAACAAACCGGCGGACATCAGCCAGCTCTATGTGCGCTCGGCTACCGGCCAGCTGGTGCAGCTCTCCAACCTGGTGCGGTTGCAAGAAGGTGTCACCACCCCGGCGCTCTACCGCATGGAACGCTATCCTTCCGCTACCTTCTCCGCCACCCTGGCGCCGGGCAAGACCATAGGCGACGGTATAGCCGCCATGGACCGTATTGCAGCACGCGTATTGCCGGAGAACTTCCGCACTACCCTGGCCGATACCAGCCGTGATTTCCAGGAAAGCGGCAACAGCCTTATGTTCAGCTTCCTGCTGGCGGTGGTGCTGGTATACCTGGTGCTGGCAGCCCAGTTCGAGAGCTTCCGAGACCCCACTATCATTCTGCTCAATGTCCTCACCGCGCTGGCCGGGGCCTTGCTCAGCCTCTGGTTGTTTGGTCAGACGCTGAATATCTTCAGCCAGATAGGCATCATCATGCTTATAGGACTGGTCACCAAGAACGGGATCCTCATTGTAGAATTTGCCAACCAACGCAAAGAAGAAGGCATCGATAAAATGTCTGCCCTGATGGAGGCATCCGTCACCCGTTTTCGCCCTATCCTGATGACCTCACTGGCCACCATATTCGGTTTCCTGCCCATAGCGCTGGCATTGGGCAATAGTGCCGAGAGCCGTATGTCTATGGGGATAGCTGTGGTCGGCGGCCTGCTGATCTGCACTTTCCTCAGCCTGTACTTTGTGCCTTCGCTCTACAGCTATATCAGCACCCAAACCCGTGCGGCCAACCCCGATGCAGCACCTGCTAATCACCAATCCGAACAGCTTCATGCCTAGATTCCTGTACCTTCTCCTGGGTGTAATGATAGGCAGCAGCAAGGGGTATGCCCAGGAGACTCCCCTCACGCTGCAGCACGCCTGGATACAGGCCCGCACACATAATTACAGCCTGCGCCTGGCTACTCTGCAGGTGGAGCGGGCTGCCTATCTGGCGCAGCCGGGCATGGCGGGCCTGCGCCCCACGCTGGATGCGTTTGCTGGCACCAATAACTCCGTGAACAATACCCGCCAGACGCTGGCAAATGGCAGCACCATAGAGAACGATGCTGCCGCCGCTTTTGGCGCCACTGCCGGCCTGGATTTTCGCTGGGTGGTCTGGCAGGGCAATGCCGCCCGCTTCCGCTATCAGCAATTGCAGGGCCAGCAGCGCAGCCAGTTCCTGCTGCGCGACCAGCGGGAGATCGACCTGGCGGCCGACCTTACTACCGCCTGGCTGCAGGCTGCCCGCGCCCAGTCGCTTCTGTCTGTGCAGGACAGCAATATTGCCCGCAGCCAGCTCCGCCTGGAACTGGCCAGGGCCCGGTATGAAGGAGGGCAGTGGAGCAAGACCGAAGTGCTGCAGGCAGAAGTGGATCTGAAAGCCGATGAGCGTGCGCTCTTACAGGTAAAACAGGCGCACCGTCAGGTGATAGTGCAGCTGGCGGATCAGATGAGCGTGCGTGCACAGGATTCCCTGTGGCTGCTCCCTGCACTCATGCAACCCGACACCACTCTGCAACTGGAACCCCTGTGGGAACAAGCGCAGGCTACTCAGCCCTCATTGCTGCTGGCACGCAATGAGGAATCCGTAGCGGAGCTGGCCCTGCGGGAGGCACAGGCCAGGCGCCTGCCCCGCCTGGAATTCAATGCCGGTCCGGTACTTAACTATGTGAATAACCCGGCCTCTTTTGTGACGCAGAACCGCAACCTGGCATTCACCTATGGGCTTAATATGAGCCTGCCCCTTTACCAGGGTAACCAGCTGAAACAGCAGCAGGACATCCGCCGCCTGGAGAAGAACCTGCGTACACTGGAAGCAGAAGCACAGGAGCTGGCAGTATATAACCGCCTGATGGCTGCCTGGCAGGGGTATCAACTGGGCCTGGAGCAGTTGCGCCTGGAACGCAATGTGGTGGCCAGCGCCCGGGAGAACCAGGACCTGGCGGAAGAACGCTATCGCCTGGGACGGGGTACCCAGCTGGACCTGCGCCAGGCCCAGGTAGCGCTGGTACAGGCCCAGGCCGCCGAATTGGACGCCCGCTTCCAGGTACTGTTGTTCCAGACGGAACTCCTGCGCCTCGCCGGCACCTTGCCGCAGGCGTTGGAAATGGGCTGGTAGTTAAGCCTTCCGGCTCTACCCTTGTGAGGGGACCGCACCGCTGCCCCAACCGGCCTGAGCGAAAAGGGCTAGTCCGCGCTCTCGCGCGGCTCCAGCCGCGTGAGCGGCATCCTGCTCTGTCCCATGATTAGGTGCCGCTCGCTCGCTCCGCGTCATCCTGAGCGCAGCGAAGGATCTCTCCTTGTAGTCTAGGCACACGATATAATTCCCGTTCTCGTACGGCATCCTTCTCTGTCCTGCTGACACATACAGGGTACAACCCGATGCTG
>JAHBTG010000131.1 GCA_019638695.1 Bacteroidota bacterium | reverse complement strand
ATCCAGGGAGGGCGGCAAGGCATGGGTACTGGCACGTTGCGCCTGCAGGTCATAATATACAAGGTGGCCAGCTCCGTTGCCGGGGAGGTAAAAGGCCAGCTCCAGCCCGTCCGGGCGCCAGGCCATGGGCAGCACCAGGTCCGTATAAGCCTGGTGGCGCTGCGCAATACCCATATGGAAAGGCAGCTTGTGAAGCTCCGTCTCCCCGGGCTTGAGCAGGTATAGCGAAAAGACACCCTCGTGCTGCAATAACAAAGCGGCACGCGCGGTAGCAGGATGCGTGGCCATGGCTACCGGCTGTTTGGCAGCGGGGAGCTCAGCCACCCCGGGCGCCTGCCAGGGAAGGGACGCTTTCTCGGGGGTATAGGCATCTTTGGCATCATTCAGCCACTGGGTGGTCAGGTGATGCAGGCTGAGGCCCAGCACCGTTTGCACCCCGCCTTCCACGGAGCGGGACAACCGGGTCATATAGATGATCTCCACCAGCTTGCGGCGGCCATATTTGCGTTCCACAAAATGCCATATGGATTTGCGGGCGCTGCGGCGGGTATCCCCGGGCAAAGGGTTTTGCACCAGCTGGTGCAGGTGCGCGGGGTCTGTGCCCCTCAGGTGCACCTCGTCCTGCGGAAGCCATCCGTAGCCCAGGTAGTCTGCCAGTCCGTCCTGGTACCAGTCCGGCAGGTAGAGGAGCACCTTGTTTTGAAAGGCCACCTGGTCTGCGCTGCCAAAAAAAAGATCGCGCATAAAAGCGCGCGCCATAGCGGCCAGTATCTGCTGGTAATAGGCTTGCTGGGTGCCGGGGAAATAGACCTGCAGGATATTTACATGGTTGGTACCGCTGAGATAAGGGGTATGCGTGAGGTCTGCCTGGGTATAGGCCGCCCTGCCGGGATAGACCTGCACCAGCACCCGGGTAGAGGGATAGTACCCCATGAGCACCGTGAGCTCATAATAGGCTTTATTGGCCAGCCGGGCCGTGTTTTCTGCCAGCGCCCGCTGGTCGGCAGGGTATTGCACATCCAGGCCCTCGGCGCTCAGGAGTTGCCAGCGGGTGCGTTCCCAGCTCCGCACAGGGGCATTGCCCTGGGGCGCTTCAGGGGCAAACTGTGCCTGCGCGCGCACACCGGCCAGCAGCCAGGCGGCTACCAGCCATAGACCTATCTTATTTATAGTCTGCCGCATCGTCACGAGTTCGAATATACGCGCTTTTACCTCTGCAGCAGGCGAGTGCCTCTTCCAGGAACGGCTGTAACCCGCCCTTTTCCGGCAGGGAGACCCGCCGGCCCTCCCAAAGGAAGTAGCTGTCCGCATCTTCCCGTCCCATCAAGACGGTAAGCCTCCGGCAGGGAACGCCGCCACGCACAGGGCCACACTCCAGCAGCAAGCAGGCGGGCTGCTGCTGCCACACCGCACGACCCCGGTAAAGGTTATGCCCGCGCAAGCGGCGGAGGCACTGCTGCCAGGCCAGGTAGCGGGACTCAGAAAGGGATAACTCGGATTTCATGGGTTATTCAACAAACGTTTTTACCGGCATTTGCGTTTACCCTTTGGAAACCGCCTGGCAGAAAGCCCCCGGCACCGGAAGCGCCCAGCGGGTTGACTTGTATACAAAAGCTAACGATATTTGCAAAGCTACTTGTCAGGATGGCGATTGGTAAAAGAATATTTTGACAAAATAACAAAATCTTTTTGCGCAGATTGAATCGCCCCCTTCACCTCTCAATCCCTATCTCCTACATATCATGACCGTTACCGAACCCAAATCGTTGAACATAGGCGTTGAAAAAACCGCACACAGCCGCTTAGGCGAGAAGGACTTCACGCAGCTGCCTTTTGGCTCCGTATTCTCAGACCACATGTTTGTGGTGAATTATGCAGACGGCCAGTGGCAGAACCCCCGTATCATGCCGTTCGGGGACGTCTCCATGAGTCCCAGCATCTCGGCCATTCACTACGGGCAGAGCATCTTCGAGGGCATGAAGGCCTACCGCGACAAAGCCGGGCGGGTGAACATCTTCCGCATCAAAGACCACCTGGTGCGCCTCAACCGTTCGGCCGAGCGCCTGTGTATGCCGCAGATCCCCGAGGATGTGTTTACCGAAGGACTGAAGCAGCTGGTGGCGCTGGACCAGAACTGGGTGCCCACCACTGCCGGCAGCGCACTGTACCTGCGGCCTATCTTCTTTGCCACAGATACCCAGATAGGGGTGCGGCCCAGCAGCACCTATGCCTTGTATATCATTACCAACCCGGCAAACGCCTTCTATACCCAGCCTGTGAAGGTATGGGTGGAGAGCAACTTCGCCCGGGCTTCCGAGGGTGGGGTGGGCTATGTCAAAACCGCCGGCAACTATGCCCGCAGTATGCTGGCCAGCCAGCAGGCCAAGGAACTGGGTTTTGACGTGGTCCTGTGGCTGGATGCCCAGAGCCGCCGTTTTGTAGAAGAATTCAGCACCATGAACGCCTTCTTTGTGATGGACGACTTTGTGGTAACCCCCCGCCTGAACAGCACTATCCTGGCCGGCATCACGCGGGACAGCATCATCACCCTCCTCAAGGACGAAGGCATTACGGTATTCGAACGGGACATTTCCATTGAAGAGGTCATGCAGGCAGGCCGCGAAGGGCAGATGAAGGAAGTATTCGGCTCCGGCACGGCAGCAGTGGTCATGCCGGTAGCCTCCATCACCTACGAAGGCCAGACCCTGCAACTGCAGGATTCCAGGAGCTGGAAACTGATGAACCATGTGAGCCAGAAGCTGGCCGGCATCCGCGCCGGTGAATTGCCCGACACCTATGGGTGGCTCACTTACCTGGACTAAACCCGTTCTTCAGGAACCTAATAAGTAAGAAAAAGGGAGTGCAATGCACTCCCTTTTCTATTTCTATCCTCTTATGAGAGCAGCGTCTTCCCCCCCTCACCCCGAACTCGTTTCGGGGTCTCCTGTTGTGGACCTGGTCCTATGCCGGGGATGCCGAAACCAGTTCGGCATGACGGGAGAAGCCTGCTCTCCTGACCCGCCGCGTCATCCTGAGCAGAGCGAAGGATCTATGCCCTACTGGCGCATACAGGGTATCGATCG
>JAHBTG010000130.1 GCA_019638695.1 Bacteroidota bacterium | reverse complement strand
CCTTGACAGGGGGCTCAGACAGTGTTTTGGGCATTTCACCTCTGGCCGTTCCCGCGGTTTCGCCCTTTTCGCTTAGGCCGGTTGGGACAGGGGTGTTTACTCCCCTCCCCCTGGGCGGGATACACACCGCCCAGGCTACCGGACAAGCGTGATGGAACCGTTTTGCACCTGCGGTGTACCCGAATAGTTGAGCCCATGGTAACGGTAGACATAGACGCCTTCCGGCACCTGTTCGCCATTGTAAGAGCCGTCCCAGTGGTAATCAAAGGACCGGCTCTCAAAGACCAGCTGTCCCCAGCGGTTGAAGATCTGGAGGTGATACTGCTGGGGAGGCCTGGCGGCAAAGGGGACGAAACGATCATTAAGTCCGTCGGAGTTAGGAGAGAACGCAGAGGGGAACAGGATAACATCCGGGTAGATGCGCACGGTCTGGCGGGAACTGCGCTGGCAGCCGCCCTGTGCCGTCACGGTTTGGATCACGGTATATTCCCCGGCCAGGGGATAGGCATGCGAGGGATGTTGGAGAGTGCTGTGAGTGCCGTCTCCAAACTGCCAGTACCAGGACACCGCCCCGGCCGAACTGTCAGTAAAGGCCACCGGCTGTGCGGGCAAGCCATAAACAGGCCATATGCCGAAGCCCGCCCTGGGAATATCCGTATCTACCGTCACCGTCTGAAACAGGGTATCGTTGGCACAGTGGGCATTGAAGGGAATGACCCATATGTGTAGCGGCTGAGGTTGGGTGGCGGTTATGCGCCATTCGTTGCCAAGGGAGCCGTCCGGCCATTGGCCGTATTCGGCGCCTGTCAGCCTGAAAACAGCTTCCTCTTCCAGGCAGACTTTGGGAGAGGCTGCCAGCCGGGCCACAGGCAGGGGAACAACATGGATATGCAGCTGGTCCCGGGCAATGCAGCCGTTAAGGTCGGTTACTTCCAGGGTATAGGTAGTGGACAGGGCAGGCTGTGCAATGGGGTTGAGGCTGGCAGGGTCTGATAGCCCGGTTACTGGCGTCCACTGATAGGCTCCGTGACCTGCGGTAGCCGTGAGCACAGTGGCCTCACCTTCGCACAGGGTGATATCCATACCTGCGTCTGCCTGTGGCAGGGGATGTACGGTAATGGTTACCGTAGTGGTGGCAGTGGCACAGGAATATTCATCCCGGGTGCGGAGGGTGTAGGTGGTCGTTTGCGTGGGAAAAGCTACGGGGTTGGCAATATTCGCATTGCTGAGCCCGGTGGTGGGTGTCCAGGTATAACTAAAGCCGCCGGTAGCTTGCAACTGGGTGCTCTCTCCCCGGCAAATGGTGTCTTTTTGCACGGTAACATAGGCCGCAGGCTCCGGGGAAATACTCAACCGCGGAACGCTGGTGGAATCCCGGCAGCCGTTGACATCTGTCACCACAAGGGTGACGGATACTTCTCCCGGCATGGCCGGCGTATATTGTGCCGGATTGCCCTGCAAGGTGGTGCCGTCGCTTATGCTCCAGGTCCATTCTGCAATACCTGCTGTGCCTGTGACGCTGCCTGTCAGGGTAAAAGGCTGGTTCAGGCACGCATGTGGGCCGGCCAGGGTAATATTGGGCACAGACTTGGCATAGGAGGTGAGCTGGAAACCGGTGATACCGGGCGCCACACAGCCGTTGGCATCTCTCAGGATCAGCAGCGGGTTAAAATTACCTGCCTGGTGGTAGGTATAGCGTATGGTATCCGTGGTAACGGTAGTCACGGTACCGTCTCCGAAATCCCAGGTGTAACTGATGGCATTCGGGCTATCTGCCACCAGGGTGACCTCATAAGGCACACATCCCCGGGGATTTCCCAGGACCCTGGCGGTACCCATAGGGCCTCCCAGGGTAATGTAGTCCGTTTTGACGACCCGGGGCTGGCAGCGGCCTGCACTGTAAGCGGTCAGCGTCACGGTAAAGGTACCTGCCAGGATATAAGTGTGCGCAGGGTTGCGCTGGTCGCTAGAGGTGTTGTCTCCAAAGTCCCAATGCACCGCCACAATATCCGGGCTGAGCGTAGAGGTAAAATGACAGGTGACCGGCGGACAGTCCCCCGAAAGCGGCGTGGCGCTGAAATCAATGGCAGGCTGCACCACGGTAACCGCTCTGTTCCTCACCAGCAGACTGTCGCAGCCATCCGGATGGCGGGCATACAACGACACCGTGTAGGTACCGGGCTGTGCATAGGAGGTGACGGGGCTGACGGCCGTGCTGGTCTGCCCGTTGCCCAGGTCCCATAAGAAGCTGAGCAGCGTGGTATCCGGCGTCTGGTTGATGAATCGCAAGGGTTCTCCCACGCATACCGTGTCATGTAAAGGGGAGAACGCCACCAGGGGCGGAGAGTAGGTAACTTCCTGCAATACCGTTTGCCTGCACCCCAGGCTGTTGGTCAGTGTGGCCGATACCTGGTAGGTGCCCGGCCGGACATAGCGGTGCTGGGGACTGAGGACAGTGCTGGAATTGCCGTCTCCAAACTGCCATATTGCCGATACAATGGGGTTTGCGGAGATAGCGGTTTCTTCAAACCGGATGTAATTGGGCCAGCAATGGGTGCCGGTCGTGCGAAACCGGGCTTCCACCTCATCTGCCTCTATGACCTGCGAGCCCACAGCAATGCAGCCAAGCTCGTCTTCCGACAGCAGGATCACCGTATAGGTGCCTGCGTTGGGGAATGTGTAATTGATACTGGCCTGGTCCGTAGAGATCACCTGCGATTCTATCAGCCATACGGAGTTCCGGCGGGTGGATACCGTGTCAGTAAGCGTCACTGTCAAAGGAGCGCAGCCCTCATTGACGGAGGCCTGTGCCGGGTTACCCTTATCCGGGGGGACTACTACCTCCACGGAATCCTGGTGGCGGCACCCTGTCACCGCGCTATAAGCTTCCAGCTTCACCCAATACGCGCCGGGAGCTGTAAACATATGGGTGGGGCTATCCTGCGGGCTGCTGCTGCCATCGCCAAAATCCCACCGGATCTCAGTGGCCTCCAGCGAAACATGGCTAAAGGTATAGGCATACGGAGCGTCGCATAACAGGATACGGTCCCGGTCTTCATCTATGATGGCAATGGGGCCTTTCACTTCCAGATATTCGGTGGCCGTCAGGGTATC
>JAHBTG010000013.1 GCA_019638695.1 Bacteroidota bacterium | reverse complement strand
CGCACAAGGAAGCACCATCTCTGCACATGCCATGGAAGACACGCGGGTGCTCTTCGAGGAGATCCTCAAACTCCTGCACCCCTTCACGCCCTTTATCACCGAGGAATTGTGGCACCAGCTGCGCAACCGGGGCGACAAGGACTGCCTGATGGTATCCCTCATGCGCACCCCCGCCGTGCTGGACACCGATGCCACCACCCTGGCCGAAATGCAGGAGGCACGCGAACTGATCACTGCTATCCGGGCGCTGCGGGCAGAGAACGGGCTGGGTGGCAAGGAAATGCTTACCCTGCAGGTACACACCCAGGCACCGGGTGTTTTTGACCGGTACCGCGACCTTATGCGCCGTTTTGCGGCGCTGTCAGACATCTCAGCGGTAACAGACCGGCAAGAAGGCATGGCCACCACCCTCGTCAGGGCACACACCCTCTACCTGCCCAAAGGAGCCGTGGATGCCGGCGAAGCCCGTAGCAGGCTGCAGGAAGAGATCTCCTATATAGAGGGATTTCTGGCCAGCGTGGGAAAGAAGCTGGACAACGAGAAATTTGTAGCAAACGCTAAACCCGAGGTAGTGGCTAATGAGCGCAAGAAGCAGGCGGATGCCCAGGCCAAACTGGCGGCCCTGCAACAGCAGCTGGCCAGCTTAAACTAACCTGCACCACCCGGCTTTGTCTCCTAGGGAGCAGGCCCAGGCCCCAATTCCATTGGATCGGTATCCTTTGCCAGATCCGGGATGAGCAGTGTTCCGGATCTGGCAACAATTGCCGCCCGGCAGGGGCCTTGAGCTTTTGCTTCTTTGGGGTCAAGTCAAAAGAAGGCCGCCCGCAGGGGCCAGGCGAGTTTAGATGCGGGAGTGGTGATACTTGAGAGGGGAACTGGTGTGAGCTGTTGTGTAAATGATATATCAGTGCCAACGAGTTCGGGATCTCCTGCCATACCTGGTGCTGTGCAGGAGATGCCGAAACGAGTTCGGCATGACGGGTGCGGATAAACGGCCTAAGCGAAAAAGGCACCCCTACCGCACTCGCGCAGCTGAAGCCGCGTGAGTGTCCTCCTTCTCTGCCCTGCATAGTAGCTGTGGTATAGCCCGGATGTTGTATTTGTACTTTTAACCGAAAAGGGCGGCGTGCACGGCTTTTCGGCGGCCCAAAACAAACTCGCCCCTTAGCAGGGGCTCAGACAGTGTTTTGGGCATTTCGCCTCTGGCCGCCCCCGCGATTTCGCCCTTTTCGCTTAGGCCGTTCTTTCCCGCAGGGGAGGAGCAAGTAGGCATGGCTCCCCTCCCAGCAGGAGGGGTTGGGGTTGGGATATTCCGCCAGAGCAGAGAGCCTTCGCTGCGCTCAGGATGACGCGAGGGCATCCTCCACACCAAACCAGTCAGTAAAGACACCCGGCCCTACCACCGCTCTGCCGTGGCCTGCAGGGCAGGATCCAGTGCAGCGTCTGCGGGCAACTCATGGGCCATCATAAAATCAGTAGCGGCAATCTCATCCAGCAAAGCATGTACAGTTGCAGCATCCGGAGCTTCTACCAGCCGGGTGCGCCAGGGCTTGAAGTGCGCTACCCCCTTGAAGTAGTTGGCATAGTGGCGGCGCATCTCATTAACCGCCGTGCGTTCTCCTTTCCATTCTACACTGGCCTGGAAATGCAGGCGGCAGACCCGCACCCGTTCGGGTATATCGGGCGGGGCCAGCAAGGTGCCTGTCTCCCGGTAGTGTTTGATCTCACGGAATATCCAGGGATACCCAATGGCGGCACGGCCTATCATGATGCCCTGCACGCCGGAGGTCTGCAGCCGTTGTACCGCCGTTTGAGGGCTGTCTACATCGCCATTCCCAAAGATGGGGATCTCTATATCGGGGTGGCTGGTCACACGTGAGATCCAGTCCCAGTCTGCCTGGCCTTTGTAGAGTTGGGCACGGGTGCGGGCATGGATGCTCAGGGCTTTGATACCGGCATCCTGCAGGCGCAGGGCCACCTCTATCACATTGATGTTGTTTTCATCCCACCCCAGCCGTGTCTTTACGGTCACCGGCAAGTCTGTAGCCTGCACTACCTGGCGGGTGAGTTTCTCCATAAAGACCGGATCTTTGAGAATGGCAGCGCCCGCACCTTTACACACAACCTTCTTCACAGGACATCCGTAGTTGATGTCCAGGATATCCGGGCGCGTTTGGGTGACGATGCGCGCGGCTTCCACCATCACATCACTGTCGCCCCCAAAAAGCTGCACACCCACGGGGCGTTCCCGCTCGTAGATATCCAGCTTCTGGCGGCTCTTGGTCGCATCCCTGATAAGGCCCTCGCTGCTGATAAACTCGGTAAACAACAGGTCCGCACCCAGGTCTTTGCACACCGCACGGAAGGGCGGATCGCTCACGTCCTCCATAGGTGCCAGCAACAACGGCTGGTGCGGCAAAATAACAGGGCCAATGTGTACCAAGACGCAATCTTTTTACAAAGATACGCAAACCCTTCATGCCTTTATTTATACGATATGGTACCTGGTTTATATAACTAAACGAAATATTTTCTGAACGGATCGATTTTTCAGTGATATTCGTAGAATATCCATTGATTGCCCCAATGATGTTACAGAACTACCTGAAATCTACTGCGCTTGCTATTATATGCTCACTTTTCTGCCTGCCGGTGCTGGCACAGGTGGGCATAGGCACCACAAACCCCAATACTCACGCGGTACTGCACCTGGAACATGGGAGCACTCCCCGGGGGTTGTTACTGCCACGTTTGTCCAATGCGCAGCGGCTGACACTGGGCACCTCGCTGGGCGAGGCGGACAAAGGCCTGCTGGTAACGGATACCAGTTCTGTGACTGGGGGCTTGTTCGTGTGGGACGGAACAGATTGGGTGCGATTGCAATTCGAGGGCGACGGAGAATTGTGGGAGCGCACAGGTAACAATCTTTACCCGCTGGATCTTAACTATAACGTGGGGATCGGCACGGCCACACCCGGCGCCAAACTGGAGGTATCGGCCTCGCAAGCGGGCCACCTGGTGCGCATCATCAATCCGGCCGGGCTTAGCGGGCATAATGGCCTGTATATAAGCACCCAGGCAGCGGACAATGCTACGGAGATCCTGAATGTAAGCAGCAATGGTACTCCGCGGCTGGTGGTCAACGGCCTGGGCAATGTAGGCATAGGACTAGGGCCGTTTACTACCGCGCGCCTGAGTACAGGAAGCAGCCTGGCGCGCACGTTGCGCGTAGAGAACACGGGCACAGGAACGCCCAGTATCGGTATACTGGCAGAGAACAGCAACAACACCAACACTTCCTCAGGTATTGAGGGACGCGCCACGGCCGCTACCGGGCAGATATACGGGGTATACGGCAGCAGTTCCAGCGCAGATGCCAATACTGCGGGGGTATTCGGCACCAGCCAGGGAGGCTATGGTATACTGGGCTCTCTCAACACCGGAACAGGCACTGCCGTAGCCGGGCAATACACAGGCCCCAATAGCGGCAAAGGTGTGAGCGGTACAACTTCCAGCACAGCCAGCGGCACAGTAGGGGTATACGGCTCAGCCACCAATGCTTCTGCCAACCAAACCTTTGGCGTACATGGGTCTACCAACAGCAGCAATAGCCTGTCAGCGGGTGTATACGGCACCACGACCAACACTTCCAATGCCATACGGGCAGAAAACAACGTCATGTCGAACAACTATGCCCTGCGGGCAGACCGCGGAGTGGTCAACACGACCACGAATATTACGGCTGCTTATATAGGGAATACTTCCACCGTTGTAGCAATAGGCGGCCTGACCAAAACAGGCCTGCTGATAGAAAGCACCGGCAACTGGAACACGCCCGGCTCTACCAATACGGGACTACGGGTAAATGTCAGCGGCGGCAATGAGAATTATGCAGCGACCTTCAACGGTGGAAACGTGGGGGTAGGTACCTCCACACCGGACCCCAAGGCGTTGCTGCACATCAAGTCCGAGACCATTCGCCCGGGAGGTTTGTTGCTGCCACAGATGTCCACTGCTATCCGGACAGGACCCCTGCAGTCCGGTCTGAATGATTCGCATACCGGCCTGGTAGTGGCAGATACCAGCGGTGTGAACGGAGGATTGTATGTATGGAGCGGCACCGACTGGGGCAGGGTGAATTTTAATGCCAGCACCTGGCTTAAAAACAATAATTATGTGCGGCTGGACTACGCCAGCGACAGCGTGGGCATAGGCACTTCCACGCCAAGAGCCAAACTGGAAGTAGCCGGCAATCTATTCGCTACCGCCATAGGCGTATTCCGCAACACGGACACGGATATCAATATCGGGGTGTTCTCTTCCAATACCAACGAGAAGGCCGTCTTGCGTCTTATTCATGCACAAGGCTCACTGGAGGCCCCATCTGCCATAACCAGCAATACCAACCTGGGGCGCGTGGAATTTTCCGGGTATGCACTTTCCAATTTCACGTCAGGCGCCACCATCGAATCCCGGGCAGTCAGCAACTGGACAAGTCCCACACAACATCCGGCAAATCTCAGCTTTGCCACTGCAGGGCCGGGAGATGCGAATCCGGTTACTCGCATGACCATCAGCCCGATAGGAAACGTAGGTATAGGGACCGCAAACCCGGACACTACCCTGCATATAGCAGGACAGTTGCGCTACGAGGACGGCAACCAGCTGGCGGGCCGCGTACTCACCAGTGACGCCAACGGGGTGGCCACCTGGCAGGATGCGGTAGCCGGCGGCAGCGGATGGAACCTCGCGGGCAATGCCGGCACTACAGACGGTATCGACTATATAGGCACCTCGGATAATGTGCCGCTGGATATACGGGTGAACAATGAACGGGTAGGCAGGTTTGTCCCCCATACCACCAGTCCCAATGTCATTATGGGTCATGCCAGTAACAGTATAAACGGCGGGGTATATGCAGCTACCATCGGTGGTGGGGGTGAAGCCAGCTTCCCCAACCGGGTGACGGCCAACTACGGAACCATAGGGGGCGGACGGAACAATACTGCCGGCAACATGGCTGCCATTGGCGGGGGAAATAACAATACCGCTAACGGCCAATATTCCACTATAGCCGGAGGGCAAAGTCATACTGCCGCCGGGCAAAATGCCTCTATCGGCGGAGGACTGACCAACAGCGCCACAGGCATACAGTCTACCATAAGCGGAGGAGGCCTCAATTCTGCCCTGGCCAATTACTCCACCATAGGAGGGGGAGCCAGTCATAACATCTCATCCAGCAGTACTTACGCTACCATAAGCGGGGGTAATAGCAATACGGTTCCTATAGGCAGCGGATACGCCACTATAGGCGGAGGCGCCAATAATACTGCCACAGGCCAGTATGCGACCATACCCGGCGGTTACCAGTTGGTATCCCGCAGCTATGGAGAAGTGGTAACGGGTGTATTTAACGATACCACCGGTTACACCGGCACACCCGGTAGCTTCATAGCTGCCGACCGCATCTTTACTATAGGAAACGGCACATCCACAGTCGCACGGGCCAATGCCATGGTAGTATTGAAGAATGGAAATATCGGGATAGGCACCAGCCTGCCATCCGTCCGCATGCATATCAGCAGCGCTACAGCAGGCGCATTCCGCCTGGCAGACGGCACACAGGCCGCCGGCCGCATACTCACCAGTGACGCTAATGGCGTAGCCACCTGGCAGGCACCGGCAATAACCGACTGGGCTTTAACAGGCAATGTCGTCACTGTGGGCACACACTTTCTCGGTAGTACAAACGACGCTGCAGTGGACATCCGTGCCAATAACCTGCGTGTAGCCCGGTTTTCTCCCAATGCTACCAGTCCCAGCATCTTCATGGGCCACAGTGCCAATGCCATAAGCGCCAGCTTATTTGGCGCCACCATAAGCGGAGGGGGCTATTCCAGCGCACCCAACCGCATTACCCTTAGCGGAGATTATGCCACTATAGGCGGGGGCCTTAACAATACCGCTTCCAGCCAGGTTGCCACCATAGCGGGAGGTGAAAGCAACACAGCTTCAAACAACCGGAGCACTGTAGGGGGCGGACTTAGCAACACTGCCTCAGGAGACCAGTCCACCGTAGCCGGGGGAGGCAGCAATACCGCATCCCAGACAAATGCCACTGTAGGAGGTGGGAGTGGCAACATGGCTTCGGGCGGACGCAGCACCGTAGGAGGCGGACAGGCAAATACGGCTTCCGGTACTTTCAGTACCATAGGGGGCGGCCAGCTGAACAAGGCCCAGGGAGACAACAGTGCCGTGAGCGGCGGATGGAGCAACGTTGCTGCGGGCAACTACTCCGCAGTGCTGGGAGGGCAACAGAACCGTGCACGGAGCATGAGCGAGATAGCGATAGGGCAATACAACGATACCACCGGCTATACCGGCACTCCGGGCACCTTTATAGCCACGGACCGTATCTTTACCATAGGCATTGGTGCTGCAGAGGTCTCTCGTGCCAATGCCCTGGTGGTACTCAAGAACGGTAACATCGGTATTGGCACCAGCCTGCCATCTGTCCGCATGCACATCAGCAGCGCCACAGCAGGCGCATTCCGCCTGGCAGACGGCACACAGGCCGCCGGCCGTGTGCTCACCAGTGACGCTAATGGCGTAGCCACCTGGCAGGTACCGCCAATAACCAACTGGAGCCTGGCGGGCAATGCGATCACTAGCGGCGATTTCCTGGGCACTACCAACACCCTGCCTCTCGAATTTCGGCTGAATAACGTAAAGATTGGGTTACTTACCTATAGCACCACCTCTCCTAACATTACATGGGGGCATTCGTCCAATAACATCACCATGGGCGTGGGCAGTGTCATTACCGGCGGCGGTGCCGTGTCCTTTCCTAACGTGATCACAGATAACTATGGATTTATAGGGGGCGGACGGAACAACCAGGCGGGAGACAACGATGCCAGCCAGACCACCGCCCAATATGCCGTAGTAGTAGGCGGTACCGCTAATATCGCCTCTGCAGGATATTCCTACATAGGCGGCGGACAAGGCAACACGGCTTCCAGCATTTATGCCTCCATAGGGGGGGGCCAGAACAATACGGCTTCCGGCGGGCGCAGTACAATTGGGGGGGGTGAAGCAAACTCAGCCTCAGGGGGAACTGCCACAATAGCTGGCGGATGGAGCAATACGGCATCGGGCAGCCTCAGCACCGTAGCGGGTGGCCAGCTAAACAAGGCCGAGGGCGATAACAGCGCCGTGAGCGGCGGATGGAGCAATGCCGCCCAGGGCACCAATGCCTTTGTAAGCAGCGGATGGAGCAACGTTGCCCTGGGCAACCACTCGGTTGTACTGGGAGGACAGCAGAACCGTGCCCGCAGTTTAAGTGAGGTGGTGATAGGGCAATACAACGATACCACCGGCTACACCGGTACCCCGGGCACCTTTGTAGCTACGGACCGTGTCTTTACCATAGGCACAGGTACCTCAAACGCATTACGCGCCAATGCTATGGTGGTATTGAAGAACGGGAATACCGGCCTGGGCATCAGTACCCCCACCTCAAGGCTGCATAACAACGGCTCTGAAGCGCTGAAGGTAGATGTCATCAACAATGCCATCACTCTCAATGAAACGCACCGGGTGATCATACACACCGCCACCGGCAACCAGGTATTGAACCTGCCCACGGCAGCCTCCTGCCCGGGAAGGATCTATACCATCAAAAAAACTTCTACGACTTCCATGTCTATTTCGCTTGCCCCCAGCGGCGGAAATACGATAGAAGGCGCGGCAGCCACGTATAATCCCGGAGCCAGTACGTCCCGCGTTTCCTACTCCGTGATCTCTGACGGCACCAATGGCTGGTGGGTGATTGACAAGTCGAACAACTAAGCCTATTGTATGGGCTCGCAAGACGCAAAAGCCCCGCATATGCGGGGCTTTTGCTAGGTGGCCCCGCCGGGAATCGAACCCAGATCTAGTGTTTAGGAAACACTCGTTCTATCCGTTGAACTACGGCGCCAAGGGCAAGTTTGTATGGGCACAAATTTAGCGAAATCTTGGCGCCGGTCACTTGCGCTGTTGTCCTTTCTGCTATATTTGCACTCCCATCCCGGTGATGTAGCTCAGTCGGTAGAGCAATAGACTGAAAATCTATGTGTCGGGGGTTCGATTCCCTCCATCACCACTCTATGCCTCAAAACTGCGTTTCTTGCTTGTTTTGAGGCTTTTTTGTATCCGGCCCACAAGGACTTTGGACAAAATTCAGACAAGAAATCTAACGAACCGCATCCGCTCATAAAGGCAGGGTTTAGTCCTCCAGGTTCTGTTTAACGAACTCTCTGGCGTAGGATTTAATCATATCCCTGACTACCCGGAATTGTTGCAGGACCTCTTCTTGCGCACCAACTGCCCTGGCCGGGTCGGGAAAACTATAATGCACACGATTCATAGTGCCAGGGAAAACCGGGCAACGCTCTTGCGCATTATCACATACAGTGAGGACAATGTCGAACGGCAGGTGCAAGTATTGAGCAATTGTATCCGAGGTATGGCCAGAAATGTCCAGGCCATCTTCTTTCATGACCGCAACCGCCAACGGGTTAACCCCATGCGCCTCAATGCCTGCGCTATAAATCCCGGCCCTACCCGCTGAAAAATACCGGATATATCCTTCTGCCATCTGGCTTCGGCAACTATTACCCGTACAGAGGACCAGAATGTTCTTCATAGTTTATACCAACAACCAGATAAGATTGATAAGGGTAAACCGAAGGTCAAAGCCTAAAACTATATTCAGCATGAGAATAGCCAGGGAAATGACAACCGGCTTTCGGTAGCGAATCAGCAATGCCTTCATGCGCAACAACCTCCTTCCTTCAGGGCTTTCAGCGTTGCCAAGGATATACGTTTCTTTTCAGGACTAACCCCACATTGAGCAGGAGCCAGGCAGGCAGCTTGCTGGGGTATTAAGGTGAAGTCCAGCCCGTTGAAATCTAAGCTGTACTTGCCCAGTACCTGGGTTTGCTGGGTTTGATACTCCACCACTACTTCGTGGTCGCCTATGCCCAATGCCTTTTCCGATTGTTGCAGAATACGCAACAACTTTGCAGGAGCCAGCCGGTGTTCCGTATCATTAGCCACCCACAGTTGCATACTAACGGTCTTCTGCTCACGCAATACATTGCCGCAGTCCATAAATCGCTTGGATACCTCGCCTATTTCTGTCACATGAAAACAGGCAGGCACAATAGTCCCATTGGGGAGGATGAAACGCAGGCTTTCCAGGTGCTCCAGTTTCGCTTTCAGTTCAGAGAAGGTCATTGTACTCAGGATTTAACAGCACTGATTCTGGTGGTCTCTCAGCTTTTGGCTTAGCACAGAAAGGTAGGATTGCAAAGTGCTCACAGCCACCTCATCCAGACAGTAGCAAACGGTATTTCCTGATATACTGCCTTTGATAAGCCCCACCTGCTTGAGTTCCTTGAGATGCTGTGAGATAGTAGGCTGTGCCAACGGGATTTCGCCCACAATATCCCCACAGATACAAACATCTACCTTGAGCAGGTAATCCAGTATAGCAATTCTTGCCGGATGCCCCAGGGCCTTGGCAATAGCTGCCAGGTTGTTCTGCTGCTCTGTAAAATGGCCGGATTTGGTAATACCCATTTCGATGATCTTTACATTGCAATATTACGATTAAAAATGACAATCTGAAAGTTTACAGATCTTTCTGATAGCAGAGATAAGCCTATGGCTCCAGGCGCAGCCTATAAGGCTGCGGGTGCAACTGAGGCCAACCGGCCGGGAGGTGCAGGTCATACAGCTTATCAAAAGCAGGCGGCAGCGGCTGGTCCTCGCCGGCTTCATTCATATAACTACCCCGGCCATTCCAGGCGCGACAGAGATGAAAGTCCTCTCCTATCTGCTGGGGTGTGGGCATAATGACCATAGCTCCACCCGCATTGATATACCCCCATTCTTCGTCTATCTCCACGGCTGCCCGCCCGCAGAAGAACCCGCGGGCATCGCTATACTGGGGGCTGATCACCAGTTCATTCTTGCGGTTAATGTACCCCCACCTGCCATTTACACACACCGGAGCCAGCCCTTCCTGGAAACGGCCCATCCCGCAATAATCCGGGGGGATGACCCACTGGCCTTTCTGGTTGAGAATGCCGCACCCGGCATAGGTGCAGGCTACGGCTTCTCCCTGACAGAAGTCTGTCACCTGCGTATACAGGGTGTCTATCACCAGCCTGCCCTTGAGATCGAGGTAGCCCCACCTGCCGCCAGCATTCTGCACACGGGCGCGCCCTTCTGCAAAATCGCACACACGGGGATAGCGCGCGCGAATCCTGGCCTTACCCTTGAGATTAATGTAATAATGAAGCCTGTCCTGTGGCGGGATGCTGTCCCACACCATATTCTGCATCCAGATCAATCCCTGGCTCAGCTGGCCGGCATTGTAGAAAAGCGGCTCCAGGACCTCTCGTCTTTTGAGATCCCAAAAGCCGTAAAGTCCGGTAACCACATCGCGCACGCGCACCAGTTCGTTCTGTATCACCCACCCTTCATACCGCGCGGGCAATATAAGCACCTCCCGGCCCAGGGTATCCGCCCAGGCAGTGGCTTTCTGCAGAATGCTGTCTTCATCCAGGTACATGCGCGAAACCTGCAGGTACCCATTGGCATAGACCGTTGGAGAGAACCATTCGGCGGAGGTAAAAAGTGTATCGCCCCGGGCATTGAGCACAAAAAGGCTATCCCCCTTTGACAGGGCAATATGGGGGATGCGGTCTTGCGCCAGCCCATGCCACGGCCCCATCATACTCCAGATCACCAACAGCAGGAGCGCTTTTCTCATTGGGCTAAATTAAGGGCTAAACCTGTAGCGATACGGATAACTTTATCCCCAGCCAGCCGGCTCCCGGCATGAACCCGGAATGGAAAAACCCGCCACCCTTTGGCGTCATAACGTGTTCTTTGCGTTATTTTGGAGACATTTTTCACTTTCCCCGTTAAGTCTCTATCAAATGAATATAGCCTGGATACTGCTGGTCACCCTCCTGGGTATTGCCAAAGGACCTGAGACCAAACCCGCCTATACTCTCTTTACCGCAGAAGGCAAGGCGACCACTTTTGAGAAAATGAGCGCCGCACTGGCCAAACAGGATGTGGTCTTTTTTGGCGAACAGCACAATGACCCCATAGGCCATTGGCTGCAACTGGAACTGGCCACCGACCTGCACAAACGGGTGAAATCGCTGGAGATAGGTATGGAAATGTTTGAACGGGATGACCAATTGGTACTGAACGAATACCTATCGGGCCTTATCCGCGAAACCAGCTTTAAGAAAGAGGCGAAACTCTGGGATAATTACCAGACGGATTACCGGCCCATCATCGCTTTCTGCCAAACTCACAAGCTACCCGTATGGGCCACCAACGTACCCCGCAGGTATGCCAACATGGTCTTTTACAAGGGGCTGGAGGCGCTCTCTGAGCTGAGCCCGGAGGCACTGACATATATAGCGCCCCTGCCGCTGACGGTGGACCCGGAGCTGCCCGGCTACCAGCAAATCGCCAAGGAGATGGGCGGGCACGGCAGCCACTCCAGCGCGTACCTGGTGCAGTCCCAGGCGCTGAAGGATGCCACTATGGCACATACCATCCACGCCCGCCGCAGTGAGAGTAGTCTGCTCCTGCACCTTAACGGCGCTTTCCACACGCAACGCAAAGAAGGGATCATCTGGTACTTGCAGCGCCTGGCCCCGGACCTGAAGATAGGCACGATACAGGTGGTGCAACAGGACCAGCTGGAAACCCTGGATGCGGCCCACAGGGAACTGGCAGACTATATTGTGGTAGTGCCCAGCAATATGACCGGCACGTATTAGTGTGCTAGCGATACCAGAACAGGGTTCCGGGAAAGATACCGGTAGAAAGGGTGCGCAATAGCTGGCCGTCCGGAGTAAGCACATGGCATTTGCCATTCTGGGCGCCATACCCGGCATTGGTCACATACAGCTCCTGTGCCAGGTCATCCCAGTGCACGGCATAGAGCAGGTCCGTACTGCGTGCACCCAGCCGGGCGCGGTCTATCCACGCATATTCCACGATTTTATCTGCATACCGAACCGAGGAGATATCATGATCGGAACTCAGCACCAGCCTGTCCGGTAGCGCCGCCAGATCATATAAATAGCCGTTTATATATACGGTATCCGTGAACGCAAGGGTCTGCGGATCGAGCCAGCAGACTGCGCTGTTAGTATTGAGGTAGTTGCCCCTGCACCCTATCGCCAGCTGGCCGTCCGGCTGCAGGGCCATCGGGCCGGGGTTCTGAATAGGCAGGGTCAATAATTGCACCGCATCGGTCTGGGGGTCCACCACAGCCAGCTGGCTATTGACAGTGCCGGGATAATTGCCCAGTGTAATAAATACGCGCCCCTCCACATAGACCATACTCTCGGCATGATCTGGCAGAGGCACACTGGCCGTCACCTGCAATGTCTGCGGATTGGCCACATAAAGCTGGCCGCCCAGCAGGCTATTGATATAGGCTTTGGTAGGCGAGACCTTAACCATCTCACGGGGAGATGCGGCCGCCGGCAGGGAGATGCGGCCCAGCAACCGCAATGAAGGCATCTGCACCTTATAAATAAGCTGGGTATTGTTCATGACGATATAGAGCGTATCCGCATCCAGCAGCACAGAATTGGCCACATCCCCCAGCCGCTCGCCATTTGTGCGGTAGAACACCTCCGAAGTGCGGGCATAGCCCTTTTGCGGATCGTAAAAGTCCAGGGTGGCATTGCTCTGGTTCCACTGCCCTTCATTGAGAATGAAGAGGCCCCTGTACTCTGCCTGCAAGGCACCTTCTTCGGGAAAGTCAGGCTCGGGTACACATCCTGTCAATGCCAGGCACAGCAGTACGCATCCTGCCCAGCGCTTCATTCTTTTTTCCTTTTGCCAAACACCGTCCACAATAGCAGCCACATCACGATTGCCGATGCGACACTCTCGCCAATAGCCCAGCCCAGATCGGTCTCGCCCCAGTGACGCCAGCGCACCCAGGTCATCACCAGCCCGTAGGTCAGGGCGATGTAAAGCCAGGGTTGCCGCAGATGTTTACGCATGGCTACATATGCAAGGCGCGGTTGCCGGTAGCGGCGAGTGCAGCTTCCTTCATGGCCTCCGTAAACGTGGGGTGGGCATGGCTGAAGATACCGGCATCCTCTGCGCTGGCGCGGAACTCCATGAGCGTCACGGCTTCAGCAATCACATCTGCACAGCGGGGGCCTATCATGTGCACGCCCAGGATCTCATCCGTGGTTTTATCTGCCAGCACCTTCACAAATCCGTCGGTATCCCCGGAAGCACGGGCACGGCCCAGGGCCATGAAGGGAAACTTGCCCACTTTGTAAGCGGTGCCTTTTTCCTTAAGTTCCTGCTCTGTGTAGCCCACACCGGCCACCTCGGGCCAGGTATATACCACGTTGGGAATACAAAGGTAGTTGACATGGCTGTGCTGACCGGCTATTTTCTCGGCCACCATCACGCCTTCATCACTGGCTTTGTGGGCCAGCATCGCGCCCCGGATACAATCCCCTATGGCATAGATATGGGGCACCGCTGTCTGCAGGTCATCATTGACCTCTATCTGGCCGCGGCTATTTACCTGGATACCCACTTTATCCAGGTTTAAACCCTCGGTATAGGGTTTGCGGCCCACACTCACCAGGCAATAATCACCTGTAAAGGTCACCTCCTTGTTGTCTTTGTCCAAAGCGGTAATAGTCACCTGCTTGCCCTTCACTTCAGTCTTTTGCACCTTGTGGTTGAGGTAACACTTGAAGCCCAGTTGTTTCTGCAGTACTTTTTTCAGCTCGTTACCCAGGTCGGCATCCATACCGGGGATCAGCCTGTCGGCATATTCAACCACACTCACTTCGGCGCCCAGGCGGGCAAACACGCTGCCCAGTTCCAGCCCGATCACCCCTCCGCCGATCACCATGAAATGCTTGGGTACCTCCGTAAGCTCCAGGGCTTCTGTACTGGTGAGCACACGCTTGCCGTCTATATTTACGCCGGGCAGCCCGCTGGGTACGGAACCTGTGGCCAGGATGATCTTCTTGGCTTTCAGCTCGGCCGCCTGGGCACCTGCCACAGCCACGGTATGGGCATCTTTCAGGCTACCATGCCCCACATACACATCTATCTTGTTCTTCTTCATCAGGAAACGAATGCCGTCTACGGTCTTGGTGACCACGTCATTCTTGCGGGTGATCATCTGCTTCATATCCAGCTTGAGCGTGCCGGTGCCGATACCGTGTACGGCAAAGTGGTGCTTGGCATTGTGATAATGTTCACTGCTGTCGAGCAGGGCCTTGCTGGGAATACACCCCACATTGAGGCAGGTACCTCCCAGCGACTGATCTTTCTCCACCAGGGCCGTCTTCATACCCAGTTGCGCTGCACGAATAGCGGCCACATAGCCCCCGGGACCAGAGCCGATTACTACCAGATCATATTCAGAAGTTGCCATAGCGAAGAGTGATTTATAGGGGTGGAGAATAGAGGTATCGAACGGAAACAAAACTAGCCAAAAAAGCGGTGTAGCGTATCACGGCTTATCCGCAGGGCTATAGGCACGGCCCCAGGCGCCTACAGCATCAAAAGCGGGAGAGATCGCCCAACGGCCGGTACTGTCCTGCCAGCCCCACAGGCCCTGGTGGCGCACGGGTTTCAGCATTATCCTCAGGCTATCAGCAGCTTTCTCCCGGGGTGCATCATCCACTTGTTTGCCCTTGCGGTCTATTACCAGTGATTTGCCTTGTAATTGCACACGGGCATAGCCATTGCTAAAGGGCCCGGCCGCCTCATACTGGTCGGCAGGAATCACCCACTGGCCCCGGGTATTGACATACCCCCAGAAGAGGCCCTGCTGTGCAGGCGCCAGCAGGCTATCCACAGGCACACGGGTGGTGACTTTACCGATGGCATGCCTGGCCTGGTAATCTTTAATAAACTGTTCCTGGCGCATACTGCTGTACTGACCTAAACCCATGACCAGCAAAAAAAGTCCCAGATATAAGTACACCAGGCGGTTGCCATATAACCGGATGCGCAGCCATTTCTCCCACTGGCGGCGGATGGGGGGCAGGATAATATTGGCGCCTATGACATAAGCGATCGTGAGGAAGATCTCTGCTTCCGTACCCCGCTCGGAGGCCGCCAGGAGGGCGTAAAGCACTGCAAAAACGATACACAGGGAACCCATGCACCAGCTAAGTACCGTGAACACTTTGCCGTCGGTATTAAAGTCGGGTCGCGGAGCGCCCTTTTTGGATTGCTGAGCCATGCGGCAAAAGTACGGTTTTGTGCCTGAATATGCGCTAGCGGCCAGACCAGCGCAATTTCATGCCCAGGAGCGCCAGTACCAGCAACAGGGTGCTGCCATTGGCCACTACCAGGGGGATATCCGATTTATAGATGCCATACACCAGCCAGAGCAACACCCCCAGGCATAACATGAGGGTCATGCTCAGCGAAAGATCCCGCACCTGGCGGCTGCGGTAGGTCTTGAGCACCTGGGGTAAGAAAGCCAGTGTAGTGAGCGAGGCTGCCAGCAAGCCCACAAGGTCAAACAGGTTCATACCCACGAAGATAGCGGACGTTTTCCCTAGAGTACAAGCGGCGTATCCTCACGAGCCACTATCGTATGGGGGAAAATGGCAGATGCCGCCGTGAGCGCCTGCTGGCGGTCTGCCAGCTCAGGATAATCATGTGCAGCAAAATGAGTGAGCGCCAGTTGTTTGCAATGCGCACGCCGGGCAAGTGTTGCGGCATCCTGCGGATTGAGGTGGCCCCACCCGCCATCCGGAACACCCGGGAGGAGAGCGCATTCGGTGATCAGCAAATCTGCTTCCCGGCCCAGCACCGGAACATTATCGCTCATACCTGTATCGGTACAATAGGCCAGGCTCTTACCGGCAGCTTCCAGGCGATAGCCATAGCAGGTGATCTCATGCACCAGCGGCAAGGCCTGCACACGTCCCCAGGGCATATCATTCCAGCCGTCTGCGAGTTCGTGGAAATGGACAGGATAAGGCAGGCGGTCGTAGGGGATCGTATAAGGGCGGTTGATAAACTGCTGCAACACAGGGGTGGTGCCTTTGCTGCTCACGATATGGAGTACAGGAGGTCTCAGCTTTACCAGGTAATGCAAGCCATGAATATGATCCAGGTGAAAGTGGCTGATAAACAGGTAGCAGGGCAAGCCGGGACGCAGGAGGCGGTCTGCCTTATAAATGCCATTCCCTGCATCCAGTATAATATCGGCATCGGGCAACCGCACATAGGTACTCAAGGTATTCCCCTTGTGGTCGCTATACCAGCCATTGGTTCCCAGGAAATGCACCTCCATGACAACACAAGTATAGTGAAAGAGCGGGCTATGACAATCACATCTGCCCTAAAATAAGGGAGCGCCCCAGGTAAATCGTTTATTTTTTCCCGAAAAGCAGGAGCGCTGCTACGGCCAGCAACAGCAACCCAAACAGCTTGCGAAGGGGCTGGTCTATATGCCAGGAGCCTAAGGACAGGCGTTCCGGCAGATGCACCGCCATGCGGGAGCTCACATACACGCCTAACACAAACCCTACTGCCAGCAGCAAAGCCACCTGCCAGTTGACCTGCCCCTGGCGATGATAATTCCAGGCACCTATCAGGGCCACGGGCAAGGCCAGCATGGCCAGTGTGGTCCCCTGAGCTGTTTTCTGCGAAAAATGCAACAGGAATACCATAAGGGGTACCAGGACAATGCCCCCTCCCACCCCAAAGAGTCCGCTCATCAGTCCCCCGGCAATTCCTATAAGTATGACGATGACGAACTCCTGAAACATGGATCTACCTGGGCAATAATGATATTCTGCCCAAATGTACGAGTTTATGACGGGTATCCTGCACCTGCACAAGGTACAGACCAGGCGCCAGTCCGTTCAGGGAATAGGATTGTCCTTTACCCGCAGGGAACCGGCGCACAACCTTACCCCGGGTATCGAGTACAGACAGCGTACCCAGGTCGGGCAAGGCTCCCTGCACCTGAAACACCCCGGTAGTCGGGTTGGGATACACACGCAGTGCATAGTCAGGCACCTGGGTACGCGACAACGGGCCGCCATAGCCCAGGTACTGCAGGCTTCTTACGGAGCTGTCCGCAGCTGTGATGATCTGCAGGATATGGCTCATGCGGCCGTTCGTCCACCAGCTATATGTCAGCATAGTGTCTCTCATTACACCGGGTACGCCCAGGAGGTCGGCGCCCAGCGTCCAGGTGCCAAACTGGCGCACCCATATGGAATCTATCGTAGTATCCGACACCGCCACCCGCAGGCACGGGACCTCAGTAGCATTCGGCAGGGTCAGCAATCCCTCCGCATCAAAATGAGTGCTGCGAAAGATCGTGCGTTTCACCCGGGCCGAGTCTACAAACAGGTAGCTCACGGCCTGGCGGGCATCAAAGCCGGTTTGCTGATAGGTGGATTGCCCCTGCATGACCGGGAGTTCTGCCATATGCAAAGGCGGGTTGTAAGCGGCACTAAAATCTATAGGGAACCCTATCAGAGAGGACGCATTGCCAGCAAGGCCCAGTTGCTGCACGCTGTCTGCCGTCACCCGCACATACAGGAAGAGGTCTGCGGCCGTTTCTACGCTATAGGTAGAGAGCGGAAACAAATGATCAAACTGACCATTTCCAGGAGGGTAAAAGTTCAGCGTGCTGGTGCCACGGTTATCCAGCATACTAAAATCCCAGCCTGTAGCGGGGTTCTCATCTGCCGGAGGATAATACGTAATACCGCCTGCCCGGATGTAGACCAGCGCCGTATCCCTGGCCGCACCAAAGTCTGACTGTGTGAGGGTTTGCTGGGCAAACACGGAAGAGGCTCCTAACAGGAGCAAACAACCAAAGTATAGAAAACGCACCATATTGCCTATAACAGAAAAGGAAAAGGCAAATTAGGGAAAAAAGACCTGCCGGGTACAGTGCTTGTCCGGCTACAGGCTTAGTGCTGGTGCCGGGTACGGTCACGCACACTGTGCGTGTTATTGGCCGGCTGGTGATTCCACACGGTACCGAAGTCGGGGTTACGGAACTTCTGCAGCCAATCGAGGCGGGGTTTGAGCTTCTCCTTGGGAACGAGCAGGCGGTCCTTGCCCATGATCGCATTCTCGCGGGTATGGAAGGTAAGATCGTATTCCTCGCTCATGACAATCGCTTCTTCCGGGCACACTTCTTCGCACAAGCCACAGTAGATGCAGCGCAGCATGTCTATCTCAAAACGTGCAGGATACCGTTCCTTCTGGTCGGGAGTCTCCGCAGCCTGCATACTGATGGCCAGCGGAGGGCAGGCACGGGCACAGAGGCCACAGGCCACGCAACGCTCCTGCCCGGCTTCTTCTACCAGCACGGGACGGCCGCGAAATTCCGGGCCCAGTTCAGGTTTTACCTCAGGGTATTCCAGCGTCACCTGCTTGCGAAACACGTGCTTGATGGAGAACATCATTCCCTTGATAATCTCGGGAAAATACAGCTTGTGCCAGAAATTGAGATGGCGCTCATCCGGCGTGCCTTCTTTGATGCGAATGTTACCCATGTGGTTTCCGGTTTTGCGTACTACTCGGTTTAAACTTTACAAAACTAATCTTCTGCGGGTTCTATGCCAGCAGTTTTTATGTTTTCTCACAAAAAAATAAGTGTCTAACGCGGAAGCACGGGTTCCAGCGTGAACGTAAAGGTAGTGCCCTGCCCCGGGACGGACTGCACGGTGATATCCTGTTGGTGCGCTTCTAGCAGGTATTTAACGATGCTGAGGCCCAGCCCTGTGCCGCCCATCTCCCGGCTGCGGCTTTTGTCTATGCGATAAAACCGCTCAAAGATGCGGGTCAGGTGTTCCGGGGCAATGCCGGGTCCATTGTCCCGCACGGAGATATAGAGGCGGCGGTGGCCGTTATGCCCCTGTATTTTAAGCTCCACTTCCACATTCACCTGGTCTTCAGGGCCATATTTGATCGCATTGTTGACCAGGTTCTCCAGCACCTGGCGTATACGCTCCTTATCTCCGCGGGCATAGGTATTTTCCAGGTTACCGGTCTTAAGGCTCAGCTCCACGCGGCGGCCCTCCTTTTGCGATTTATCTGACTGGGTCTCAAATACATCCAGCACCAGGTCATAGATCTTGAACTCGCTTACTTCCATACGCAGCTGGCCGCTCTCCAGCTGGCTGATGGTGAGCAGGTCCCGCACCAGTGTTTCGAGCCTGAAGACATTGCTCAGGGCTTTCTTCAGGAATTTCCTGTTGACGCGCTTGTCCTCCAGGGCGCCGTCCAGCAGCGTCTCCACATATCCCTGGATGGCAAAAATGGGCGTCTTCAGCTCATGCGACACATCCCCCAGGAATTCACGGCGGAAGATGTCCATCTCCCGCATCTCGGCAAACTCCTTACGCAGCTTGGTATGCACTTCCAGCATGCTTTGGTAGATAGCTTCTATCAGGTCTCCGCTGGGCGCATCCAGGTGTATATTGGGGCCATCCTTGCGGCGCAGGTTCTGCCGGATGCGGCGGTGCAGCCTGCGCAGCCTGCGGTAGAAGAACAGCTCCAGCGAGAGGCCCACTACCCCCACACACAATCCCCCGAAAGTCCACAATGCCCAACCGTGTGAAGGATGCTGCTGACCCAGCACGACCATGCCCAGCGTGAGCAACAGGCTGATACCCAGCGTTACCAGGATTTGCGCCAGCAAGGGGTTCATCCCACAAATTTGTAGCCTACTCCTTTAATGGTCTGTATATAGTTCTCCCCCAGCTTCTCGCGCAGCTTGCGAATATGCACATCTATAGTGCGGGGTACCACATACACGTCATTGCCCCATATTTTCTCCAGCAAGACCTCCCGGGAGAACACCTTGCCGGGCTTGGACGCCAGGAAGAACAGCAGCTCAAATTCTTTCTTGGGCAGGTTAATGGGCTGGTCATTCTGGTAGACGAGGAACTCATCCCGCACAATGCGCAGGTCTGTGACCAGCAGGCTGCTGCTGGCTTTGCCACGGTCTTCTTCATGCCCCCTGCGGAAGAGCGCTTTGAGGCGGGTGAGCAAGACCCGCGGGCGCACCGGCTTAGTCACATAATCATCGCCCCCGGCATCAAAGCCGGCCAGCTCGCTATACTCCTCTGCACGGGCAGTGAGAAATACGATAAGCGCATCCTTGGTCTCGGGCAGGTCGCGCAGGCGGCGGCAGGTCTCCACCCCGTCCATCTTGGGCATCATGATATCCAGCAGCACCATATCTGGCTGATAGCTCTTAGCTATGCGCAGCGCCTCTTCTCCGTCAGGCGCCGTCTGCACCTCATATCCTTCATTGATGAGGTTATACTCAATGAACTCCAGGATATCGGGCTCGTCATCTACTACCAGAATCTTGTGTTTACCCAGATGTTTTGGATTGGCCATGTATGGTAAGTAAGAGAAAATCGGCAATCGGTGAAAGCCCTTAAGCAAAGGCACTTTTCTACGCCTGCAATTTTCGAAAGTGTATATCAACAAATATACGCGCCTGAGTTATCAATATGTTAACATTGGGATAAAGCCGTGAGACTAACGGCGCAGCCGCAGATAACGCAGCACACGTGCCCACAGGTATTTCCAGGCAGAAAGATCAAATAAACGGCTGTCCGTAGTACTCTGGTAGGTGACATAGAGGGCTATGGGTGCGATGATGAACAAGGGGAGCCAGGCGCCCAGCCAGGGAGGCAATTCCCCTTCATGGGCCAGCTTCTTGCCCTGGTTGAGCAACACATAGAACAGGATAAAAAACAGGATACTGATAATGGCCGGCACACCCAGTCCGCCCTTGCGGATAATGGCGCCCAGCGGAGCCCCTATAAACAGCATGATGAGACAGGCCAGCGGCACCGTAAACATGCACATGTACTCATATCGGTATTTGTTGAGTGTCTTCTGCTGCTCGGCCTGCCAGTTTTTCTGCTCCCCCACCCACTGTTTCATCAGGCGGGCGCCCCGCAGGCTGCGGTCCAGCGCTATCTGGGCATCATGCGGCGGAAAAAGCTCCAGCGGACTGTCCTTGTAAGTAGGGACTTTTCCTTGGAACCGGGTCATGCGGGGTACCAGCGAGTCTATGGCCCACTGTTGGTGCGCCAGCCGCTGCACCGTCTGCCGGGCCAGGTCCGGTACCAGGCGGAGGCTGTCCACACTTTTGCCCAGCGCGACGATATCCTGGGTGTATTGGTGCCGGGTAAAGAGGTTCTCATCCGTGCGCTGCAGGCCCACCCCGCTCATATCCACATTGTAGTGCAGGGAATCGAACTGCATGCGTGAGAACGGCTGGGCCACCAGCGGCGCCCCGGAGTGAAAGCCCGGACCTTCCTCCTTGTAGCGGGTGCCTTTGTACAGGGTAAGCCGCAGGTAGAGCAGGCGATCATCCATGCGCATGGCCGCGCTATCGGCCACCAGCACGGTCCCGCCCCCGCTCTGGGAATCGGTATGGTCCCAGATATAGACCCGTAGCAGCCTGCCTGCCGGGCTGCGCTCTGCATACCAGATGCGGTAGTCCGGGATGCTGTTATTAAACACTCCCGGCTTCAGGGCAAACTCCGGCTTGGCCTGCTGCACGTCATAGAGCAGGCTGTACAAGCGCACATTACTGGCCGGGATGATCTGCCAGCTGAGCCACAGGGACAGGACCGTTACCAGCCCCGCAAACAGCAACAAGGGATAAATAACCCTGAAAAGACTGATGCCTGCACTCTTGATAGCCGCCAGTTCATATTGCTCCCCGAGCTTCCCCAGGGTCATGAGACCGGCCAGCAACAGGGATATGGGCAAACACACCTTGACGAGGTTGACCATGGCATACAGGAACAACTGCGCGATCACCCATCCACTGAACCCTTTGCCAAAAATATCGTCCTGGTAGGTGGAGATAAACTGGAGGGTGAGGATGAAAAGTGAAATGGAGAAGCTGGCCAGGAAAGGCGGCATAAAGGCACGCAGCAATAGCAGGTGAAGCTTCTTCATACGCTGTAAAGTAACGCAAAAACCCTGCAATCCGTGTGCAATGCCTATCTTTGTAGCAGAGATGGGCAGGGTACTGGCAATAGATTACGGGGCCAAACGCACGGGGCTGGCGTGGACGGATCCCCTGCGCATGATCGCCAGTCCGCTGGAGGCCTGCCATACGACTGAACTGTTTCCCCGGCTGGAAACCCTGATTGCCCAGGGAGTAGAGGAAGTGGTGCTGGGCTATCCCACCCGCCTGGATGGCCGCCCTACGGACAGCACTACGGCAGTGGAAGCGTTTGCCCAAAAACTGTGCGAACGCTGGCCGGCAATCCCCCTGCATCTGGTGGACGAACGCTTCAGCTCCCGCCTGGCCGCCCAGGCACTGCACCAGGCTGGCGCCACACGCCAGCAAAAACAGAACAAAATGCTGGAAAACAGCGTATCTGCTGCCATATTGCTTCAAAATTTCCTGGGATGATACTACCAATTGTTCTCTACGGCCAGCCTGTATTGCGTCAGCGGGGCCGGGACCTGGCTCCGCAGGAAGCGGGAGTGCAGGAACTGATTGATCAGATGTTTGACACCATGTACAACGCGCATGGCGTGGGGTTGGCTGCCCCCCAGGTAGGCCATTCGCTGCGGCTGTTTGTCATAGACGGACAAGGCATGCAGGAAATGGCCGCCACGCCCGAAGAAGCGGAATTTCTCAAAACCTACCAGCGGGTGATCATCAATCCTGTATTGGTAGCAGAAAGCGGACCCAAATGGGGGTTTGAAGAGGGATGTCTCAGCATCCCCGGCATCCGGGAAACCGTGCAGCGCCATCCGCAGATACAGGTACGCTACCTGAACCGGCAGTTTGAGCCGGTGGAAGAAACTCTATCCGGCATTGCTGCCCGCATCTTTCAGCATGAATATGACCACATAGAGGGGGTATTGTTCACAGACCATCTCAGCCCACTCAAAAAACAGATCCTGCGTGCCAAGCTCACGCGCATGGCCAAACGCGGAGCCGATGCAGACTATCCCATAGTGTCTAACATACGCTAGCGCAGCTGTTTTATCCTGTGATCTGGAGTTTGTAGCTATCGCTTCTGATAGATTTTACGATTTCGTAATATTTCGTAAAAAATATCTTGACACTGAAGTTTTCCACAGTTATATTTACGTCCCTTTCCGGGAATTGGTTCGCTATTGTTTCTCTATCTCTCTCTCCTTACCAAAGTTATGAACACCAAAGAATTGATCGACCGCCTTGCGGTGGCCAAGCGTTTTCTCCAGACCGAGATGACGCACATCAAACTGAACGACGGCCGCGCGGTTTTTGCTGCCAACCAGGTATTGAACTCACTGGATGCTATCCGTGAGGTGGAGCGCACCGGCGTTACCCGCCTGGGCGAAATTCAGGCCGTGCGCATTGAGCGCGTGCTTACCTCCGTAGAAAGCCAGATGAAATTGCACAAAAACTAAGGAGGGTCATCTCTCTGTTTAGTGCAGTGATTCACTTAGCATATTCCCACCCGCTGCCTTTGTCGTAGCGGGTTTTTTATGCCGGATACCCGCCTTATCGAACACTATTTTCCCCAGTGGATGGCGCTGTCAGCACGGCTGATGCAGTTGCATGACCTGCTGCTGAGCTGGAACAGCCGCATCAACCTGGTCAGCCGCAAGGACACCGAGCACCTGTGGGCGCACCACCTGCTGCACGGCCTCTGCATTACGCACTACTGGCAGCCTGCACCGGGCGCACAGGTACTGGATATTGGCTGCGGAGGCGGGTTACCCGGGCTGCCACTGGCCCTCTGTTATCCCGGGGTGCAGTTCACCCTGCTGGACAGCACCCGCAAAAAGATAGATGCCGTGGAAGCCATCGCACAGGAAATGGGCCTGGCCAATGTGCGGCCCACCTGGCAGCGGGCAGAGGAACACTCTCTCCGCTATGACTACATACTGGGCAGAGCGGTTACTGCGCTGCCGGGCTTCATAAGACTGGCAAGGCCCCGCCTGCGCGCCGGGCAAGCCGGCAATTTGCCTTCGGGCATTCTGTATCTCAAGGGCGGGGATTTTGCAGAAGAACTGGCGCAGATTACTTGCCGCCATAGCCTGCACCCCCTTAAAGAGGTGCTGCCGCTGCCGTTCTACGACACAAAATTTCTTGTGTATTTGTCTGATTGTCGATAGCTTTGTTACCATGATACAGGATTACATAGGTTTCGTTGTCATGTTTGTGGTGGCTGCCGCCCTGGGCCTCATCCTGCCCATATTGCACCAGATACTGGGCCCGCGCAGACCCACCCAAAAGAAACTCATGCCCTATGAAAGCGGTATGGATCCCATAGGTTCTGCACGAGACCGCTTCAGTGTTAAATTCTACCTCATTGCCATGTTCTTTATCGTATTTGATATCGAACTTATCTTCATGTATCCCTGGGCAGTACAGTTCCGTCAAATGACCGAGGCCTACGGCGCCTTCCCTTTCATCGAGATGCTGGTGTTCGTACTCATCCTGTTTGTAGGCTATATTTATCTCTACAAAAAGAAAGGGTTTGAGTGGGAATAGCCCCACAAAGTCCGCCGCGCTGTCCGTCAAATTCTTAGCGATCTCTCTCCCCCTTCTAAATACTCAAGACCATGGGACTGGAAAAAGCACTTGCACAAAATGGCTTCATCACCACCACGGTGGATGCCCTCACCAACTGGGGACGTGCGAATGCCATGTGGCCTATGCCCATGGGACTAGCTTGCTGCGCTATTGAGATGATGGCGTTTGCCGGGCCCAAATATGATGCCAGCCGCTTTGGCAGCGAGGTTATGCGCTTCTCTCCCCGCCAGGCAGACCTGATGATCGTAGCAGGCTGGTGCACCTATAAGATGGCGCACGCCATCAAACGGGTGTGGGACCAGATGCCGGACCCCAAATGGTGTATCGCCATGGGTGCCTGCGCCAGCACAGGCGGCATGCACCGCGTATATGGTGTGGTACAGGGATGCGATAATTTCCTGCCGGTGGATGTATACCTGCCCGGCTGCCCTCCCCGTCCGGAGGTACTGTTGCATGGCCTGATAGAGATACAGAAAAAAGTGCAGGAACAACATTCCGTGCTGCAGGACTAGGCACAGAAGATACCGGGAACCTGGCTTCAGGGCCGGTGTTTCCATAGCAGACAGGCAACTGCAAATCGGTGCATGTGTTTAGGCATATGCCGCATTTCCAGGAAATGCAGCGGAGTTTTCGGTTTATGCACGAAAATTGCTGTGCTTATTGCCAAACCAATTTATCGTCATGAAAGCTGTTCTGCATCGTGCGGGTCGCGCAAGTGTATTGCTGGGCCTATTGTCAATATTCGGAGCTTTTTATAGCCCCGGAAACCTGCACAAACCTGTAGCACCAGTACCCCAGCTGAGAGCGGTACTGATAGTAGGACACGTGGAGGATGCTACGGCCTCTTTCATCAAATCCATGGAAGAGATCCGGCATTTCCTGGAAAGCAAAGGGGTACACGTCAGCGTATTCTATGACAAGAAGGCCGATTGGGAACGGATCAAAACAGCAGCCCGTGGAGCTCATTTCTTCATCTATTCCGGGCATGGCAGCACATTGGGAGAGAACGGCCGGACGGGCGGGTTATGCCTTACGCAACGGATCTCCAGCAAGACCCTGGTAGAAGACCTGAAGCTGGCCGGGAATGCGCTGGTTATTTTTAAGTCCGTATGCAGAGGCGCCGGCTCCAGTGCCGGCGACGATGGGGACATTGGTATAGCAGAAGCCCGCCTGCGAGTGCAAGACTATGCGGCCCCTTTTTTCAAGACGGGAGCCGGCGCCTACTACGCCAATAACCTGGGTGTCGGTACACTCAACTTCCTCAAGAACTTCTTTGATGGCAAATCCCTGAAGGAATGCTTTGAGCTATCTGCCCAAGAATGGGCCGAAGTAGAATGCATAGAGCCTTTTGCACCAGATAACAGCAAACAGCTGGGCATTGCCAGCACAAACTGGGGAGGCACTTCTACGCGCACCACCTATATCAATGGCAAAAAGATCGTGGAGAAAGTGCCCAGCGCCAAAGAATATGAGATTGCCTTTGTAGGGAACCCCGGCTTCGCAATAGCCCACATGCGCAAATAACCGGCACAGAGAGGACTAGGGCGCCAGGGGTAGCCCATGCAGCTTGCCGGCAAAGCGCAGGCAGAAGTGTCCTGCCTGCGGCCCGGGCCCGTATAGGTATGTAGCCGGGATACCCAGCACCTTACCCTGTTGCACGGCACGCAGGCTACGCAACCGCTTGTGTTGCTTAAGCGCCTCCACGCCTCCCAGTTGCACCAGGGTGCTGTCTTCTACCAGGAGAAAAGCGGCATCGGGCAGAGGGTCCTTGGGACCAATGATTTGCATGCCCGTATGCGGAGCGGCATTGAACGCCCCCACCTGGGCAAGCAGGAACTCTACGGGTGCGCCCCGGCCGTGCAGTAACAGGGCATCTCCCGAAGCACCGTGTATGACCAGCACCTGCGGACGAATAGCGCTGCGGGCCACCAAGCTATCTACCGCTGCAAACTGGCCGGCCAATAGCGTCCGCAGGGAATCGGCCTGGTGGCGCCGGCCCAGGGCAATTCCCAGCGCCAGGATCTCCTCGAAGAACTCTTCGCGCACTGCCGGGCGGCGCAGTTGTTTCAGGCCAATCCCCTGGTAGTGCAGGCGCATCAGTTGCGGACGGGGACCGGCTTCTGCGCTCATGATGACAATATCCGGTTGGAGTGCGGTCATTTCATTGACCAGCAGACTGCGCAGGAAACCCACGCCAGGCAACTTTGCCACACCAGGAAGCTGATGGCTGCTATAATCCACCCCCGCCAGCTGGCAAGAAGCGCCCATGGCCTGAGCCAATGCTACCCAGGGCAGTCCTAATACGATGGCACGGGGCATTTGCTTACGCAAAGCAGATGAAACAGGCGCGGGCTTCAGCAACGGCTCGCAGGCAGTGCAGCACAACAGTACATATAACAGGAAATACCGCACACGCATAACTAACTTACCGGTTGCTGCACCTGGCACCGAAGGGTCATTTTGCGTTCAAAAGCCTGCTCCAGCATAGCCGTAGACTCCCGGGCAGCGGCCAGTTCTATATCAATCTCATCCGTGGCTTTGATCAAAACATCTATAGCGCGCGGCTTTACCGCAACCTCCAGGCGAGTGACCAGAGCCCGGTGCGCTTTGTCCAGGTTCACAGCCAGCCGCAGAAGGCCCCCCAGCACCATCACCTTGTGTTTATCTTCCTTGTACAGGGAATTATAGTGCATATGTTCAAAACTGGGAAGACTTTTGCGGTGGTAACGGATCAGGTTACCCAATAGCATCAGCTCGTCAGAATTGAAGCCCGGCAATCTACTATTCATCACCAGGTATTGTCCGTGCTTGTGGTGCCCGCTACGGTCTACAAAGTGCCCGATATCATGAAGCACAGCGGCATAGTGCAGAAGTTCCCGTTCATCAGCACCCATATGGTGCAGGCCCGCCAGTTGGTCAAACAAGCTGAGGGCCAGGGCACTTACCTGCCGTGCATGCGGGGCATCATACTGGTATTTCTCTGCCAGGGCAACAATGGCCCGCTCCCGCACATTGATCTCCAAGGTGGAATGCGCGTTGGCCGCATGCTTTTCACTCATCCAGGTGAACAGGATACCCTCCTTGAGCGCAAAAGAGGACACCAGGATGGACTGTATCTTCAGGTGATCTACCAGGTACTTGACCAGGATGCAGCCCATATTGATCATCTCCACCCGCGAGGCATCCATGCCGGGCATGGCCTTCCTTTCTTTGGCAGAGGTGGGTATGAGCTGGGTATATACCTGTTGAAAGGCCTCTGTACCAAACTGGTAGGCATTGACCATATCTGCCGTAAGCGTCTTGCCCTCAGCGGCAGCTACCAGTGTGCCCAGCGTTTCAAACGAGCCGGAACTGCCCACAATGCGCCGGATGGCAAAATGCTGGATCTCCATGAGTAAGGGCTCCAGCTGGTCTGCAATATAGGCCTGGGCGCGGGCAATATCCTCCGGCGTCATGGGGTCATGCGGGCGCAGCAGCTCCAGCAAACGGGAACCTCCTATATTGAGGCTGCGGATAAGCTTGGGGTGCTTACGGTCTCCTACGATAAACTCTACCGAGCCACCGCCAATATCCACAAACAGCACATTCTCCTGCCCGGGAAGCTGTATACCGTTCTTGGCGCCTTCGTAGATAAGCACCGCTTCTTCATAGCCATTGATGATTTTAATGGCAATACCGCTGGCACTCAGCGCCTCATCAATAAACTGCTGGGCATTGGCAGCCCCGCGGACGGCACTGGTAGCAAACGCCATGATGTGTGTGACACGGCGGGTGTCCAATATCTTGCGGAATTTCTGCAGCGCTTTGATCCCGCGCTTGTAAGCTTCCGGGCCAATAATGCCCTGGGTAATGCCTCCCTGTCCCAGCTTTACGGGTTCTTTATATTTGTCCAGGATGCGATAGCTGCGGCCTTCCACAGCAATTACCATCAGGTGGAAGGTATTGGTACCCAGGTCTATGATGGCAATATTTTCCGTCGGCATGCAGGAGAAGATTAGGGCAAAAATACGAAATCAGGGGCTTTGGCATGATTTTTTTATGCGGTATAAATCAGGTTATTATATTCGCTCTATGATGCATAGGCTTATTGTGTTGCTCTTCTTGCTGGGCGGCACCGCTTGGGGTCAGTTGGGTGCAGTGCAGGAACTGGCGCTGGCACGCCAGGCGTTTCAGCAGCGGGATTATCCGCGCGTGCTGGCTTTGCTGCACAGGATAGACAGCCTGCAACCTAACCAGCCGGAAGTGTATCTGCTGCAAGCCCAGGCTCATCTGAAGCTGTCTCGCAAAGACCTGGCCCTGCAAAGCGCCAATCGTGCCATTCAGCTGGACAACAAGAATGCCGAAGCCCTTTTGTTGCGCGGCAAGGTGCTCAAGAGCATGGGACAATATATAGCCGCACTGTCAGATTTTAACCAGGCGGTGGTCGTAAAACCCGGTCATGCAGAAATATGGTATTACCGGGGGCTCACCCGCATAGAACTCAATGAACGCCACGCCGGGTGTGAAGACCTGGGTAAGGCCGCCGAGCTGGGCAATGAAATGGCGATAGACAGCAAGGATGTCTATTGCAAGTAGAAAGCGGCAATAATTGTATTCTGCGCTCAGAAGCTCCCCAGCACATCATTCAACCGGTGATAGATACCTTCATCTTTAGTATAGGAGATAAACTGGTTGTAATGGAAGTTCTGGCTAAGTACCTGTTCGCAGCCCAGCAGCCACAGGTGGGAGCGCGCGCGCGTAAGGGTCACATTCAGCTTGCGGTCTACCGTGCTGTCCAGCGTGGGTGCCTGCAGGTTGCGCAACTGAGCCGAGTGGTTGACGCTCATGCTCACAATGATAAGATCCCTTTGGCTGCCCTGAAAGCGTTCTACCGTATCTATAGTTACCAGTGCCTGCAAGGCTGGCGGCAACAGGTGAAAGATCTCAGCTATCTGGGCCCTGTAGGGGGTAATCACCCCTATGCTGTATTCATTGAACCGGTCTCCCAGCTGCACAGCGGCCAGCCTGACGAGACGAGCCACGGTAACGGCCTCCTGAAGATGTGTCTTGGCATAGGGCTCGGGTTCAGTGGCCACAAATGCCAGCCGTTCCCGGCATAACTGGTCAAACAAGGCGCACTCTCCTGTGGGGAGAAAGAGCGAGGCCTGCTCATGCTGCCGGGGAGTGGCGGGCAGTAGTTCTCCCTGGTAATACAGGCGGCTGGGAAAATCGGCGATGCGCTGGTGCATGCGCCCCTGCGTGGCCAGCATGCCGTTGGCCTGGTGCCAGCCCTGCCGGCGGCACTGGCTGAGCAACCGCTCAAACATAGACACCCGCAGGTCCGTAATCCCCTGGGCACGCAAAGCAGGGTTTTGCACCTGCGTTTTGCTGGGATTCTGGGTCACCACAGCCGGCAACTGCTTCTCATCCCCTATCATAATGAACCGGTTGACACCTATGCAGATGCCCGCCAGATGCGGATCCAGCAGTTGGGACGCTTCGTCTATGATGGCAGTAGTAAACCGCCTGAAACGGAGCTTATTAAAGGAAGACAGGAAACTGCTGACAGTAGAAACCACCACTCGTACGTTCGCCAGGTAAGCCGCCGTTTGCTCCAGGGTATTATCACGCAGCACGCGGGAAAGCACGGTAAACTGCTCCGGGTCTGCAAACCCTAACCGCAGGTAATCTATGCCCTCGTGCTGCATCTGCACACAGATCTCGTCTACGGCCCGGTTGGTAAACGCCAGCAGAATAAGGCTCTCCTGCGGGTCGGCATGCAAATGCCGGACGAGATTGCGCAGCAGGATGCTGGTTTTACCGGTGCCGGGAGGACCTTGCAGCAGGAAATAGTCTTTGGCCGAAAGGGCCTGGTTAAGCACGGCAAGCTGGCGCGCATCCAGGCGGTCGTCTACCACGCCCGGACTGGGATCAAACTGGGGCGGTTCCAGCCCCAGCAGCACCTGCCGTTTACGCCGCTCCGTGTTTTGCAGGAAATGAAAGAGAGACTGATACAGGCTGTTGACCCCACTCTCCAGGTAATCATGCTCCAGCACCCAGTAGGGATGCTGCGCAAAGTAAGCGTCCTGCACTTGCTTGTTGCGCAGGCTGATGACCAGGGCATCTGAGCCCGATTGCTTGATGGAGCATTTAAGCAGCTGGTGGCTCAGGGGTTTCAGGCTGCCATCGGGTTCCACGGGGTAGAGAATGGCAATATCTCCCTGCCGGAAATTGGCAATACGGCGGCTCAGTTCCTGCCGCCGGAGCAACCGCAGATATCCCTGGCCAAAATCACTTCCCTCGGCATCTATCTCCAGCTTATAGAGAATGGCATAATTGTCCAGCTTTTCTTCGAGGCTGTTTTGCCAGAGTGCTGCATACCCGTTGTCCACCTCATCCAGGTCGCTGCCGGTTTTGGCAATGATCTTCTCCCGGGTGATAAAAGCTGCATATTCTTTAAAATACGCCTGCTCCAGCGGAGAAGCATTCTTGAGGATATTGACAAAAAAATCTACCGAGGTGAGCTTCCAGTTAGGCATAGTGCCCACCCTGCCATTCAGCAAATCCCGGAGCATGCTGAAATCTCCGGCGGCCATCTTGTGATCATAACTTACCAGCTGGTTACGAATCATCATAACGCCCAGTACGTCCTGTAACCCGCAGGGCACATTGCGGCGGGCAGGCTGCCCTTCAGGCGTGCCGCTATAGAGAATGGCATTATTCCCTATGCGATTGGGGAAGGTGCTTTTCAGGAGCAAATGATAGCAATGAGTCTGGGCGGCATGATCGCTCTTCACCCCGTTCTTATGCTGCAGGGAGGCAGAGCGCCCTCCCTTGAGTTCCACAATGTCTTTTTTCTCAGGTCGTTCCGGGTCCTGGAGCATAACATCCAGGCGGCCTTGTAATCCATACCTGATAGAGTTATAAGTAGGTTCTATGAAGGCAATCTGCCCTTGCACCTGGCGGGCAAAGTGGCGCAGCTGCGGCACATGGTCCGCCACATCCTGCCGGAAGTTGGCCACCATCTCTGGAGCCAGGGCATTCTTGCTATTGAGCAGGCAGATAATATCCAAAGCCTGCTGATGCAGGGCATGCATAAAAACGGTATCAAAATCCTGTTCCGGGTCCTGGATGAACACATCCAGCAAATAATTGACCAAGGCCCCCTGTATCAGTTGGGTGGAGGGCTCGCTATCTATGAAGCGGTGGATAAGATCCAGCTGAGGATTTCGGGCATCATGCAGAAAGCAGCGGGCGATATCGGTGGCCTGCACCAGGTAATCGGGCTGCATGACCACCAGGGATTCATTGGTGGTCAGCAACACATCCGGATCATTCTTAGCCCGGGTGAGGTTATAGACATCTATGACGGCATACTTCCACAGCTGGCTCCCCAGCTGGCTGATATCTGCGCCAAAGCAATCTTTGTCCAGGTCCCTCAGCACTATGGTTACCAACCCATATTCCTGGCTATCACAGCGCAGGCTGCAATGTGCCTGCCGGGAGTTGGGGCCGCGCTTCACTTCCCCGATATCCAGCACCGTGGCCTGCAGGTAAGGGATCTTCTCTTTGGTCTGTTCCCGCTCGGGCGCCAGCTCCAGTGTCGTATACCCGCTCAGCAGCTGCGCCAGCTCTGCCGGCACCGGCTGTGCAGAAAATACGCGCACGCATTCGGTCATCCAGTACAAACTGGCCAGGTACTCCCGGTCTCCGGGCTGGGTATGGTCTTCATGCACCACACGGTTGGCATAGCTTCGCAATCCATGTATCTGCCGGCAGAAGTCTGCGGGCACGTCATACTGGTTCTGAATGAAGACCATGCGGCTGCGCAAATCCGGGAACAGGGTTTCCTCATCTGCCGTCAGCTCCTTAAACAGCTTCTCCAGCAATGTTCTGAGCTTGGGGATCTTCTCCTTATAGGACAAACCGGGCTTGCGGTGCAGCTCCACTATACGCTTGTAGAGATAGGTAGCCGATTCCGCAGCAATAGACTTCATGGAGTAATCCGGGATAAAGCAGGTTCTGTTTGAGTAGTATGCGCAAAAATAGTGCCTGCAACGCATTTTCAGGGGCACTATGGGGAAAAATAGCCTAAATATTTTCCATAATGGCTGACATCTCTTAAGTATTTAGCCAAACAATGTGGGCAATAACTCGGCCACATGTGCCAGTCCGTGATAGGTAAGACCCTCCGGCAAGGCCTGCCCGGAGGCTTGTGCACCAAAACCCCGGATAAATCCCATACGCTGCCCCTCTGTAAGGCGATGCTCCAGGCGGACCGGCAACCGCAATGCCCCGGTGAGGCTCAGTTCTGCCACAAAAAGGGCGTGAGGAGGCAATGGCGTATCAAAATAGGCAGAGAGCAGCGCTGCCACAATGGCCAGGTCCATACCGGGGTCATCCAGCCGCAATCCACCGGCCAGGTTCACAAACACGTCCTTACTGCCCATGCGCAGGTTGCATTTCTTCTCCAGTACGGCCAGCAGCAAGGAAAGACGGCGCATATCTATGCCGTTGGCACTGCGCTGGGGAGTGCCATAGGCGGCATCTGCCACCAATGCCTGGCATTCTACCAAAAGGGGGCGCTGGCCTTGCAGCGTAGCCGCCACCGCCACGCCGGCGGCGGCAGATTCACTGCTGCTGAGAAACAAGGCCGAGGGGTTGGCCACTTCCTTGAGCCCGGTATGCTGCATCTCATAAAAACCCAGTTCGGGCGTGGGGCCAAAGCGGTTCTTCACGGAACGAATGACCCGGTACTGGTAATGCCGCTCTCCTTCAAATTCGATGACGGCATCCACCATATGCTCCAGCACCTTGGGGCCGGCCAGCGACCCTTCTTTGGTGATATGCCCCACCAGCAGCACAGGCACCCCCGTTTCCTTGGCATAACGCAACAAGCGGGTGGCACACTCCCGCACCTGTCCCACGGTGCCCGGAGCACTCTCCAGCGCTCCGCTGTAGAGTGTCTGGATGGAGTCTACAATGACCAATGCAGGGTGTAACTGCTGGCAGGCGGTCAAAATGGCTTCCACATCTGTTTCAGGGAGAAGATATAGGTCCGGGTTGTCTCCTGGCAGGCGGTCTGCCCGCAGTTTTACCTGCTGGCTGCTTTCTTCGCCGGAAACGTATAGCACCCGGCTACCCAGCATGCGCAGGGCGGTTTGCAGCAATAAGGTACTTTTTCCTATGCCGGGCTCTCCTCCTATCAGCACCAAGGCACCGGCAGGAATGCCCCCTCCCAACACCCGGTTCAATTCTTTGCCGGGAAGCCGCAGGCGAGAGACTTCCTGCCCTTCCAGGCTGCTGAGCAACTGGGGGGTTGCCTGCTGGGTGCCCGGCAGGCTTCGGCTGGCAGCCACAGAATTGCTTTCGAGCCGCACCTCGCTCAGGGTATTCCATTCCCCGCAACTGCTGCACTGGCCCTGCCACTTGGCGTGGTCCTGCCCGCAGGCGTTGCATACATAAGCGGTGCGCACTTTTTTAGACATAGCTGCAAAATACACCATTATCCAGGCGCCGTAAAGACAAAAAAGGCAGCCCTACTTTCATAGAACTGCCCACTTCCGCTATTATCTCCCAAAAAAGAGATGCTGCAGGGGGAGGATTCGAACCTCCAACAGGTAGCCTGCTTCTGTATTCCCATACTGCCGCACACTCCCCACCCGCTAGACGAGCGGGCGCGTCTGCCAACTTTCGCCACCCTGCAAGAAAACCAGGTAAGAATCTGGTGACACAAATTAAATGCGCATTTTTCATCCGTGCAAGCATTCCTTTATTTTTTATATATTATTTTTCTACAAATCATATATAAATGACAAATTATATAGCCATGTGCTGACATCTGCACATATCTTTAATTGTAAAGCATGGCAAAACGGTGCTATTTTTGTCTGTTTACCATTTTTGCCGCAGTATTATGAATCGTTTATCTGCCTTAATGTTTCTTGCCGGTCTTTGGCTATCTCCTCTCCTGGCTTCCCCTGTATTTGCTCAATCCGATATGGAAAAACACCTGCAGCAATATTACCCGGTCACGCTAAGCGCATCCCTGGATCCCCTGGCACCGCAGCAACGCCAGATGCTGGTACTGTTTATGCAAGCGGCACAGCTAATGGACGAGGTCTATCGCCTGGAGCGCTACCCCGACTGGGAGCAACTGCGCGGACGGATCCCGGATGCAGCCACCCGCTCTTATTTTGACCTTAACTACGGCCCCTATGACATCCTGAACAACAACGCGCCTTTTGTAGAAGGCGTTGCGCCCTGCCCGCCCGGTGCCTTCTTCTACCCCACAGACCTGACGCTGAAGGAATGGGAAGCCTGGCAGCATCCCCACAAGAGCAATCCCTATACTGTGGTACAGCGCGATGACAAAGGCAAACTCTACACCCTGTTCTATCACGAAAAATACCGGATATACCACCTCAAGGCAGCCGAGCTGCTGGAGCAAGCCGCCAGGCTGAGCACAGACCCCGGCCAAACCCGGTACCTGAAGCTACGGGCAGAAGCACTGCGCACAGATGACTACATTGCCAGCGATGAAGCGTGGCTGGATATGAAGCACAACGCGGTGGACATTGTCATAGGCCCCATCGAAAGTTATGACGACGGATTACTGGGCCTGCGAACCAGCCACGAAGCGTTTGTCCTGATCAAAGACCTGGCCTGGAGCCAGCGCCTGGAGCGGTTTAATGCGCTGCTACCCCAGTTACAGGAAAACCTCCCGGTGGAACCTGCCTATCGCGCAGAAAAACCCGGCACCGGAGGCGACCTGAATGCCTATGACGTGGTATTCTACGCCGGAGACTGCAATGCCGGGCCCAAAACCATGGCCATCAACCTGCCCAATGATGAGGGCGTACAACTGCGCAAGGGCACCCGACGCCTGCAACTGAAAAATACCATGCAGGCCAAGTTCACACACATCCTCACCCCCATCGTGCAGGAACTGCTGGACCCGGAACAACTGCCGCTGGTAACCTTCGACGCCTTCTTTGCCAATACTATGTTCCATGAGGTGGCTCACGGACTGGGCATCAAACAAACTATCCGGGGCAAGGGCCTGGTAAAGGATGCGCTCAAGGAAACACACAGCGCGCTGGAAGAAGCCAAGGCAGATGTACTGGGCCTCTACATGGTGAGCAAGTTATATGAGTGGGGGCACCTGACCGAAGGGAACATCCAACAGAACTACGTGACCTTCGTATGCGGCATCTTCCGGAGCACGCGCTTTGGGGCAGGCAGTGCACACGCAAGGGCCAACCTGCTGGCGCTCAATCACTTCCTGACCCAGGGAGCCCTTGTGCAGCTACCCAACGGCCGCTATCATATTGTGCTGGACAAAATGCCGTCCGCCGTGGAGTCCCTGGCGGCCAGGATCTTGCAGGTGCAGGGAGACGGCGATTACGCTGGAGCCACCCAGTGGCTGGCCACAGACGGGCAATTACCCGATGCCTACCGTGAGGCGCAACAAAAACTGGCAGACCGCAATATCCCCATAGACATTGTCTTTGAGCAGGGGATGGATGTGCTGGGATTACAGCAACAGAAATAGAATACCCGCTGGCGTCGCCTCCCCGTTAGTTAGTAGGAGACGCGAAAATCAGCCACATTCAGGTTAAAATCTTCCTGGGTAATGACTACCAGGTAACTGCCCTTACTCATGCCGACAAGGGGGAGGTCGTAGTCATAGATGCCTGCACGGCCGCTGGGCAGGTGCACTGTCTGCACCTGCTGGCCTATCTGGTCATAGAGACGAAGGATCAGCTGCTTGTCCTTATCCAGGAAATACTCGAGGTGAAGCTGTTGTTTATCCCGTTGCACCTCCACTTCCTGCAACCGGAAGTTGACATAATAATTCACCTGCTCGCTGGCCAGCAAAGCCGGAGCGCCGCCTGTTGCACGAAAGATAAGGCGATAGTGCACAAACAGCCGATTGGCAGGATGCGTGAACGTATAGTAAGGATTAGGCTCCTTGGGACCTTTGGCGGCCAGGCGGCAAATGGTCTCCCAGCTGCGGCCGTCTGCACTCTTTTGAACATAGTAATGCCCCTCGGTGGGCTCCACGCGAGCGCTCCAGGAGCACACGATCTTATCCTCCACCACTTCCACCAGAAAGGTGCCTATTTGAACGGAGTTCTCGGCTCTTAAGGTTACTGCCCCCAAAAGCACCAGCCAAAACAGTAGCGTAGCCCTCATGGAATTCATCCACATTTTCTCAAAAATACTCACAATCTGCAAAAGAATAGCAAACCCTACCGGCAAAAAAAGCGACACAGGCATCGTCAGACGACTAGCCTAGCCACTGTGGATATTGCTTGGCTAGCAGATCCACGGTATTCAGCAGCATTTGCACGCCCACACTCAGGACAATGAAGCCCATGATCTTGGTCATGGCCACAATGCCGGTACTGCCCAGGTAACGCTGCAGGTACTCCGACGAGCGAATGGCCAGGTAGGCTACCAATGCTGCCAGCGCAATACCCAGGATCAGCAGGCTGTGTGCCGCCAGGTGCTGCCAGCTCTCCCAAAAAGGACCCACCTGGTCTGCATAGGACAATACCAGCGCCATAGTGCCCGGTCCCACCAAGAAAGGCATGGTCATGGGAGAAAAGCTGATATCCTCGCGGGATTTGTCATCGGTCAGTGCTTTGGCAGATACCTTTTCCCGGTTGATCACCATGCCCAGTCCGCTATTAAGCACCAGTATGGCGCCGGCAATGCGGATGGCAGGCAGGGTGATGCCAAAAAAATTGAGGATATAGTTGCCCAGCAACAGGATGACCAGCAGGGTGATGAAGATATTGCGGGCAATTTTGCGCATCAGCACCCGTTTATCCGCATCCGAGCGGGTTCCGGTAAGGCTAAGCCACACAGGTACCGCGCTCAGCGGATTCAGTACACTGATAAGCCCCGTAAAGAAAACCAGGAAGAAGGCTAGCTTTTGCTCCATTTGCGTGCAAATTTGAGGGAAAACAGAGTGCTTACCTAGCAAAACGACCTTATCAGGCGTTTTATTTGTTACGCCGATATGACCACCGACGCGTTCACGCCTTCTCCCGAGCCCCTCAGCCTGCAAGAGCAGCGGAAGCGTATTCCCCAAAAACCGGGCGTATACCGCTACTACGATACAGGCGGTCACCTGCTTTACATAGGCAAAGCAAAAGACCTGCGCAAACGGGTCAACAGTTACTTTACCAAGAACCACCTGGACAACAAAACGGAAACGCTGGTAACGCAGATAGCCCACATAGCCTACACCATAGTAGAAAACGAGCAGCAGGCCCTGGTACTGGAGAACAACCTGATCAAAGAGTACCAGCCCAAATACAATATCCGCTTCAAGGACGGCAAGACCTATCCGTATATCATGATCAAGAATGAGCGGTTCCCGAGGGTGATCAGTACACGCAACCAGATAAAGGATGGCAGCACCTATTTTGGCCCCTACCCCAGTATAGGCACCATGTATGCCATCCTGCGCTTCCTGAGAGACAGCTATCAGCTGCGCACCTGCAAACTGCACCTGAGCGAGGCCAATATCCGTGCAGGCAAGTTCAGGCCCTGCCTGGAATACCATATCGGACGGTGCAAGGCTCCCTGTGCCGGGCTGCAAACAGAAGAGGACTACCAGACAGACATCCGTGAGATACGCCAGTTGCTGAAGGGAAGCTATAAAGCGGTCATAGACGACCTCAAAACACGCCTGGACAGGGCAGTCGCCCAGCTGCAGTTTGAAAAAGCACATCTGTTGAAAGAGCGGCTGGAGGAGGTGATCAAGAACCGCAGCAAAAGCTCTATAGGCACAGAGCATGTGCCGGATTGTGAGGTCGTGACCATTGCCCTGCAGGAAGGGCTGGCAGCCGTAAACCACTTCAGGGTACAGGAACGCACACTGGTGGCCACCCGCAGCCTGGTCCTGCGCCCGCATTATGGAGAGACGGAAGCCCAGTTGCTGGAAGCCGCCCTCTCTCAGCTGGCGGCAGAAGATGAAGACTTTGGCAAGCGCATACTCTGTAACCTGCTCCTCCCGGAGGGCAGCGATATGGCCGAAATTTACCAGGTAAGTGTACCCCAGCGGGGCGGAGAACGCAAACTGATAGAGCTCTCGCTCAAGAACTGCGAGGTGCTGCTGGAAGAAAAGCTGCTGGTGCGTATCACCCGGCTGGCAGAAGATCCCAAGATGAAACTGCTGGCACGGGTGCAACAGGACCTGAACCTGAAAACACTGCCCAGGCATATCGAATGTTTTGACAACTCCAATATCCAGGGGTATGCCCCGGTCAGCAGCTGCGTGGTCTTTAGAGACGGCAAACCCGCCCGGCGGGATTACCGGGTATTCCGGGTAAAGACCGTGCAGGGACCCGATGATTTTGCCACCATGCAGGAAGTGGTACTGCGCCGCTACCGCCGCATGCAGGAAGAAGGACAACCCCTGCCGGACCTGGTGGTGATAGACGGCGGCAAAGGCCAGCTGAGCCACGCACGCGCCGCCCTGGAAGAACTGGAACTGGCCACGCAAATCCCGCTGATCTCCATTGCCAAACGACTGGAGGAGATCTACTACCCGGAAGACCCAGTGCCCCTGCATATCGACAAAAAAAGCCCTACCCTGCGCCTGCTCCAGCATATGCGCAATGAGGCGCATGACACGGCCATCTCTTATCACCGCAAGCGCCGCAGCCAGGAGACACTGCACACTGCTTTAACGAAAGTCCCGGGCATTGGGGCTGCCACGGCTAAAAAGCTGCTGAAGCAACTGGGGAGCGTAAAGGCCGTGAAAGCAGCCACACTGGAAGAGCTCAGCCAGGTGGTGGGTCCTGCCAAGGCAGCAGCTATCCTGGCTTATTTTGCGCCAAATGAGGTGGGCTCCGCCGGAGAATAATCCGGGCACCCAGCCAACTTACTAATCTTCATTTCTTTATTTTTGGTTAATGAAGAACTTACAACGCATACGAGTAATGATCAGTGGCAAAGTGCAGGGAGTGTACTACAGGGCCAGTGTCCAGGTACAGGCTCAGGGACTGGCCATCACCGGGTGGGTGCAGAACCAGGCAGACGGCAGCGTATTGCTGGAAGCCCAGGGCGACCCGGAGGCCTTGGCCTCCCTGGTGAAATGGTGCCATCATGGCCCGCCTACAGCACAAGTAACGGGTGTAGAGGTCACCCCGCTGCCCGTATCCGAAGGGGAAACCGGGTTTGATTTCAAACGTTAGTTCAAGATCTCCGGTCACTCCACTTGTGCGAGCCATTGCAGAACAATGGCCTGCAGCGCCTCTGCTTGTTGCAGCGCCTCCTCCTCGCTGGCTATCCGGACCATCCGCCTGCCATCGGCATAAGTGCCGGTCAGCAATCCCTTGCCATCCGGCACACGGGCGCCGGTGGGGAAGACCAATAGCACGAAATCGGGTTTATTCAGATTGCATACCAGGATATCCCGCAGATAGGCCCTGGCATCAAACGCCTGCATCTCCCCGGCATAATAAAAGCTCAGGGAGTTCCATTTGATCTGCTCACCCACCTGGTCGCTTGCCGCCAGCACAATCCTTCTGAGTGCCTGCAGGGTTACTTTCTGTGGATGATCAAGTGCCTGGAGGTAAGCTTCTACGGTAAGTGGTGGGGATTTGCCCATATCTTCCCGGCCAGCTAGGATGCTTTCTTAGTCTTAGCCCCGGCAGCACGCGCAGCCTTGCGGGCAGCAGCCTTCTCAAGGTTCTCCTGCACCCGGAACCGCACAATATCTGCAATGAGCGCATAAGGCATAGGTTTATCCAGGAGAAACTGCGCAGCGCCCTTGGAAGTCACATATGGCGCCAGGGCTTCTGCAAATGCCCGGATACCCGAAGGAGAAGGATAAAAGCCAATGTGTTGTTTACACGCAGCAAAGTGCACCAGGTTACCCTCCAGCCGAAAGGTGGGCATCTGGTAGCTGATGCACTCCGTGGCGCCCGGAGCAGCTTCGCGTATAGTCTTGCGCACCTGTGCCAGCAACTCCTGCATAGCCGGAGGATACTGCGCTATATATTCATCAATAGTAACCGGTACCTGGGTGTCGCTTTTCATCATGTGATGGCCATTACGTTATTCATTGCTTTTTAGATCCTGCCTGCCCAGCGCCGGATAGCGGCGTTCTGCCCATACAATAGCAGCAATGATAGCCCCGGCAATGAGTATCTTGAGCAGCGTAGTTTCCCAGCCGGTATACCCGGCCAGGTAAAACAGCATATTCAGCCAGGCGCCGCCCACGCACAGCAGGGCATACCGCCACAGGCGGCGCACCGTATAATTCACCGGGTAATACTGCTGGCCCAGCCTCCAGCACAGGATCAGCATCACAAAGTAGCACAGGAAAGTAGCCAGCGCACTGCCCACATAGCCCAGCCAGGGGATGGTCAGCACATTAACCAGCAGGGTAATGCTCATGCCCACCACGGCAATCAGCAGGCCCATACGAAGCTGCCCGGTGAGCTTGTACCACATGGATAGGTTGATATACCCGCCCATGCACACATTGGCCGCCAGCAGAATGGGGACCACCACCAGGCCATCCCAGTAATTATGGTTCAGCAGGGTGAAGGGCAACAGCCCCCAGGCATCAAAACTCACGATCTCCCAGGCAAAACTACCGATGAGGAGCAGCATGATGAGCGAGGCCAGCATATACCAGTGAAACACCCTGCGGAGGTTCTGGCGGCTATCCTGTGCCTGGGAATCTTTAAAGAAAAAAGGTTCTGCCGCATAGCGGAATGCCTGTGTACCCAGTGCAATCAGCACCGCCAGTTTGTATACGGCGCTATAGATGCCGGCCATCTCCAGCCCGGTGCGCGCCTGTCCCATCCACGCTTGTCCGTCCGTCCACAGCCGGGGGAGCAGGTTGCGGTCCAGCACCTCATTCTGCGCGCCCGCCAATCCGGCCAGCATGATAAAGAAACCATAGCGGCGCATGGGCTTTAGCCAGGCCCCGTCAGGTTTGAAACGTTCGGGCATATTCCGGTACAGGGCCATGGCCAGCCGCACCCCGCTGGCCAGAAGATTGGCAATGAACACATAGGCAATATCTGCCTCAAACCCCAGCAGCAGTACCAGATTGAGCAAAACGGTGAAGGCTATGTTCGTCAGGTTAATGGTGGTGAAACGCATGGGCAGTTCCCGGTAGCGCAAACGGGCCATAGGCAAAGCTGCCAGCGCGTCAAAAGCCACAATGCCCACACAGTAGAGCACCAGCTCCGGCTGGTCTCCATAACCCAAGGCCCCCGCCAGGGGACGATATCCCAGTCCAAAAAGGGCAACAAAAGCCGCCGTCAACAAAGCCACCCAAAAGAAGGCCTGGTTATAGGCGGTCTGTGCCTGGTCCTGGTGCTTGCTGGAGAAGTGGAAGAAGCTGGTTTCCATCCCAAAGGTGAGGATCACCTGGGCAGAGAAGGTCAGGGAGATAAGGTCATTGTAGATCCCATATTCCCCGGCAGCAAACAGCGCAGTATGCAGCGGTGTCAGCCCCCAGTTGATAATGCGCCCGGCAATAGAACTGAGGCCATAGATGGCGGTTTGTCCGGCTAGTTTGCGCAGCAGACCCATGAGCAGGGGGTAGAGCGCGCTAGGCGCTAAAAGGAAAAGGAGAGGTTGAGCATGAAATCTCCCCCGGCCAGTTCGTCCTTACGCAGCAGTGGGATAATATTTTCCGAAGCCAGGCCCAGCTGAAAGAAACCGGTATCCAGCCCGGCAAAGGCGCCCGCACCTATGGGCGAATAACCGCTGTGCGAAAGGCTGGCGCCTATGCGCAGAATGCCTTTGAGATGGTAGGCATAGGCGGCAGAAAGTGCCGGAGCACGATGATAGCCGGGAGCATCCACCAGCAGTAAGGTGCCGGACAGAAAGAGCATGTGCGGGTGATAGGCGGCACCAAAAGCATTCTCCTGCGCTTCTCCCAGCCCCAGCTGGGTATTCAGTACCAGGCGGGTAGGCAACGCCATCTGAAAAGATTGCAGCAGCAGGGTATCCGGCGCCAGCGGATAGGAACGCTGTTCTTCCTCACTGGAACCTGCAAAGCGGTCGTCCCAGAAGAGGGCGCCCACAATGAGCTGCTCATAGCGTTCATTGCCTTTGCCCCGGTACAGATCTACTTCCTTGTTAATATTCACCTTACCTATATCTACCAGCGAAAGGCCCACTTGCAGCCTCTGATGGATATCCGCCTGCAAGCCGATGTCCATGCCAAAGCCTGTGCCCCTCGGCTTAAAGGGCCCCATGCCTTCGCCCCGGGTTTTATAGAGGGAATAATCATAATTGGCATCGATATACTCTCCGTCCGGGTGCGTGTAAATTTCCAGGCGGGGATCTTCTACCTGCACGGCAAAATAACCGGCCAGCAGCTTGGCCCGCACACCCAGGCGCAGGCGAAAATGTTCGGAGTCTCCAAACAGGTCTGTGGCTGCCCCCAGTGCATATTCCCGCATCCATATGCCGCCCATGCGCATATCTTGCGCCAGGTCCACACGTTGCCCGGCAAGATGGCGGTTGCCGCGCAGCATGAAGTCCAGGAAGTTCTTATGAAACTGGGCCGTGGCCAGCACCCGGTCCGTAGCCATGAAGCTGAAAGCCAGGTGCGCGGGGTTCTGCAACTGAAAGCCAGCACCCAGGCTCATGACATTGGCACCGGCACCCAGGCGAATGACCGTGGGCAGATCTGCCAGCAATTCATCCTTTTGCTGTTCTGTGATATGCTGCCCGGAAAAGAAACGGGCAGCCAGGGGTGCGTGGGCTCCGTTATTGGCCAGCCAGCCGTTCAGGCTCAGGGTACCAAGCTGCCATTGGCGGTCGCCGGCAAACTTCAGGCTGGCTGGCGCCAGCGTACTGGCCCGCAAACTGCCTGGCTGGCTATACAGCAGGCTATAGGCATCCTGGGCATATACCGGCAAAAGGCTGCTCCCCACACACGTGAAAAGCCAGAAAGAGAGGAACCGTTTCATGCTACTTCAGGTCCATTTTTAGATTAATGTCGCCAATGATCTTGAGGAAAATCACGTCTTCCTTACGCATCGTCCAGACCCCGCTGTTATCCGGGTTGGGAGGCAGGCAGATATAGCCGCGTATTTTGACGATCTTGGCCGCATTGATATTTTCCAGGCGGGTCTGTGTGAGATTAATCGTATCCCGGTTAATGACAGGTCTTTGGAGGATAGCATCATCCGGCGGCACCTGCACCGTGCCCTGCAGATTGGGGCAGGCGCCGGACGCCTGCAAACCCTCTGTTCCCATAATGAGCTGTGTACCTTCAAAGAGCGAGTCCAGCACTGTGCTGTCCGTAGCCAGCAGGTAGCTCTGGTTGGAGAAGGAGAAAGGATGAGGATTGGAAAAGATGGTATAGAACTTACCCAGCACGCCCAGGGCTTTCACCCGGTCACTGGTAATACTGAAATCATCAGACTCCTCATAAGGGATCTCACGGTTGTCTGTAATGGTCATCTCCACAATGTCCATCTCACGGGGACTGAACAGGAAACGGAGCTCCTTGTCCCCGAAGTCCACCACCTGCCCGCCGGAGCCATCCGTACCCAGGTTGGTGATCTGGAACTTGAGGCGGGCCGTATAACGGACATTCTCAACATACACCTCCCGCTGGTAAGTACCCCCGTTAGGCGCAATGTTCTGCTCCAACGTAAAGGCTACCAGCAGTTCATCTTCTTCATTGCTAATGCTAATGACAGTACCGGCCTGGATATTGATAGGCCAGTTGTTCTCAATGCTCACTCCCAGGTAAGCAGATCCCAGTATCAGCGACTTAAAGTCCCGGGAGATGACCGTATCGATCTCCGGCACATCATAACCCGATATGCCGGGGATAGGGAAATTGAGCGGGAAGGGCAGGCTGAAATCGCTCACCTTGAACCCGGTTCCATAAGTAAAGACCTGCCCGCTGAAGAGATCCGACAGCTCAACTTCCACCAAGGAAAGCGGGCCATACAGATCCAGGTTCCAGGTGGGCAGTTCGGGGTCTTTGAATACACCGCAACCTGCAGGCATCAGGAGCAAGAGGCCCACACAGGCGCTCAGTAGTCTTTTTTTCATACCAGCATGAAACAATGGGGGTAAGTTAGCAAAATCTTACCGATGTGGGGGATATTCAATGCGCAAGCCCTCCATTTCCCAGCTGGCACGCAAGGAAATACGATCCGGATAATAGACTACCGGCTCCGGCCGCCGCCAGGGAATGAGGCGGCCGGGGGTCCAGGCGCCGCTATGGTCTTCATCGGAAATCACCCGCAGGCTGTAGTCTCCGGGGCGCAGCCACGTCCACCCAAAGGGATGGACACCTGCCTGGGTTACGCGCTCCCGGCGCACCACTTGTTGCCGGCTGTCCAGCAGCTCCAGGATCAGGGGCGCCCGGCGAGCCACCAACTCCATCTGAAAACTGCCGTAACGGTCGGGGTTCTCAGGCAAACAGGTAAATACCAGCGTGGTATCCAGCTGGCGGTCAAAGGCCAGCCGGAGCCCCGGTTTGAGAGTGATACGTATGCTATCGCTATAGGGGTAACGAAGCTCCACGGCAAAACTATGACTGCCCAGTTTCTGGTACCGGAACGGAACGGGGTTATCCTCCAGGGTTGTAACGGCTATGGCATCCGCAGTGTCCTGCGCAGATGCCAGGGCATCCCGGCACAGAAAGACCAGCCCCAGTGGCCGGAACGCTGTAACAGGCGGTATATAAGAGATAATGGGCGCAGGCTGGCGCAAGCGGGGATTGGGCGCCCAGGGTTCCGGTTGCAACACCGCCAGCGTATCCATACGGTTGCCGGCAGTGTCTGTGACTGCACGCAACTGCAGGGGCAACGCAGTTGTATCCAGCGCATGGGGCAAGTTTAGCCGCACGAGTTCTGCCTTACCCTCCGGAGCCCACTGGGCCGGCAGGGTATCCGTGCCTATCAAGACGACGGGGGCTTGTGCCAGGGGTTCGCTGAACCGCAGGGTAAGTGCATATTTATGGAGAGGGAGCGCGGCCAGCAAGCGCGGAGGCTGGTCATCCGGCACCCAGGTGATCAGATCTGCCTCCCAGCCGGTATTCCGGGCATCTATGAGCAGGTCGTTATCCTGCCGGGCGCCTATGGTTTCTGTGGGCTGATTCCAGCTGTAGCTGTTATCCTTGTCGCCCACCGCCAGCAAACGGTAACGGCCGGGGCGTAAATAAGCTAACGTGAAGTGACCACCGGAATCCGCATCTGCCGCATAGAGCGGCATACGCCCAAAATACCCCCCTTGTACGCTGTCTTCCGGGAACAACAGGGCGCGCATGCGGCTCACCGGCTTACCGGTAAACGCGCTGACCAGGTGCCCGCGCACCATACCGGTATCTATATGGCTGCCGCTGCTAAAGGCATAACTGAAGCCTTCTTCGATAGGATTTTTTTCGTTAAAATCTCTTAACCCTGTACCCACGCTAATGACACAGGTGGTGCTATCCGGCACCGGGGCCATGAACTGGACATGGAGCTGCCGGTTCTTGGCCCAGATGCGGGGCGGCACCGCCGGAATGGGGGAGATAAAGACTGCAGACTGCACGCTGTTGCGGTCCAGGTATTCATTAAAGCGGAAAACCACATGCGGCTGCCGCGTTTGCGTGCTCAGGTGAGCCGGGGTCACCCGCAGGAGCAACGGCCCGGTATTATCACGCGGCCCGCCTTCCGGGGCCTTGATAGCCGCACAACCGCCCAGGCAGGCAAGCAAAAAAATGTATATGAGTTTCACGTATGGCAAATCTAGCAAATAGGTTTTGGCTAACTTTGTGGGAAGCCCCTGTTCTCTCTGGCAAAGGTGGGGCAAAATCCGTCTGCTGTGCGCCAAACCCTGTGCCGTTTTCTGCTATGGTCCTTGTGGCTTCTCCCGGGTCTTCCCGGGCAAACGGCAGCACAAACCGACTTCAGGCATTATACCCCCTTGCTGAGCGAAGGCGCATTGCCCCCTGACCTGCTCAGTGTATTGCACCTCAATCCCAACCAGGCGGGGACCTTTGGCTTCCGGGAAGAATTTGCACTCTACCGCGAGGAGAAGATCAATTACCTCAAGCATGTGCAATTTGCCATCTATGACATGTTCTCAGAAGGCAGGGTGCTTTTCAACGATACCCTGAGCCGCTATGTGAACCAGGTAGCCTATACCCTCATCCACCGCAATCCGACGCTGATGCGGGAACTGCGTTTCTATGTGGTAAAGAGCCCGGCCATCAATGCGTTTGTAACGGAGAACGGCATGGCCTTTATCACCACCGGGCTCATCGCCCGTTGCCAGAATGAGGCCCAGCTGGCCTGGGCATTGTCCCGCCTGGTGGTACATTATATTCACCAGCACCGGATATCCGGGCAAGACGTGTTTCTGAGTGTCTCCCAAACGCTGCAGGGCCTGGAACAGCCGGACCTGGAAGACCGGCTGCTGGGGCGCCGCCTGTATGGTGCTGCTGACCAGATATATGCTGATACTGCCTGCCTGGGGACTTATGTGCGGGCCGGCTATGCTGCGGCAGAAGCGTTGCCGGCATTGCAGGTGCTGGGCAGCCTGTATGGGCATGCAGAAGATATCTTTTTCTCCACCGTATTCCTGGAAAGCGAATACCTGCGTATACCGCAGGAATACCTGCCGCTGGTGGTACATGACCAGCAGCCCGATGCGCAATCCGACGGACATATTGCACGGTTTGCCCAGCCCAAGGTACGGGTCAGCGCTATGGAACAGGCGCTCACCCAGTGGAAACGAGGCGGAGCCGCTTACCTCCTACCCCCGGAGGCATTTGCCTATGCCGTGAAGCTTGCACGGTATGAACAATGCCTGCTGCTGCTGGCTACCCACCGGTATGCACGTGCCTTCTACCAGGCTTATATCCTGGAGCTGGAAGATTTTGCCAATCCTTTCCTGGAACAGGTGCAGCTGCGCGCACTCTACGGTGCCGCCAAAGCCACAGCAGATTCCACTTCTGCCGGCAAGCAGCCGGATCCTGCCTTGCACAGTGGCCAGGTGACGCAATTAATGCACCTCTTCCGGGAAATACCGCCCCTGGAACTCCATTGTATCACGCTCCATGTATGCCTGCGCCACCTCCAGCGGTATCCCTCCGATACGCTGGTATTGTGCCTGGCCCAGGACCTGGCGCAGGATCTGCGGCAAAGATGGCAATGGGAACCTCAATGGCTGCGCACAGCCCTGGCCAGCGGAGAAGATGCGGCAGACTTTGGTACAGACGCCTCTCACAAACCGGTGCGCACCCCTTTGTGCCTGGACGCACTGAAGGACTATGCCGGGAACCCCTTGCTGTATACTCTTTTTGAGCAGGATCCTGCTGATAGCCTCAAAGTATCGCAGCTCAGCAAAATGCTTATCGCTACGGGGCTCAAAAAGCCTCCTGTCCCACCCGGCCATATCCTGCTACAGGATATCCTCTTTGCCAAAGGGGATTACCTGCTGGCCGATATGCGCAAGACGGACAAACTGCAGATGGAAACCTCTTTGAAAACACAGTTTGTGCTGAACCAATATATGGCCAGGCAGCTGGACAGCCTGGGGCTGCAGGCGCATTTGCTGGACGGTGCATTCCTGGAGCGCGACAGCCTGGCCGATTACCATAACCTGCAGCAACTGCATCTGTGGCTCTATGAACGCAGCAAGGCGCCGCCGGGCTGCCTGAGCCTTTGCCCGGAATATGCCCCGTCAGGCGGGCAATTTGGGGCCACTTGCCAGGTATATACTTCCCGCCAGCACCGGGAGCACTGGCCCTGGGTATTGGCCGCCAGTGCTGTGGTCACCCCGCTGCTGCCTGCAGGGCTGTATTATGCGGCTACCCCTGCCCCCCAGCAGACCGTGAACCTGCGGGTATATTACCTGCGCACCGGACAGCCGGCTTTTACCTATAGCGCAAGCATCCGGGCAGATCATTGGCGGCAGGATCTCTGGCATGCCCATATCCACCAGGCGTTGCTCCAATGCAGCCATATAGCCGTTCCGCAACCATGAGCCTGCGCACATTCCTCTTTATTATCCTCATAGGACTGCTGTCTGTCCCCCACTGGCTGCAGGCGCAGACAGCCGGCTGGCAAGGCCGCCGCGCCTATCTTCAGTGGAACGGGTATCTCTTTCCCTCGGTGCGGCATCAGCCCCTCCCATTAGGGCGCTGGAACCTGCGCAACCAGCTGGGTGCAGAGTACGTGCTGCGTCCCTGGCTGGCGGTAGGGGCACAAGTGGGCGGCATGGCCACAGCCCTGCCGCTGGAGGTGACGACCCACCCAACGGGTGTGACGCTGGAAGAAAGAGGACTGGCGGATGGCGACTTCCTGCGCATCAGCAGCCTGTACTGGGGATTGCGTGCCAAGGTCTTCTGGCCGCGCCCGGCGGGCAGCCTGGCGCCGCTCGGCCTCTACGGAGCTGTAGATGTCAACCGGCACTATGCTTATATCTATGAAGGCAAACATAGCAGCCAGCGAACCAGCGAAGCCCTGGGGGGTTACCGTTTCGGAGAACTGCATGCGCTGGCCGTCAACCTGCAGGTAGGCAATCAACTGGCCATAGCGCCTCGCTGGCTGCTGGACATAGGGGTGCAAACGGGGGTATTGTTCCGCATGGGTTACTTGGCTACCAACCGCTCCGGCGACACCCAGATAGCCCGCTGGGCAGGCAAGCGCCTCCTGCATCATAACGGCTTCAACCTGGTAGTGGGTGTGGGCTGGCTCTTCTAAGAAGCTCTACAAGGCACTTCAGTCGTTACCCACTCCAGCCGACATACCGGCCTATTGTGCGCTATTCCAGGTGAGAGATCTCTTCCAGTCCGTTGTCCAGATCTGCAGGGGGATCTATGGGAGCAGGACCTTCCACTGATTTCTCCCGGTCAAACTTGAGCAGCAGGGCAGGCATCAGCAGCAGGTTGCTGAACATCGCCACAAATAAAGTGATGCTGGTAAGCAAGCCCAGGGCCTGCGTACTGCCGAATGTACTGGGGGTGAAGATGATAAAGCCTACGAACAATACGATGGACGTGTAGATGATGCTCATGCCCGTGACCCGCAGGGTTTCGGACACAGAATCTGGTATGGACATTCCGCTTTTGCGCTTCTGCCGGTACATGGCCAGGTAATGGATGCTGTTGTCTATGGCAATGCCAAAGGCCAGTTCATAAATAAGCGCCGTGCTGGGCTTCATGGCAATGTCCAGGTAACCCATAATCCCTGCCGTTACGGCCAGCGGAATCAGGTTGGGCACCATACTGATCATCATGATGCGGAAAGAGCCGAAGAGCAGCTGCATCTGCAGCCCGATCAGCAGGAACACAGCCAGCAGGCTCCAGGCCAGGTTATCGATCAGGTACTCATTGGCCTTGAGGAAGATAGAGGTAGTACCGGTAATAAAGCTGTTCAGCGTATTGGAGGCGTCTTGGTCTCCTTTGGGGGCCATCTCCTGGGCAAATACCTCGTCAATATCAGCCTGCACCCGCTCCATAAGGTGAGGCATTTCATTGGAACCGATATCCTTGACATACCCGGTAATGCGCGCATACCGGTAGGTACTGTCTACCACGATACGAAGGATATCGCGGCGGCCTGCAGGCCGTGCAGTTGCCTGAGGTTCGGCCTGGCGGCGCGTATTGTCGGCATACTCCGCAATAAAGGTAAGTTCTTCCCGCGCAGGCAGTTGATACTCTCCGGGAGCTCCGCCCATATAGGCCTGGCGGCTCCATTTGAGTGCATCTACGATACTGAGGGTACGGCTCAGTTCAGGATATTTCTTAAGGCTGTCCTGGAGGGCATCTATTTTTTTCAGATAACGCAGCTTCTTGAGGGAACCTTCCTTGCGGGTATCGATCACTATCTCAAATGGCATGACGCCCTTGAAGTTGGCCTCGAGGAAAGCCAGGTCCTTGCGGATAGTATCTCCCTTGGGCAGGTCATCTACCATGAAGCTCACGGCCTGGAGCTTGAAACAGCCGATAACCCCTATGACCAGAATAATGCAGGTGGTAATGAAGATACCCCTGCTGCGCCGCTGCACCAGGCGGTCTGTCAGCTGCACAATGCGCACAATGGCCGGGGCATCCAGGTGCTTCAGGTTCTTATCCGTGGGCGGCGGCAGCAGGCTGAACACCCCCGGAATAATGATCATGGTGAGCACAAAGGTGAGCATGGTAGAGATAAAGGCTACCAGGCCAAATTCCTGCAGGATGGTCACCTGCGTAAAATAGAGCGTCAGGAATCCAAAGGCGGTATTGGCGTTGATCATGAAGGTGACCAATCCCAGCTTGCGCACCATCTTGCTAATGGCCAGCAGTTTATGCCCGGTCTTCTTATATTCGTCGTGGTAATCGCTCAGCAGGTAGATGCTGGAAGGTATGCCCAGGATCACAATGATGGGAGGCAGGAGCGCACTCAGGATATTGAGCTTGTACCCCAGGACCTGCACCAGCCCCAGCGTCACCAGCGAAGACACCGCCAGGAGGATGAGCGGGAAGATCACCGCATAGAATGAGCGGTAGAAAGCATAGAGAGACAGCGCCGTGAGGGCGATGGCCAGCGCCATGAACAGGTTAAGCTCCTTGGCAATCTGGGTGCTCATATAACTGCGGATGTAGGGCAAGCCTACCACATGCGCCTCCAGGCCCGATTGCCGGGAAAGCACATGCACCTGATCCCTGAGATCTACTACCAGCTGATGCTTCTGCTTGCTGTTGCTGGCCTCTTTGGTAATGGTGACGGCCACAATGGTGGCGCTGCCATCCTTGTTGAGGAGGAGCCCTTCATAGAACTTGAGGCCCTGGATCTTCCGCTTCAGGGCATTGGCCTGGGCCTGGGTGCGGATGCTGTCCCGGAGCAAAGGCTCCGTTACAAATGACTGCGTGCTGTCATTGACAACCAGGTCATAGACATGGGTAATGCTCACTACTTCCTGCACACCCGCCATCTTGCGGGCATCCTCGCAAAAACGGCGGATAGCATTCAGGCCGCCGGGAGTAAACAGGTGCTCTCCTTTAAGTCCTATGATAATGGTATTGGCATCTTCTCCAAACAGCTTCTGAAACTGCATGAAGTTCTGAAAGTCCGGGTCATCCGTGGGAACTACCCGGGCAAACTCCTGGCTCTTCTCCACCTTGGAACCATGATAGGCAAAGAAGGCGGTGAGAAGCCCCACCGCAATAAGCAACAAGACCCGGTGCCGGATGACAATGCGGGATACCGCTTTCCACATAGGCTACTGAAGAAGTATGACGCCTGAACGCCTGGTAAATAATTGCATTACTGATCTGCACAAGAGGCTCCAAAGGTAAAGCTTAATTACTATCCGCCCAATATCTGCAGATGCCGGGTTTTTTGAAAAAGAGTGCGCATTAGGTTTCAGCTAATAATTATTGTCTAATTTTATCGTATGAAGAAACTTTTGCTGGCAAGCTTGCTCATTTGTCAAGTATTCAGACTGAATGGCCAACCTATTACTTACGGTCCCACGGGCTTTTTCCTGAATGAGAGCCGTGACCATTTTTCGGCCAAGGGAGATTTTCTGAAACCTATCCCCGCCGCACTCGGCGAACGCTACCTGGTGCAAGGCACCGGGCTCAACCAGTATGTGCGGGCTATCATAGGCCTATCCCCGCAGGCCAGGCTGGAAAGCTGGCAGGAACGGGGGCTCCGATTCCGGCCTGTCAGCGCCACATGGCGCACAGCAGATATTCCGCTTTCGCAGCTGTATGCCGTACTGCGCAGTGCGGATTTTACACACTTTGAGATGGACAGCCGCTGTTTTGCCCTGATGGACACGGCCCGCAGTATGCAGGATGTGAACCGGGTGCATGACG
>JAHBTG010000129.1 GCA_019638695.1 Bacteroidota bacterium | reverse complement strand
GGATAGCAGGCAGCTACACAGCTCTGGCAGGACACAGCGCCTTCCTGCCGGCCAGCTACACCGGAGGCTATACCAACCGCGGTAATGAGGCCATGACCGATTATCCCATGTATAATAACTGCAACTACCAGTGGGCCGTGGACGGCAACGGCAGTTGCGGCAATGACCGGTGGGAAGTAGATGACGCTACCGCCACACTGGGCTCCTGCGGATGCACGGCCGTGGGCAGCTACGATTCTCATCACCAGATATGGGTACGCTAGCAACTTATAACCGCTCCAGCGTATAGGCTACATACGGACAGGTAGCGCGGTAACGAATGGCATGCGCTTCGCAATAAGCTTTGGCATGCACCACCAGGCGGCGCGCCAGTCCCTTCCCGCGGTGTTCGGGCGGGGTAAAGCTGTAGTTGAAATTCCAGCTGCCGTCCGCAGCCACCAGGTAGGTAAGATAACTTTCCTGGCCCTCCACCATCAGCGAAAAACGCTGGTGGGTAGTATCGTGGGTAATGGGATAATCTGGCATGGGTATATCGGGTAAAATAAGGTCAGTCTCTTCTCCACACCCGGGAAAAAGCCCGGTCTGCTTCCAGCGAGGTAAACGTGGTCCAGGCATTGCGGGAAATGAGGTTCTCTTCCATCTCCAGGCGCACCAGGCGGCCCTGCCAGCTGTAGAAGCCTTCCAGCCCTCTTTGCTGGTACTCTCCATAGTAAATCTCCAGCAGTTCACGCAACTGTTCCGTGGCGGGGTTCCCTTCTGTGCGGATACGGATGGAATGCAGCCGGTTTTCCCAGAACAGGTACTCCACCCGGGTCACCGTAATATTATGTACCTGGCGAGGCATAACCCGGGGCACATAACGGTCTTTCTTTTCAAAGCTGCCGTCCCTTACCAAGCCGGGAATGCTGTCGGCAGGAGTACCCAGCCGCACACCCAGAAAACCATACTCGGTATCCAGCGCCGTGAGATCCTGTGCTCCCAGGGAAAAGGGCAGGCAGGTACCGATCAGTAGCAGGAGGGTTTTCATATGGGAGACTTGAGCAAATGATGGCCGACGGCGCATTCCGTGCATCTCCTGTGGCTGCAATACTGCTTGTGCAGATGCAGCAGGGCCTGGGAACGAAAGGCATCTGTGTTGGAGGTACCCAGCGCCGTATAGATACGGGTAATATGGTTGTCCTCGGGGGCCAGCTGCTGAAGCCAGCCTTGCAGGCGCTCCCGGGAGTCTTCCTGCGCTTTCCCTGCCCGCGCATAATAGCAGGCGGCAAAAGGCACTATGGCATTGATCACCAGGTGATCCAGCGCCTGCCTGCCCAGCCGTTTGGGGCGGGCGCTGCCGGGTTTACCCGGCATATAATGGGTATCCCAGTAGGCCGAGGCCTGGACGGGTGTATGGAGCAGGGCGGGTTGCTCTATTAATGCAAACAGGTGCGGCAAGCGGTGCAGCAACGCCGCCAGCTGGGCCAGCCGCAACCCGGGAAAGTTGGCGGGGCGCATCCGCAGGTGGACAAATTGCTCGGGAGGCATGGCGGCAAGCTGGTGTTTCTGCTGCAGGTACTGCCATTCCTGTGCCAAACTTTGCAGGTAGTCATCTGCAGGATGATGCAGCATCCCTGCCATGCCCAGCAGCAGGGCTTCGAGCTGCAGGGGTTGCGCCAGGTAGCGGCGTACCACGCTCGCGGGTAGCTGGCCGGCCAGCCGGGTAAAAGGGTCTGTATTCAGGGGTGCGCCCAATGCCGCACACAACTGCACCCACAGCAGCTGCTCCCAGTCTCCCCGGTAATGGGCCAGCTGGGGCAGCTGGGCCTCGGACTTTTGTTGCAGGCGTTCCCAGCCCATACGCTCCAGCCAATGCGACTGCACAAAAGCGGGTACCTGGTCTATCCCATAGGCACAGGGCAAAGCAGTAAGTTCCGTTTGCATACGTTGATAGTTGGCAGTAAAGCAAGGGTTCAGCAATGCGCCCAACGCCAGTTCCGGCACCGGGGTGCCATCTGCCCGGAAGACAGGTACCCCGGTGCTGCGCCCCACCACATGGAGGACGGTGGCGTTATAGCGGGCATCCTGGTGGTGGCGGTGCTGATACCACTGGTGTGTATGGCGGTGTATTTCCACGGCGCCGCGCCAGTGCATATTGTCAATCACCAGGGCGGCATCGAGAAAATCCGGACCCTGGTGGGTATTGAGGCGGCCCTGGTGACGAATGTGAACGGGCTGCCCGGTGGTCGTACGCAGGGATTGCAGGGGAAAGCGCAGGGTCTTCCAGGCATATTGGAGCAGCTTTTCATCCACCCCCCAAGTTAGGTTTTCTCCGGGGGTAATTCAAGTTTTTACGGGGCGTCTTTTAATAGCCTATGCCCACCCGGCGGCCGGCGAAGGCATTCTGCAAAGCTTCGCGCACGACAAAATGGGCGCAGTCTGCGGCGGAGATATGGGTAGCGCCTTCGGGCAGGTAATCGGCCTGCACACGGTACTGCTCCGTGCGGGCATCGCTGGGCATCATGGGTGGGCATACCAGCGTCCAGTCTGCGGCGCTGTTGCGCAGCAGGTCATACACCCGCAAATGGTCTTCGGACACATGGCGCAGCATGGGCGGAAAATCCGGAAGATCCATACGCAAGTGCTGCGCATCGGCCTGCAGGATACCGGAACCGGCCACCGCCAGCACTCTTTTAACGCCCTGGACCTGCATGCCCGCCAGGATGTGGGACATGGCCTCGCTCATCAGCGTAATGGGTTTATCCAGCACCCGCGAACCCAGGGCAGAGATCACGGCATCGGCGCCCGCGAGCGCCCGGGTGATATCGGCCCTGCTGAGGGCATCGCCCACACACAGGTGCAAACGGGGATTGCGCAGCAGGACGGAATCTGCGCTGCGCACAAACCCGGTTACTTCATGGCCATCATCTATGCTTTGCAGGAGCATGTTTTGCCCCACTCTGCCGCCGGCACCTAAAACAACGATTTTCATATACCTGATTAATTAGAAAATAACCATTGAACGACTGGCCGCACAATTTTACCGTATTTTCCAGTATAGTGGTCGAATTCCACTGATTAGCAGTTGTTTTCTGTCCTAATTTTTGGACAATTCGTCTGATTACTTACTAACATCCTAACCCCTGAACAAGATGCCTGTTGCTGAACTAACCTTGC
>JAHBTG010000128.1 GCA_019638695.1 Bacteroidota bacterium | reverse complement strand
TCTTTGCGATCAATTCAGGAGCGTTATGGAGTATTCGGCTATCTCTTCCTGCCTCAAATAATCAAAGCACCTGGTTCGCCAGGTGCTTTTTTTTTGCGTCTAGCTCCCGCCGCGGTTGCAAAGTACCCGTCCTGCCGAATTTATTTCGGCATCCCCGGCCCAGCACCGTGCGCTCTGCACCCCCCGCGTCATCCTGAGCGGAGCGAAGGATCTCGCTCTGCAAGAATAACCCTCCCCCGGCCCCTCCCGCGGGGAGGGGGGCAATAGGTGCCGGAGACCCCGAAACCCGTTCGGCATCCCCGGATATGCCCCTCCTTCTTAAGGAGGGGGCTTGCGCACCCACCCCCGCCGTCCTATCTTTGTACAAACCACTTTTACCCCCCTCTTGCCTATCGCACAAGAAACCCGCTGCACATAGCACCCTTTAAGATATTATCGCATATCTGATCATTTCATCCTCAGAAACTGCTACAATGTGGATTGACGAAATGAGCCAGGTATCGCGCCGAAAGGCGCGTACCTACTCGTTGTCAATCAGGCTGTAGCAGGCCTCTGAGGATGCGGGCAAGGGCGTGCCTAATTTTTTGCAATCATTCCAACAAAATGCATGTTTATTTAAATGTTTTTAAACTAAATGCTTGGCATTCGCCAAAAAGTATAGTAGACTAGCGGTACAATTGTCGGAGTTTGGCCAAGCCCGCAGTTTTGTTATGTTCTATCCTGTTCATTTTAAACTGCTAGTGCTATGAAGTATTTTCTTTGGTGTATGCTGGCCTGCGGGCTGGCGGTGTGCGCTTGCCCGGGCTTGCGGGCGCAGGCGCCCATGAGTTTGCCGCCCAGCGGGGCTTTTGATTCGTTGCAGGCGAATTTCCTGCGGGTGGTGAATGAGCTGCACGTGGGCGACAGCTCGGTGGTCATTACCGGCCACACAAGCGCCCAGAAGCTGCTGTATACCAGCACGGGGCCGCTGCAGATCAATACGCTGCGGGCCGTCACCGTAAATCCCTGGACCTATGCCTATACGCATGAACACACGTATATTAATGCAGACAGCAGCCTGGGCCGGGTGGGTATTGGCACCACGGCGCCCACGCACAAGCTGCACCTGCGCGGGCAGCTGCGCATAGACACGCTGCTGACGGGGGTGACGGCGCACCGGCTGCTGCTGGCCGATGCCAACGGCGTGGTGGGCAGCCGCGTGTTTACGGGCGATGCGGCGGATGTGCTGCGGGGCGACGGCACCTTTGGCCCCGCCAGCGATGCCAACGCCTGGCGCCTGGCGGGCAACGCCATTTCGGCGGGCCAGTTCCTGGGCACCACCAATGCGCAGGCGCTGAATGTGCGCACCAACAACGCCAACCGGCTGATCATCCAGGCAGACGGCGGGCTGATGGCCCCCGGCGGCAGCGGCGGCGTGCCGGCCACGGGCGCGGGCTCGCGCCTCATGTGGGTGCCCACCCGCGCGGCCGTCCGCGCCGGCAATGTGTGGAGCACGCAGTGGGACCTGGCCAATATCGGCTTTGCCTCCGCGGCTTTTGGCACGGATGTGACGGCCAGCGGCGAGACGTCCTTTGCGGCGGGCTATAACTCCCGCGCCACCAGTGCGGCCTCCGTGGCCATGGGCGCCAGCAACCAGTCTACGGGCACCAACACGATCACGATCGGCGACCTGAACGTGGCCAGCGGCACGCGCAGCATGGTGCTGGGCTCTACCAACGACAATGCGGGGGAGCGCACGCTCATCGCAGGCTACCAGAGCAATGCCACCAACGGGGCGCCGCGCGCCTTCCTGGGCGGGCATAACCTGCGCAGCGAGGCGGCGGACAATGTGCTCCTGGGCAGCGGCGTGGGCGCGTTTCCCAACCAGTTTGTGAACAACCTGCCCAACACCCTCATGCTGGGCGTGGGCGTGGTGGGCACGCAGCCCGCCCTCACGATCCTGGCCAACACCAATAGCGGCGCCACGCCCGGACGCGTGGGCGTGGGCCTCACCAACCCTGTGCAGCCTTTGCACGTAAATGGTAATGTGAATATCCATGCCACAACTCAGGGCTATATGATTGGGAATAATACGGTGCTGAGGGTGCCGGGAACCAACAACACCTTTGTGGGCCGGGCGGCCGGTGCCTATACGAGTGCTTCCAATGTGGTAGCCCTGGGGCATAACGCCGCCAACACCATGGCCACCAACGGCGGGCATGTGGTCATCGGCAGCCAGGCAGCAGCCAGCATGAATGCCGGGATAGACCACGTGATTATCGGCCGCGAGGCCTATGAGCTGGGCAACACGGGCGACGGCAACACGGCCATGGGCTACCGCGCCGGGCGCAGCACCTCCGGCGGGGTGAACGTATTTGTGGGCCACTCCGCCGGGGTGTCCAACACCAGCGGGCACAGCAACACCTTTGTGGGCGCGCATGCCGGGTGGGTGGGCCACACGGGCACGGCCAGCCGCTGTGTGCTGGTGGGCCGCAGCACGGCCGTGAGCGGCAACCATACCTATGCTACGGCTATTGGTAATGAGGCGGTGGTGACGGCCAGCAGTACCGTGGTCCTGGGTAGGGCAGGCTCCCTGGAGGACGGCACGGGCGGCGATGTTACGGTCTGCGGGTATACTAGTATGCCGATACCCGGTGGGGGTAATTGGTTGGGTACTCCTTTTGGGATTAATCGCCTGGGTGTCAATGGCAATATTCTAGCTGCTGGGGGCCTATATTATGCCTCCGATAGTAGAGTAAAGCGGAATGTGGGCGAACTAGAGGGTGCGTTAGAAAAGCTGGAAAGACTGAATCCGGTAACCTTTGAGTATGATACACTGGCCCCAATGGCTACCCATACAAGCTATGAAAAGACAGACAGTTTAGGCCGTGTGGTGGAAGTGGTACAGGTGAAACATGCCTTTCCTCTTGGCCGTCAGACAGGCTTTATTGCACAGGAGGTAGAAAAGGTTTTGCCCGAAGCAGTAGTACCGGGCACCGATAGTACCATCTATTTTATGAACGGTACGGCGCTGATTCCACTACTGACCCAGGCCCTGAAAGAGCAGCATGCAGAAGTAAAAGAACTGCGGATGCAGCTGGCACAACTGGAACAGCGGCTAAACAGCTGCTGCGCACAAGGCAGCTATAAAACAGCGCCGGAAACAGAGAGCGAAAGCATCAACCGTGTGCTGGAAAAGCAACTGGAACTGCCCTACCTGGCCCAGAACAAGCCCAACCCCACCAGCGGCGAGACCCTGATCTCCTATTATGTGCCCACCACCGCCGGGACGGCCTATATAGAAATGATCGATATGCAGGGCCGGATCGTAAAGACCATTCCTGTGAGAACCGGGGAAGGCAGTTATACCCTGCCTGCCAACGCCTTAAAAGCGGGCACCTATACCTACACCCTGGTATTGGATAATAA
>JAHBTG010000127.1 GCA_019638695.1 Bacteroidota bacterium | reverse complement strand
ATCCTACCTCACGCGTGGCTTGTGAGACCTTTGTAACCACCGGCTTGGTGGTGATAGGGGGCGAAGTGACCACCAATGCCTATGTGGACGTGCAGGAAGTGGCTCGTGAAACCATTCGCCAGATCGGTTACAACCGTAGCGAATACATGTTTGATGCCAACTCCTGCGGTATCATGGTGGCCCTGCACAGCCAGAGCCCGGACATTGCCCGCGGGGTGAACGAACATGAGTCGCTCAGCAAAGACCAGGGCGCCGGTGACCAGGGCATGATGTTTGGCTACGCCACCAATGAAACCCCTGAGTATATGCCCATGGCGCTGGCCTTCTCCCACCGCCTGGTGCATGAGCTGGCCACCCTCCGCAAAGACACACAACTGATGCCTTACCTGCGCCCCGATTCTAAGAGCCAGGTAACCATTCAGTATGATGCGCACGGCAAACCCCAGCGTGTGGAGGCTATCGTACTCTCTACCCAGCATGACGAGTTTGCCAATGACAATGCTATGCACGACAAGATCACCCAGGATGTGCGCAACATTCTCATCCCGCGTGTGATTCCTGCCGAGCTGCTGGACAACAACACCAAATACCACGTGAACCCTACCGGTAAATTCGTGATCGGGGGGCCGCACGGAGATGCCGGACTTACCGGCCGCAAGATCATTGTAGATACCTATGGCGGCAAAGGCGCTCACGGGGGCGGAGCTTTCAGCGGAAAGGACCCCTCCAAGGTAGACCGTTCCGCGGCGTATGCCGCCCGCCACATTGCCAAGAACCTGGTAGCTGCCGGGGTGTGCGATGAGGCCCTTATTCAGGTGGCCTATGCCATTGGTGTGGCCCGTCCGGTATCCTTGTTTGTGAACACCTACGGCACCAGCAAGATCGGCCTCAAGGACCATGAGATTGCCCTCAAGCTGAACGATATCTTCGATATGCGTCCCAAAGCCATTGTGGAGCGCCTGAACCTGCTGAACCCCATCTACCGCAACTCTGCGGCCTATGGCCATATGGGCCGCCAGTTTGAGACCCGCGAGGTGATGCTCAACCTGGTGAAAGTGGATCACCAGAGCGGCGCCGTAAGCGAATGCCGCACCCAAAGCAAAAAAGTAGTGAAGTTCTTCCCCTGGGAGGAGCTGGACTATGTAGACACCCTGCGCAAGGCGTTTAACCTGTAAGCGTCCCGCAGCTGTTATCCTGATAGACACAAAAGGCCATACTGCATAAGTATGGCCTTTTTTATCAGAATCTGTAATTTAGGGCACTGATATACAAGTTTACACCCTGCTCTTTTTCCCATGTTTCCCATCTGGCAGATATACGCTCCTGTAAGACCGGCCTCACAGCAAAAGGGGAACAAGAGGCGCCGGAGCGCAGGCGGACAGCCCAAAACACTGTCTGAGCCCCTGCCAGGGGGCGAGTTTGTTTTGGGCCGCCGGAGCACAGGGGACTCCCCCGTTTGCTGTTCAGCCTTGATTTTTTGCTTACTTTTTTATCAAGAAAAAAGTAAGACTTGTCACAGAAGGTGCTCTGAGCGGTTGATACCACTGTGAGTGTAACCTTGTATATCATTACCTAATTTTAGATCATGGAGACACATCGTATAGCTTGTACCTGGGCCGGCGGCCAGGCGTTTGACAGCGAGATCAACGGCAGCCCCATCCACCTGGATGGCGACCATACCCGTGGGCAGATCACCCCCAAGAAACTTATGCTCGTCAGCCTGGCCGGTTGCACGGCCATAGATGTGGTTTCTTTGCTGGAAAAGATGCGGCAGGAGCTTACCGCCTTTGAGGTAGCCGTGGAGGCTCCCGTCACGGACGAGCATCCCCGCACCTATACAGAGATGAAGATCATCTATACGCTGCGCGGCAATAACCTGGACCCCGAGAAAGTGCGTAAAGCAGTGGAGCTCAGCAAGGAAAAGTATTGCGGAGTGAGTGCGCTCCTGCGCAAGGCAGTGCCCCTGAGCTTTGAGATCCGGATAGAACCGGCCGGCCAGTAATAGAAAGGGTACCCCCTAAAATGGTGCCCCGCTATAACCCTTTGGGCATAGCGGGGACTTATTAGAGTTAAGTATGGGGAACCCCATGATCTGGCTGCACCTAATGCTTCACAGCTGACGCGTCATGAAGTTCATCCTTATATTAGGTATAACGTGGATAGACCGTTGATACATTTCGATGAACTGCATCTTTTGGCTGTTAAATTATCTTAAGGAACAAAGCCTCATTTTCCTTTTTGCAGAAAATAGCAATATTCTTTAGCTGACATACAGTAGGGACTAGGTATAAGCCGTTAAGCACAATCTGTGCGGCTTTATTCGTCCCATAACAGCTCAGAGAACTCAAAGAACCCCTTGCGGCCGGCGATCAGTTCGGCCGCTATCACGGCACCCACGGCGAAGCCGTTGCGGTTATGCGCTTCGTGCTTCAGAGTGATGGTGTCTTCGTCGCTGGTATAGCTCACCTGGTGGATCCCTACGATCTTGCCGGCGCGCACGGAGCTGATGCTCAGCTCATGGTCCAGGGGCGCCCGTCTGGCCAGGTCGTGTGTATTCACATAATCCGTTTTGCGGGCCAGTCCGTCCACAATCTGCTGGGCCAGGCTCAGGGCCGTGCCGCTGGGCGAGTCTTTCTTCTGTGCATGATGCTGGTCTTCTACAAACACGTCATACTGCGGGTAGCGGTCCATGATGCGCGCCAGCTCCTTATTGAGGCGGAACATCACGTTCATGCCCAGGCTGAAGTTGCTCGCGTGCACCAGTCCCGTGCCCTGGCTCAGCGTCAGTTTGCGGATATCCTCTCTCAGGCTTTCCCAGCCCGTGGTGCCGATCACCAGCGGGAGAGACTTGGGGATAAGCCGTTTCAGGTTGCCCAGCACCGCATCCGGGTGGGTAAACTCTATGCACACATCCGTGTTCTCTGCCGAGAGGGCATCCAGCTCCTGCATGTTGTGCTGGTCTATCCGAAAGGTCACCTCATGTCCGCGGGCAATGGCCGCTTCTTCAATGGCATGGCCCATTTTGCCATACCCTACTAATGCTATTCTCATAGCGGCAAAATACACAGGATTGGGCAATGCCGGGCAACTGACCCTTGCCCCGGCGCATAGGCCCTATTGCCAAGTATTTGTATTTTTACTTCCCATGATAGATCTGCTGGAACACGCCGCCCTGGTAGAGTGCATCCCCAACTTCAGCGACGGGCGCAATCCCCAGGTGGTGCAGGCCATTGTAGATGCCATTGCCAGCGTGCCGGAGGTCCATGTGCTCCATGTGGATAGCGGCCACGATGCCCACCGCACGGTGGTCACCTTTGTGGGGCCGCCCATGCCTGTGGCAGAAGCCGCATACAGGGGCATCAGTACGGCTGCGCAGCTGATAGACATGCGGCAGCACACCGGCGCGCATCCGCGCCTGGGTGCCACAGATGTCTGTCCGTTCGTGCCCTTGCAGCACATCACCGCTTTGCAGCTGGATGTCTATGTGCAGCAGCTTGCACAGCGTGTCGGCACGGAGCTTCAGATTCCCGTATACCTCTACGAGCATAGCGCCCGTGTCCCTGGCCGTACCAACCTCGCCGCCATTCGCCAGGGAGAGTATGAGGGC
>JAHBTG010000126.1 GCA_019638695.1 Bacteroidota bacterium | reverse complement strand
TTCCTCCTGTGGGTGAACCTGCTGGCCATGGCAGTCACCTTATGGCATAAAACCTCGCTGCATGTCATTGCCCCCGCCGCATTATGGGTATTTATCGCCGGCCGCAACGACCGCATCTGGAGCCTGGATATGCCCTGGCAGGAAGTGGTTATGCTCTGCATTCCCATACTCATCGCAATAGCCCGCTACCGGGAAGGCGCGCACACCCGCGGGCAGCTGGCATCTGCGTTTGCAATAGGGTTGCTGGCCGGGGTATCTTTTTATGGTTTACAGATATATTTGTGGATACCCTAATCCCCCCTGATACTATGTCCGATACCGTCCTTTATCATGTGCACAACCAGGTATGCACCCTCACGCTGAACCGTCCGGATGTCTACAACGCCTTTAATGACGAAATGAGCTATGCCTTTATAGACGCCCTGAAAAAAGCGGCCAAAGACCCGGAAGTACGGGTGATCGTCGTGACGGGCGCCGGAGACAAGGCATTCTGCTCCGGGCAGGACCTCAAGGCCATATCCGGGCAGCAGCGCAACCTGGCCGATAGCGTGGAAAAACGCTACAATCCCATGACACGGCTGCTGTATAGCATAGAGAAACCCATCATCGCACGGGTGAACGGGGTGGCGGCAGGCGCCGGTGCCGGCATTGTGCTAGCCTGTGACCTGGCTATTGCCGCAGATACTGCCAGTTTTGTCTTTGCCTTTGCCAATATCGGCCTGGTGCTGGACAGCGGCAGCAGCTATGCCCTGCCCCGCCTGACAGGGCGCAGGCAGGCTTTCCGCATTGCCACCCAGGGCAACAAGATCCCGGCACTGGATGCGCTGGCGCTGGATTTTGTCAACGAAGTGGTGCCCGCTGCTGCGCTGGATACCCGGGTGGCAGAACTGGCCGCCGAATATGCGGGCAAAGCCCCTATTGCGGTGGGGCTCATCAAACGTATGCTCCTGCGCAGCGAACGCTCTTCGCTGGACGAAATGCTGGAAATGGAGAAGAACTGCCAGCAAATAGCCGGCAGCAGCGAAGATTACCGCGAGGCCGTCACCGCTTTCAACGAAAAACGCAAGCCGGTATTCAGGGGCAAATAGCGCCCGCTGCACCCTAGACCGTGGGCACCATCAGGAACCCGCGGATGCTGGCAATGCCCCAGGCACCTGCTTTGTGGCAATGGACCTCACGCGCCAGCGTCACCCCCCCCAGCGCAAATACCGGTATCCTGAGCGCACTACACACGGATTCCAGGGCGTCCAGCCCCAGCGGATGGTGGTGCGGATGGCTGGCTGTGGGGAAAATGGGGCTGAAGGTGAGGTAGTCATATCCCTGCTGCTGAGCCCGTAGGGCATCTTCCAGGTGATGGCAGCTGCGGCCTATCCAGTAAGTGCGGGATTCCGGCAACGGAATCTGCACATCTGCCCGGTGGTGCAAGCCTGCCGGGTGCCAGTCTTTGAGGACATAGGCGGCATTGAGCAACAAGGGCACCTGCAGTGCCTCTGCAACCGGGTGCAACCGGGTGACCGCCTGCGAGAACAGTGACGGCTGCAAGGCATGCTCCCGCAGCATCAGAGCATCTGCACCTGCCCGCACAGATTCCCGCGCCCACAGGCTCAGTTGGTGTTCCATGACAGAGAGGGGTGTATCCGGCAAGAGCAACCCGGGAGAAATGGCAATGCGCCGAAAGGGGACTGGCATAGCTGGAATAGTTGGGTTTACCTAAGCATATACGCCGATACCCCACCCCAGGGATACCTTGTGGACAAAAATTAATGACAAGTAGGGCAAACGCCCACTAACAGCAGGTTCTGCTCATGCACCTCATAGGCAGGCGGCAGGCTCATGCGGGGAGCTTCCACCTCTGCCAGGCAAGTGGTGGTCTGGCATTGTACACACTTGAAATGCACATGGTGGTGATGTTCATGCGCAGTCTCGCTCAGGGCATATTTCACCACAGCACCATCATCCACTACTTTATGCAGCAGCTGATGCTCCATGAAGGTGGCCAGGGTACGATACAGGGTCACACGGTCATAGGCAGGCAAAGCCTGCTCCAGGTCTGCATGCGCCAGGGCAACCCCTTTTTCCAGGAAGTACCCGATCACCGCCTCCCGGCAACGCGTGCGGCGCAACCCTGCATGCTGCAAGAGATCCATAGGTGTGACCATACTACAAAAATAACGATTAGTGGGGAGCGATCTGCAAGGTATATGGAGAAGAAAGCGCACATGGCCTATCTGCTCTTATAGACCAGGGTATTTGCCTGGCGGGATATAAACGCAGAAAAGCCACCCGCATAGAGTGGCTTTTGTATGAAAGGGAGGCTAATGGGGCTCGAACCCACGACCTTCGGAACCACAATCCGACGCTCTAACCAGCTGAGCTATAACCTCCAGGGTTTGGGGATGCAATTTTACAAAAAAGGCGGATGTATATGCAACAATTCAGGCAGATGGGGGCAAAGTTTTTTCATCTTTCCCGGCCGGTTCGGGCGGGCCGGGCACCGGTTCCAGCGCCTGGATCTCCGCCATCAACTCGGACTGGTCCCCGGGCAGGATATTGAGCTTATAACGGCTGGCCAAGGCAATCAGCACCGGGGTAATGGGCACCGGCACGGGAATCCCCTGCAGGGCGATGAGCGGCAAGATGCGCGCCAGGTCCTTACTCTGTTCTACCAGCAGCTTTTTCTCCACATCGGTCACGGTTTGGCCCTGCAGCATTTTACTCAACACCCGCAGGGCCGCCTGCGTCTCGCGGCTCTCACGGCGGGTAGCGTCCCACACACTCTGGGCAATGTCCGTAGTTTTGTCTGTGAGCCAGTGACGCCAGCGGACAAGCGTACGCAACTGTTGCATGGAGATGGCCTGCACATTGCGCATCAGTGATTTACCGGATTGGCTGAAAGGAATTTCCACGCTTCCTTATACGCAGAACAACCCAAATAGTTAAGCTCCGGGCGCTTGCCCGTCCCTCAGCTCCTGTATGCTTTTCTTAAGTGCCCGCATTTCTTCGGTATGCAGGGTATACAGAGCGTCCAGCTGGGTCTCCAGCTGCACCTTTGCGGTTTGCAGATCCATTACCTGGTTTACCAACTCACGCACCTGTTCGCCCAACTGGTGCTGGTAGCGGAGAATATGCTCATGATTGGAGGTATAAGCCTCCTGCAATGCCGCCAGATGGTGATTTTTCTCCAGGATATCCTGCTGGGACCGGGATAGCCCCAGCTGCATTTCAGATAACTGGGCAATCGTCCGGGTCTGCTTCTCCAGGCTGTCAAAGATATTTTTGAGCAATCCGTAAATGTCTGCGGCCATGTGTGAATACTAATAGCACAGAAATATACACCGAATACCCAAAGGTCAGATATGATACTCATACATCATCCTCCTGAGCTCTACGCTCACGCGCGGCTCCAGCCGTGTGAGCAAAGTACCCGTCCGGCATCCCCTGCATATCACCACGCGCGTGTCCTCCTGAGCACAGCAAAGGATCTTTGCCCTGCCGGAATAACCCTCCCCCAACCCCTCCCACAGGGAGGGGGGCAAACACCCCTGCCAACCGGCCTAAGCGAAAAGGGCGAATAGCGGGAACGGCCAGAAAGCGAACAGCCCAAAACACTGTCTGAGCCCCTGTAAGA
>JAHBTG010000125.1 GCA_019638695.1 Bacteroidota bacterium | reverse complement strand
GAGACATCCGCTGGGACGCCCGCCTGCGCGAAACTCCCGATGTACGTATCCTCCAGGAGCAGCTCCTGCTCTTTGGACCCGGTAGCCGCGCCCATGATGACGGCCCGGATGCCCTGGAAGGCGCCATTTCCTTGCTGCACCGCCCGCAGGCGCCGCCATTGCCGCTGGCCCGTCCCAAGCCCCGCCATATGTTTTAAGGGCAGGAAGACTTGCCCTGTAGCGAAATCATTCACCTTCATTTCTTTTTCCTATGCCTGTCTTTTTGGAAACTGCCGACTATGAGCGGCTTATCAAGCCCGAGCTGCTGACGCAGCTCATTGGCGGAGACCTTGTCCTGCAGGAAGCCGCAGAGCACACTGCCGTGGCAGAGGTGCGGGCCCTGCTACTGCCTTTGTTTGATGTGGACGCGCTTTTTGCCCAGGCGGGCAGCCAGCGCCATCCTATGCTGGTCAACTGTGTGGGCCATATGACGCTCTATCACCTCTTTTGCCGGGTGAACCCTGCCAGTGTGCCTGCCTTGCGCCAGCAGCGCTATGACCATGCCCTGCAATGGCTGCGCCAGGGGGTGGCCGGCGAGTTGCAACCGGGCTTTCCGCCACGTCAGGAGCCCGGCCAGCCGCCTGTGCTGGATGTGCGCACCGGCGGGCTGGATAAGCGCGACCTCTCCGGGTTTTAACCTGCCTGTCTTCTTCATTCATTCAAACTTCTTTTTCCTGTTTTATGTCAAGATCTTTCCTTCCCGCCCTGCGGCAATATTTTAGGCGCTCAGCCGCCCCACAGCCTCCGGCGACGAGTGCCCCGCCATCGGGTACGCAGCAAAAACTGCGCGAGCGCCTCATTACCCGCACCCTGTACCGTATGAATGAGGACATTGGTACCTGGCGCACGGCGTTGCGGCAGGCAGAGAACCGCGAATACCCCAGCCGCCGCGACCTGGCCCGTGTGTACCAGGAGATTTTGCTGGATGCGCATCTGACGGCGCTCGTACAGAACCGCCAGCAGGCTGTGCTGGGTCATGCCTTTGCCTTGTGCAATACCACAGGCCAGCCCCAGCCGGAGGCTACCCGGCTGCTGGAAACCGTGTGGTTTGACCAGCTGGTAGGAGCTGTGCTGGATGTGCGGCTGGAGGGGTATGTACTGGTGGAACTGGGGCTGGATGCCCGGGGCCGGGTGGCAGATGCCCAGAAGATACCCATGCAGTATGTGGAGCCGCACAGCGGAACGCTCCTGCGGGAAGGACACCTGGGGGGAGAACGCATTCCTTACCGGGGTGTGGAAGCGTATGCCCATACTCTGATGGAAGTGGGTGCGGCAGATGACCTGGGCCTGCTCTTCAAGGCTGCTCCGCATGTCCTCTGGAAGCGTTCGGCCTCTAAGTTCTGGGCGGAGTATTGCCAGCTCTATGGGATGCCGGTAGCCATTGCCAAGACCAATGCATATGACAGTACACGCAAGGATATGCTGGATAAGCTCTTGTCCGATATGCGTGCCGCCTACCATATCGTTATGGACAGGGAGGAAGACCTGCAGTTCCTGGAGACCGGGAAGTCTGACGGCAGCCCCGTATATGACAAGCTTATCGGGCGCTGCAACAGCGAGCTCAGCAAGCTTATCCTGGGGCAAACCATGACCACGGATGATGGCAGCAGCCTGGCCCAGGCACAGGTGCACCAGCGGGTGGCCGATAGCCTGGTGCAGGCAGACCTGCGCCTGGTGGAGCGAGTGGTTAATAACCAGTTATTACCCCGGCTACAGCAACTGGGGTATGCGCTGGACGGCCTCCATTTCTGCTATCTCCACAATGAGGCTCTGAGCCCCGACTTGCTGTTACAGCTGCTGCAATACTATGAGGTGGACGCAGATTATCTGTCCGGACGGTTTGGCGTTCCGCTGGCAAGCTCTTCCCGCGGGGATATCTAGCCCCGTCGGCGCACTTCCGGTTGCATTAAAATTAAAAAGGCGGATGCAGTTATGCGTCCGCCTTTTATGTTGAAGGGATGCCCCACGCTTAGCGGATAAACAGCATCTCGCGATACTTGGGCAGGCGCCAGGCATCGTCATCTACCAGGCTTTCCAGTTGGTCCGCATGCTTGCGGATCTCCGTGAAGAAAGGTTTGACCTGGGTGGCAAAACTGCGCGCCTGCTGGTGGGCATCGGGCAGTTTAAGGGCCGCTTCGCGTGCCACAACCAACTCTTTGGTGAGGCGGCGCAGGTTGCTGACCTCAGCAGAAATTTCCTGGGCAATGCTTCGTACTTCTTCTGCCGCTTCGGTAAGCCCCATTTCGGTGAGCCCGCGGAAGTTCTCTGCCAGGCGGTTCTGGTACTGTAGTGCTGCCGCCAGGATGTGCGTATGTGAGAGTTCCTCGTACATGCGGCTCTCAATGTCCAGCTTCTTCACATACTGCTCCAGCTTGATCTCCGCACGGGCATGCAGTTCATTCTTGGTGAAGATGCGGTTGCGCCCAAAAACGGACACGCTTTTTTCCGAGAGGTAGGCGTCCTGGGCTTCGGCCGCATTGGAGATGCCTATAAGGCCGCGGCGGCGGGCTTCCTCTACCCATTCCTGGGTGTAGTTATCACCGTTGAAGACAACGGGGCGTGCTTCGCGATAAATGGCCTGCAGGACGCTTGCCATTGCGTTGCTGACGCTTTCTCCCTGGGCTATGCGGGCATCTACCGCTTCCTTGAACTGCACGAGCTGGTCTGCCACAATAGTGTTCAGCACGATCATGGGTTCGCTGGTATTGGCAGAAGACCCGCAGGCGCGGAACTCGAACTTGTTGCCCGTGAAGGGGAAGGGCGATGTGCGGTTGCGGTCGGTATTGTCGCGCTCCAGTGTGGGGATGGCAGGGATGCCCAGCCTAAGTTCACTGCTACCGGGTTTGCTGCCTTCGCGGTCTGTGCCCACTTTGGCAAAGGCATCCAGGATGTCCTGGATCTCCTGCCCTGTGAATACGGATATGATGGCTGGGGGGGCTTCGTTGGCACCCAGGCGGTGCTCGTTGCCGGCATGGGTGATGCTGGCCAGCAGCAGGTCGGCATGGGTATGCACGGCCTGCAGCACGTTGATGAAGAAGGTGAGGAACAGCAGGTTGCTCTGGGGGTCCTTGCCCGGGCTCAGCAGGTTGCGGCCCGTGTCTGTGGCCAGGCTCCAGTTGTTATGCTTGCCACTGCCGTTGATGGCTTCAAAGGGCTTTTCGTGCAACAGCGCGCGCAGGCCGCAGCGGCGCGCCACACGGTCCAGTACGTCCATCAGCAGCTGGTTGTGGTCTACCGCCACATTCACGATCTCAAAGTGGGGCGCACACTCAAACTGGCTGGGGGCTACTTCGTTGTGGCGGGTCTTGACCGGGATGCCCAGCTTGTAGCATTCGGTCTCAAAATCGGCCATGAAGTCGATGATGCGCTCGGGAATGCTGCCGAAGTAGTGGTCCTCCAGCTTTTGTCCGCGCGCGGCAGGCAGGCCAAAGAGTGTGCGTCCGCACATCACCAGGTCGGGGCGGTTGTTAAAGAACTTCTCGTCTATCAGGAAATACTCCTGCTCCCAGCCCAGTGTGGCAGAAACGCGCTTTACCTCCGGGTCCAGCAGCTGCACCACGGCGGTAGCTGCCTTATCCACGCGGTCCAGGCTCTTAAGCAGCGGGGTTTTGAAGTCCAGCGCCTCACCGGTATAGCTGATAAAGATGGAAGGGA
>JAHBTG010000124.1 GCA_019638695.1 Bacteroidota bacterium | reverse complement strand
CCAGGTCATAAGGGTCTGTCTGCATATCGGCATGAGTCCACCCTATATAAGGGGCCGTGGTCTGCGCCAGGCCACTCAGGATACCGTACCCATATCCCTGGTTCACCGGCACCAAATGTGTCCTTGCAAAAGGGTATTTTGGAAGCTCTGCAGCCAATACCTCTGCACTATTGTCCTTCGAACCGTTATTGACCAGCAGAAGCTCTACATCATCCCGGTCTATCTTCTCGGCAAAGCGCCTGAGCAGCAGGGGGATATTCAGGGCCTCATTGTAACAAGGGATGACCACTGTAAGCAGGGGATTAGCAGGCATGGACGGATGATTTTTATGCAAAATAAAAAACCGGGATGAAGTATCCCGGTTTTACAAAAGGTTATTGCACAGAACTTAGTCTTTCAGCTTAATCAGCTTCTCCTGCCAGTGGAAGGAGCCGGCCTGCAATACAAGAGCATATTGCCCGTCTGCCACTGTCTTCAGCACCGGGGTAAGGTCTACCACCTGGTCACCGCCTGCCAGATATACACGCTGCTGGTGGATACGCTTGCCCAGGTTATCATACAGCACCAGGTTAGCCATAGTAGCCTGGGGGGCATACACTTTCAGGTTAAGCTGCTCATTAGCCGGATTGGGGTATAAGCCTGCGGAGAAGCGAGCAACGCCGTCTGTAAGCATGGCCTGCACCACGGGGCTAATGGTGTTGGCACCATCGTGGTCATATTGAACAACCCGGTAATGGTACAGGGTGCTGCGCTGTACGGCAAAGTCCGGGCGGGTATATTCACTGCGCTGCTGGGTAGTGCCGGCCGCCGGAATATCGGATACAATGGTATTGAAGTCCACGCCGTTGAGCGAACGCTGCAGGTCATAGTGGCTGGAGTTGGTCTCGGCACTGGTATTCCAGTCTACACGAATATAGTCTCCCACAGGAGTGGCACGGATAGCCAGTTGTTCCACAGGCATGGGCGGCACGGGAATGTGATACCCGCCACCTTCTGAGAACAGGCTCTGCGGCAGGGTAGACGAGAGATCGTAGGCGCTGGCAGCGCAGTTCACAACTGCCGGGTCTGTATCCAGTGTATGTTTGATACCCGTCCCCACAGCACCCACCGGCGCCGCATTGACAGTGCGCAAGGAGACATTATAGGTAAGTCCGCCTGTAGCCGCAAAAACCGGGAAACCAATGTTATCAAAGGGGATCCATCCCCAGGTACCTGTCCATTGCTCAGCCGCAGGCGTACCGGGTGAGATGCAATGCGTGGCAGAAATGTCTGCCATTGGGGTGACGCTCCAGGTGCCCATGATGCGGACAATATCGGAGGCAGAAGGGGCTACAGAAAAATTCAGGCGCATAGCCTGCAGGCACTCCACACTATTGAGAGTACCTCCCAGCGGGAAGATATAGGACGTTCCGGGGTTGGTATACTGCACGATAGTAGCTACCACATAATCCCGTTCATGCTTGGGATCTGCAGTACCGGCGCCCGGCTCATCCAGGATACTTAGCGTAGAAGTCCCTATGATGTTATAGTCTGCGGTGCCGGCCATCACAAGCCCTCCCAGGGAGTTTGTATTGGTAATGACATTGGTGCTGTTGGAATTGGTAGCAGGGGCTTCTCCGGAATATGTGGCATTGATAAAACTGGGTTCATCCGAAAAATCGAGACTGCCATGCACCACCAGGCTGCTGCCTTCCACAGGATCCAGGGCAAGCCCGGGAGTAGTCAGGCGCACATTGCCAAAAGCATTGACGGTAGGAGCGGCCGAAGGATAGAAGGCAAGTACAGAAATCCCATCCATACCTGTGCGCACATTCTGCACCGCAGGACCGCCCGTATGGTAGTCCCCGTCAAAATGGACAAGACTGGCGATATCTGCAGTGAAGGTGCCGGGCTCAGCAGCAAAGTCATTGGTGACGCGCATGCCGCTGCCCGCATGTAATTGCAGAGAGACATCGCTGCCCAGGCTGACATCCCCGCGAATATCCATAGAGTCGCGGTTGTGAATGACCGTATTGGCATTGGTAGCCGACAGATCGCCATTACGCACTTCTATGTGCCCATAGTTATCTACAATGCCATGATTAGCGCCATTGGTGGTCACCAGTACATCGCCGTTCACCACATAGAGCCGGGCGTCGGCTTGTACATGAATGAGCGCGCCGTTATTCATAAGCAGCTGGGCATGCAGCCCGCCAGCCATGAAAAGAGTCAGTATAAAAAGGAGGTGCTTCTTCATAATTTAGACTGAGTATAGATTCAGTCCCCAATTATAACCAAAAACACAACAGGCAAAACGGCTTTTTCCACGAAACTTTTACAGAAGCCGCCCAACGGCCCTGGCTCAATGATAAGTCGCAAAAAGCTCCTCAGCTGCCAGGGTGGCTGTTTTCAGGGCCTCTTTCCGAATATCCTTATGGGGTTCCTTATGCGTTTGGAGATAGGAAAGCAGGTTCTCGGTAGCCAGGTTGCCCACCAGTTCATCCTTGGCAAAAGGACAGCCGCCAAAACCTTTGAGCGCCGCATCAAACCGGCGGCACCCCGCCTGGTAAGCAGCCTCCACCTTGGCTTCCCAGTCTGTGGGAGAAACATGAAAATGCGCCCCAAAGGTGATCCAGTCATATTCACCGATCAGCCGGCCAAACAACTGCCGGATATCCGAGGGCTGGGCAGTACCCACCGTATCTGCCAGCGAGATGATCTCTACACCCTCCTGGGCTACCAGTTGGGTATACTCCATTACAATGTCATGGTTCCAGGGATCTCCATACGGATTACCAAAGCCCATGCTGAGATATACCACTAATTGCTGCTCGCTCTTATCGCAGATGGATTTGATGCGTTTAAGCATTTCCAGGGCCTCTTTAGAGGTCTGGTTGGCATTGCGTTTCTGGAAGGTCTCGCTCACAGACAAAGGGAAACCCATGTAGGTAATCTCCTGGAACTGCGCGGCATCCCGGGCACCCCGTTCATTCAGCACAATGGCCAATAGCTTGCTGTTGCCGGCGCTAAGGTCCAGGTTGTCCAGCACCTCTGCGGTGTCCTGCAACTGCGGAATAGCTTTGGGAGAAACAAAACTGCCAAAATCTATGGTATCAAATCCCACTGCCATCAGGGCATTGAGATATTCGATCTTTTTCTCAGTAGGAATAAAATCGCGGATGCCTTGCATGGCATCCCGGGGGCATTCTATGATTCGACTCTGCATTGGCCAAAAGTACAAAACCCATGACGAATGCGCCACATTACCGGGTTATTCGCACGGAAAAACCCGTCCATCTGCCAGGCGGAAACGTTCGCCGGTATCGGGGCAGACGGCCAATCCCTGCGGATCAAAATGCAGGCGCCCCCCCCAGGGGCTCATCCATCCCGCCTGGCGAGCAGGATTGCCCACCACCAGCGCATAAGGCGGCACATCCCGCGTGACCACAGTACCCGCACCCACAAAAGCATAAGCGCCTACGGTCACCCCGCAAACCAGTGTGGCATTGGCTCCTATACTGGCGCCCCTGCCCACCCGTGTAGGCAAATAGGCATCTCTGCGCACCACAGCCGCCCTGGGATTGCGCACATTGGTAAATACCATGCTGGGGCCCAGGAAGACATCATCCTCACATTCCACACCTTCGTAGAGGGACACATTGTTCTGCACCTTGACGCCATTACCCAAGCGCACCCCATTGGCTACAAATACATTCTGGCCCAGGCTGCACTGTTCTCCGATCACTGCCCCGGGCATGATATGACAGAAATGCCAG
>JAHBTG010000123.1 GCA_019638695.1 Bacteroidota bacterium | reverse complement strand
AACAGTGTTTTGGGCATTTCGCCTCTGGCCGCTCCTGCTATTTCGCCCTTTTCGCTTAGGCCGTTCTTTCCCGCAGAGGGGAGTGCAAGTGGGCATACCCCCTCCACCTCCCGGCGGGAGGGGTTGGGGAGGGTTATTTCAGCAGAGCAGAGATCCTTCGCTGTACTTAGGGTGACGGGGGGGGGACGGGCGCAGCATACTACGCACCTACAGGTCACCCCCATTGCATACACGTCACCCTAACCGGCTGATACTGCTCTGGGTGTAAACTTGTATTATCATTACCAAAAACAATCCCTCTTTGCATCTCATTTCTACTGAATGAGATGCAAAGAGGGATAAAACCGCAAGGGTATGTTGGCGTCGTCTGCACAGGGAGCCGTTGAGTAGCTGCCCTAATCTTTCAGGTTGTAATAAGCCTTTACCGCATGGTAATCACTCCAGTCCACTGCGCTGGTTTTGGAGAGAAAATCCGTGCTTTCAATGATCACAATCTTAAAGGTCTGCGCACCGGGCGCCGTGGGCTGGTTCTGGTCCGAGTCCGTCCACCAGAAGGTCAGGGTATTATCCGTCTTCCAGTATTCGACTGTGGTAGAAAACTCTGCGTTCTGATAAAAAGTAACCGGCAACTGGGTATACTGGTTGGGATTCACCTGCCAGTATACGAGTACGGCCCCATGATCTATGATATTGGGCGTCAGGGCATCCCAGGTAACCTCTGCCGTGTAGCTGGGCGCCTGAAACACCCAGTCACCCGGCTGCAGGGTAATGGTAGAGGAGAACACCAGCGGACCGGTACCATTGCTGCCGGCGGGGCCTGCAGGCCCCTGCGGACCGGGAGGGCCTTCACGGGTACAGGACAATGCGCTCAGCAGAAGCGGAAGTGCCAGGAAGAGTAGGAGCTTTTTCATGGAACAAAGTATTAGAGACAGGAACCATTAGAGGTACGCTTAGAGACATAGCAGAAATAATGCCAGAATTGCTCCGGGCACGGCACTACGCCAGGCTATTGACGGTGCGCACACCCTTAACTTCGGGCACGGCACGCAGGATAGCCTGCTCTATACCTGCTTTCATGGTCATTTCACTCATATTGCAGGTGGTGCAGGCGCCCATAAGTTCGAGTTCTACCACCAGGTCCGGCGTAATGCGGTGCAGGCGCACATCGCCGCCATCTGCCTGCAAGTAGCCCCGGATCGTATCTAGCGCCGCCTGAATTTTGGTTTCCATATCGTTTTGGGGCATAATTAAGCTTTCTGAGGTTGCAGCGGGCCGGCATTACGAATGCTCACCTGGCGTGCCAGCTCTCCGGCCAGTACACGATAAGAGGCGTGCAGCGGATGCTGTGCCGTAAGGGCCAGTGCCTGTGAAGTATTGTCTGCAAGTGTCATGTCTTCCAGCAACGGAATCTGTACAAGCACAGGGCTGGCAAATTCTTGTGAAAGCTGCTGCCCGGCTTGTTTGCCAAAAATATAAAATTTTTCGCCCGGGAGCTTATCCGTTTCAAACCAGGCCATGTTTTCTACGATACCCAGCAGGGGCACTCGTATCTGGGGACTCACAAACATACCGGCAGCCTTGCGGGCGTCGGCCAGCGCCAGGCGGTGCGGAGTGGTAACCAGCAACGCCCCGGTAACCGGCAGTTGCTGGCAGAGGGTGATCTGGATATCTCCGGTACCGGGAGGCATATCTGCAATAAGATAGTCCAGGTCCGGCCAGCGGGTATCGGCAAACAACTGGCGCAGCGCATTACTGGCCATGGGGCCGCGCCACACAATCGCCTTGTCCGCCTCCACCAGGAAACCGATGGACATCAGGTGCAGCCCGTGTTTTTCGACAGGCACCATATAATCCTTACCCTCCACGGTTTCCATGTAGGGCTTCTCATCTACCAGCTCAAAAAGTGTGGGCAGGCTGGGCCCATAGATATCGGCATCCAGCAATCCCACACGGCTGCCCAGCTGAGACAGCGCCAGCGCCAGGTTAGCCGCCACCGTGCTTTTGCCCACTCCTCCTTTACCGCTGCCCACCAGGATCACATTCTTCACCCCGGGCAGGGCGGTAGTACCGGGAGCAGTCCCGGCAGTCACCCGCGCGCTCATGGTCACATGCACCTCCAGGCCAGGATCTACCAGGGTGTGAATGGCCGTTACGCACGCGTTATGGATCGCTTCTTTCAGGGGACAGGCCGGGGTGGTCAGTTCCACAGTGAAGAAGACCCTGCCGGACGCCAGCTTCAGGTCCTTGACCATACCCAGCGAAACGATATCGCGCTTAAGGTCGGGATCTTCTACCTGGGAGAGTGCGGCGAGTATATCTTTTTCAGTGGCCATGAGAGCAATTTAGGCAGACTATACTAAAACAGCGGATAATAGGCAAAGGTTCAGGAGCGATCAGGTGCCAATGCGGCCCTCCAGCGGGGTAGAAGCTCTGCCGTGATGAATCCTGGGGATGCGCCCGGCCTGGTAGGCCAGCCGTCCGGCAACTACGGCATAGCGCATGGCAGCAGCCATCTGCGGGGGGTTGACGGCCTGGGACACGGCGGTATTGAGCAGCACGGCATCGCAGCCCAGTTCCAGCGCCAGTGCGGCATCACTGGCGGTGCCTATGCCGGCATCTACAATGACCGGAACTTTGACCAGGCCCCGGATAAGCTCGAGATTATGCGGGTTGCGGATACCCAGCCCGCTGCCTATGGGCGCTGCCAGGGGCATGACGGCAACACAACCCGCTTCTTCCAGCCGTTTGCAGAGAATAGGGTCATCCGGACAATAAGGCAAAACGACAAACCCTTGTTTCACGAGTTCTGTACAGGCTTTGAGCAGTTCCAGCGGGTCAGGCAACAAGGTATGTTCATCGCCTATGACTTCCACCTTTATCCAGTTGGTCTCCAGCGCTTCCCGCGCCAGTTGTGCCGTGAGGATAGCATCCTGTGCCGTATAGCAGCCGGCCGTATTGGGCAGCAGCTGCATGCGGTGCATAAGCGGCTCATCCAAGAAAGTGTCTTCCCGGCGCGCTACCTGTATGCGGCGCACACTCAGGGTGACGATCTCCGTTCCGGCAGCCTGCACTGCTTTAAAGAGCAGCGCCGGGCTACTATAGCCGGCGGTACCCAGCAGCAGGCGGGAGCGGAAAGTGCGTCCCCCCAGTGTCCAGCTATCAGGCTCCGGAAGCAGAGAATTCTCCATAGGGTACAAAGATACCCTACAGTAAGGTACCGTTGCAGCACAAGGGAGAAGTGAATGTATCTTGGCAGCAGATTATGGCCAGGAAAGCCGGACAGTTCTCACCCATCCGCCTGACATTAGGAGGAAGCCGCGTGGAGGCCGCTATACGGCCCGGGGCCCCCGGGCGGGTGCGCCTGCGCATAGAAGGGGGTATCCTGCAGATAGAAACCCCCGGAGGCACCCTGCGCGAAGCAGAACAACTGCTGGAACAGAAGGCCCGCTGGATACTCAAACACACCCGGCAGCAAAGCGCCGCACAAAACCAGGCACAAGCCTACCGGGAGGCGCTGGACAAGCAAGCCGCAATCATGGGCCGCATCCGCCAGCTGGTGTTTGAATCTGCCGCCGAAACGCACTACCGCCTGCAAGGCGACCACCTGGTTATTTTTGCACCCGCACGCTTGCTGCACCGCCGGACAGAACTGGCTGCGTTTGCCCTGCGCAAACTGGCGGAGAACTACCTCACCCGCCGCACCAGGGAACTGGCACAGCTTACTCAAAGCCAGGTCAACGCCATCCGGGTGAAAAGCCA
>JAHBTG010000122.1 GCA_019638695.1 Bacteroidota bacterium | reverse complement strand
CGCCACTAGCCGTTGAAAGTAAGGATCAATAGAGTCCCGTGTATAACCCGTTACATACACATTACAACTGTCATCCGTCAGCACATCCAGCGCATAATCATCATTATTACTGCCCGAATTCCACGCTACCGACCACAACTCTTCCAGCTTCCGGTTATACTTTTTAATGACAATATTCGTGCCTTCACCGGGGGTGATTTTATTAGCTCCAGCTACTACGATACACCCCTGCGCATCCACCGCAGAAGGCGCCATCGCCAGCGAATCTTCCCCGGAATAGAACCCAAAGGTGGCGGTTTTGATCAGGTTATATTCGCTTAACATCTGCGCGTTTACCTGCTCATAACTGAGGAAAGCAAATCCCAGGATCAGACCCCAAACAGGAAGCCGCTCGTAATCAGTTAGTAATCGCCTCATATACCCATACAAATAGTAAGGCATCTTTTGCAAGATACCCTATCCGAGTGTATTCTGCAATAGCTATTCCAAAAAAAGGGGTAAGTGGCTGATTATCAAGGAGAAAAAAACAGGATTTTATATCCATAAAATTATATGTTATTCATTCCATCAGGTATCCGATTTACCTATATAATTAAAAGTGCGTAGGCATTTATACCTATATCCTTACCGCAATGGCCCGCACAAATTGCTGCCGGCAAATAACGGCTATAACCGGCGGGTTGCTTTGCCATGGTTTGCGGATGGAGAGGCTTCTGGCTGGCTTTTTCGTATTTTTGGGGGTCAACCCTTGAGATATGTCCATACAAGCCCCCACAGCGCCGTATAAAACCACCCGGCAAGTCCGTATAGTAACTGCCGCCAGCCTGTTTGACGGGCACGATGCCGCCATCAATATCATGCGGCGCATCCTGCAAAGCAGTGGCGCGGAGGTCATTCACCTGGGTCACAACCGCTCGGCGGAGGAGGTGGTCAATGCCGCCATACAGGAAGATGCGCAGGCCATTGCCATGACCAGCTACCAGGGGGGCCACGTGGAATACTTCAAGTATATGTATGACCTGCTCAAAGAGAAAGGGGCCGGTCATATCAAGATCTTCGGCGGCGGCGGCGGCACTATCCTGCCCACCGAGATCGAAGAACTGCACGCCTATGGCATTGCCCGCATCTACAGTCCGGACGACGGCCGTTCGCTAGGCCTGCAGGGCATGATCAACGACCTGCTGCAGCAAAGCGACTTCTCCACGGTGGGCCACCTGAACGGCGAACTGAAACGCCTGGCAGACAAAAACCCGCACACCATTGCCCGTGCCATCAGCCTGGTAGAGAACCAGCCCGAAAAAGCGGAGGCCATCCTGAAAGAACTCGGCTCGGCCGCCGCAGGCAAAACCATCCCCATCCTGGGCATTACGGGCACCGGCGGCGCAGGCAAAAGCAGCCTCACGGACGAACTGGTACGCCGCTATCTGATGGATTTCCCGGACAAAACGGTGGCCATCCTCAGCGTGGACCCCAGCAAACGCAAAAGCGGCGGCGCCCTGCTCGGCGACCGCATCCGCATGAACGCCATCAATCACCCGCGTGTGTACATGCGCAGCTTTGCCACCCGCGAGGCTAATATTTCCCTCAGCCGCCATGTGCGCGACGCCATTGAGGTGGTCAAGGCCGCGCAGTATGACCTGATCATCGTAGAAACCGCGGGTATCGGCCAGAGCGACAGCCAGATCACCGAGGTGGCTGATGTAGCCCTTTACGTCATGACGCCGGAGTTTGGCGCGGCCACCCAGCTGGAGAAGATCGATATGATCGATTTTGCCGATATCATCGCCATCAACAAATTCGACAAACGCGGCGCCCTCGATGCCCAACGCGATGTGGCCAAAGTCTACCAGCGCAGCCGCCAGTTGTGGGACCAGCCGCTGGAGCAGATGCCGGTGTTCGGCACCATCGCCAGCCAGTTCAACGACCCCGGCATGAACCGCCTCTACCGCGCTATCATGGACAAGCTGGTGAACAAAACCGGGGCCGACCTGCGCAGCAGCTACGACCTTAACACCCTGCCCAGCGAAAAGGTCTATATCATCCCCCCCGACCGCACCCGCTACCTGGCCGAGATTGCCGAAGAGAGCGACCGGTATAACAGCTGGGCAGACAAACAAGCAGCCCTAGCCCGGCAAGCCTACCAGTTGCAGGGGGCCGCATCCCTCACCACAGACGAGGCCGCCAAAGCCAGCCTGCAAACCCTGTACACCAAACACTGGGAATCGCTGGACGCCGCCTGCCGCGATATTCTCACCGGCTGGGAAGCCAAAAAGGCGCAATACCAGGGCGAGGACTTCGTGTACTACGTGCGGGGCAAGGAGATCCACGTCAAGAACCACACCCAAAGCCTCAGCCACCTGGCCATTCCCAAAGTAGCCCTCCCCCGATACAATGATTGGGGTGATATCCTGCGCTGGGTACTCACCGAGAACGTGCCGGGCGAGTTCCCCTATGCGGCCGGGGTGTATCCCTTCAAGCGTACGGGCGAAGACCCCACCCGCATGTTTGCCGGCGAGGGCGGGCCCGAGCGCACCAACAAGCGCTTCCACTACGTGAGCCTGGGCATGCCCACTGCGCGCCTCAGCACCGCTTTTGACAGCGTCACCCTCTATGGCGAAGACCCCCACCACCGCCCCGATATCTACGGCAAGATCGGCAACAGCGGCGTGTCCATCTGCTGCCTGGATGACGCCAAGAAGCTGTATTCCGGCTTCGACCTCTGTGCCCCCACTACCAGCGTGAGCATGACCATCAACGGTCCGGCGCCCATGCTGCTCAGCTTCTTCCTCAATGCGGCCATTGACCAGCAGTGCGAGCTCTACATCAAGGAACAGGGACTGGAGGCGGAGGTGAATGCCCGGATTGACAGTATTTACAAGGCCAAAAATGCCGAGCGCCCCCGCTATAATGCCCCCCTGCCCGAAGGCAACAACGGCCTGGGCCTGATGCTGCTGGGCGTCACGGGCGACCAGGTACTGCCTGCGGATGTCTATAAAACCCTGCGCGACAAGGCGCTGCAAAGCGTGCGCGGCACCGTGCAGGCAGATATCCTCAAGGAAGACCAGGCGCAGAACACCTGCATCTTCAGCACGGAGTTTGCCCTGCGCATGATGGGCGACATACAGCAGTATTTCATAGACGAAAAAGTCCGCAACTTCTACTCCGTCTCCATCAGCGGCTACCATATCTCAGAGGCAGGAGCCAACCCCATCACCCAGCTGGCGCTGACGCTCAGCAACGGCTTCACTTTCGTGGAGTACTACCTGAGCCGGGGTATGCATATCGATGACTTTGCGCCCAACCTGTCGTTCTTCTTCAGCAACGGCATGGACCCGGAATACAGCGTCATTGGCCGGGTGGCGCGGCGCATCTGGGCCAAGGCCATGAAGAACAAATATGGCGGCAACGAGCGCAGCCAGATGCTCAAATACCATATCCAGACCAGCGGACGCAGCCTCCACGCCCAGGAGATCGACTTCAACGACATCCGCACTACGCTCCAGGCCCTCTACGCCATTTATGACAACTGCAACAGCCTGCACACCAACGCCTACGACGAGGCCATCACCACCCCCACCGAGGAGAGTGTGCGCCGGGCCATGGCCATCCAGCTGATCATCAACCGCGAGCTGGGTTTAGCCAAGAACGAGAACCCCCTGCAGGGCAGCTTTATCATCGAGGAACTCACCGAGCTGGTGGAGGAAGCCGTGCTGGCCGAGTTCCGCCGCATCAGCGACCGCGGCGGCGTGCTGGGCGCCATGGAGACCAT
>JAHBTG010000121.1 GCA_019638695.1 Bacteroidota bacterium | reverse complement strand
ACCAGGCCAGCAGCTCCGGAGCAAAATGGTCATATACCCGCTGCTGTGCGCCCTGCGGCGGCAGGCAGGTGGGCTGATACCGCCAGCGCGCATCCGCATCTACCCAAAACGCCTTGCGGCAGGTGCAGGGCGCAGCCATGCTTACCCCCGGAATATAGTCATCCGCCATGCGGGAAGGGCAGCCGGGCCCGGGCGGCAAGCCCGTGCGGGCACATACCGGGCGGGTGGCCAGCGTCAGCGGGCGTTCCAGCCAGTCCAGCCGCTCACCCGGGCTCAGGCTGCTAAACAGCTCAAACAATAGCGGGGTGGCCATATCGGCACCGTTCAAGGCCGGGTTGCCGGTGCCGTCAAAATTTCCCACCCATACCCCGATAGTATACCGGCCGCTCACCCCTATGGCCCAGGCATCCCGGCGGCCATAGCTGGTGCCTGTCTTCCAGGCAATGCGCGGGAGCCGGGAAGTATTCTGCCAGCTGGCTGGCAGGTCGGGGCGCACCAGCTGGGTAAGGATGCGCAGGGTAAGATAACTGGCCTCGCGGCTCAGGATGCGGTGCGGACTGGCTGCTGCAGATGCCTGCCCGCGGACATATACCAGCGGACTCCATACGCCCTCATTTGCCAGGCTGGCGTACAAGGTTACCAGCTCTTCCAGCGTGGCGCCACACCCGCCCAGGATCACAGAGATGCCCAGTTTAGGCGCATCCCGGGCTACCTGGCGAAACCCCGCACCGGCCAGCGCCTGCACCAGCCGCTCGGGCGTCAGTTGCTGGGTGATCTTCACCGCCGGGATATTGAGCGATTGCGCCAGCGCATACTCTACCGTCACATTGCCATGAAACCGCTGGTCATAGTTCTCCGGGCGATAGGCGCCCAGCCGGGTTTCCACATCTGCAATGCAGGTTTTAGGAGTAATGTGGCCTTCGTCCATCGCCAATGCATAGGCAAATGGCTTGAGCGTACTGCCGGGACTGCGAATGGCCACTACGCCGTCTACCTCTCCCTGGTGTACACGCTCGGTAAAGTCTGCACTGCCCGCATATGCTCTCACCTCGCGGGTGCGGTTGTCCACCACCAGTACGGCGGCCTGCGTAATGCCATGCAGCCGCAAACGGGCCGCATATTGCCTGACCAACTGGGCCGTTTGCAACTGGGTGGGGAAATCCAGTGCCGTATGAATATTCCAGGTATCCGTCCCCCTCTGCGAATGCAGCCGCAAGGCCAGGTGCGGGGCAGATGCCGGCATAGGGTGATACCGAATGCCCAGCGGTTCATCCAGTGCAGCTGCCAGCCACTGGTCCGGGAAACGCCCGCGGCGGCCCAGTTGGTGCAGCCATTGGTTGCGCGCTTCCATCAAACGGGTATTCCCGGGCCGCAGGGCCAGCCGGTTAGGGCTGTTAGGCGCCATGGCCAGCGTGGCGCACTGCGCCAGGCTGAGCGCCGCAGGCGGTTTGCCCCACCAGCGAAGACTGGCGGCGCCCACACCTTCCACATTGCCGCCATAAGGCACATGATTGAGGTATAAAGCCAGGATTTCGTCCTTGGAAAGCCGCCATTCCAGTTGCAGGGCATGCAGAGCCTCCAGCAGCTTGCTACGCCAGGTGCGGGGTTTGGGGTATAACATCCGTGCGCATTGCATGGTGATGGTACTGGCCCCGGAAACCCGCCGCCCGCCGCTCAGGTTCTGCCACAAGGCACGGCCCGCAGCCAGGGGATTGATTCCCCAGTGCCAGTAAAAGGCCCTGTCTTCTTTATCCAGCACAACTTCTAACAGTGTAGGCGACATCTCGGAAAGCGGGAGGTGCAACCGCCATTTGTCATCTGCGGAAAGGAAGGCGGCCATAAGCGTCCCGTCCCGGGCATACAGCGCACGGGAATACGACACACGCACTTCTACCGGGCACAAGGCATCCCACAGGGCAAAAAGCAGCAACAGGCTCACAAAGATCTGCCCGCATACGCGGATAACCCGGTAACGCAGGATGCGCAGGCTCAGCCATGTCATGGATTGCCAAAGCTGCTCAGGTATTCGATAAAGGCGGTACTGAGGCATGGACACCCACAAAATTCCTGTTTTTTTGCACAAAACGTTAGGTAAATGACAGGTGAATTCCCTATTTTTGCATCCCAAGTCCGAAACAAGTCTTTTCTTCTTATGAAAAAGCCCAATAAGCGATTCTTCCTCAACAAGCGCATGGCCAATGACAAAGTGCTGGGTCGCAAAAACAACCCGCCAGTGTTTGGCGCCGTAGAGACCTTGCAGGAAGCCAACCGCCCCCTGCTGGAAAAGCTGGAAGCCCAGCTGGCCTCCCACAAGAAGTAACCTGCCCTGCACGTCTCTTCCCAGCGAGGCAGCCGTGTTAGCAAATACCTTTTTCCCAAAACTCCGGAAGTTTATGAACCTTCCGGAGTTTTCCGTTTGTATGGCAATAGGATAGTATGGCTGAAGAACATCTTGACATCGCCGGCGCACGGGCGCATAACCTGCAGGACCTGCACCTTTCCCTGCCGCGCAATCAGCTGGTGGTGATCACCGGCGTGAGCGGCAGCGGCAAAAGTTCGCTGGCCTTTGACACCATCTATGCCGAGGGACAGCGCCGCTATATGGAAACCTTCAGCGCCTATGCCCGCCAGTTTATTGGCAGCATGGAACGCCCGGACGTGGACAAGATCACCGGGCTAAGCCCCGTAATCGCCATAGACCAGAAGACTACCAGCCGCAACCCGCGTTCCACCGTAGGGACGGTAACGGAGATCTACGACTTCCTGCGCCTGCTTTACGCCCGTATAGGCGAAGCCTACAGCTACGTCACCGGCAAACGCATGGAAAAACTGAGCGATGCCGAGATCCTGAAGCGCATCACGGAAAAGTTTGCAGGCAAACCGATTTACCTGCTGGCCCCCCAGGTGACGGCCCGCAAGGGCCACTATAAGGAAGACCTGGCGAAGCTGCGCAAGCTAGGCTTTGTGCGGGCGCGCATAGACGGGGAACTGGTAGAACTGGTAGCAGATATGAAACTGGACCGCTACAAGGTGCACGATATAGAAGTGGTGGTGGACAAGCTGCCCGTGGAAGACAAGTTCCTGGGACGGCTCACCCAGAGCGTGACCGCAGCACTGAATACCGGCAAAGGCAGCCTCATTGCCTGGGTGCCCGAGGAGGGCCTCTCCGCCTGGTACTGCCGGGACCTGATGGACCCGGAAAGCGGCATCTCCTACCCCACCCCGGAACCCAGTTCGTTCTCCTTCAACAGTCCCTACGGAGCCTGCCCCACCTGTGCGGGCCTGGGACAGGTGATGAACCTGATCACGGAAAACCTGCTGGCCAACCCGGATAAGCCCCTGCTCAGCGGCGCCCTGCCCGTGATGGATGACAGCCTGGAAGTGCCTGTACTGGACGGGCTGCGCAAGCTGGGCAAGCAACACCCCGAACTGGCCAAGACGCCGGCCAAAGACCTGAAGCCCGAATTGCTGGAACTGATCTGGTACGGAGAGCCGGAGGTCAACTGGCAGCAGGATAAGGAGCTTTTTGACGATGAGCTTTTCATCCGTAACCGTTTTATAGGGCTGCGCAACTTCCTGGAGCACCGCTACCTGACCACCTGGGCAGAACAGACCAAAGCCGAGATTGAGCAATACCTGCAATATGACCCCTGCCCGGAGTGCCACGGAGCCCGCTTGCGCAAGGAAAGCCTGTGGTTCAAAATAGACGGGCAGAGTATCTATGAACTGGCCAGCCTGGAACTGGACCACCTGAAGACCTGGTTGAGCGACCTGGAATCCCGACTGAACGAA
>JAHBTG010000120.1 GCA_019638695.1 Bacteroidota bacterium | reverse complement strand
CATCCCCTGTATGCGCCAACTAGAGTAGAGATCCTTCGCTCCGCTCAGGATGACGCGGGGGGCGGTGCGGGGGATGGCAGAAAACCACCCCCTACCCCCTCCTTAGAAAGGAGGGGAGCCGGAGCCGTCATCCGCGGTTTCGCCCTTTTCGCTTAGGCCGTTCTTTCCCGTAGGGGGTATTCCCGCAAAGGCAGGGATCCTGAGCGCCTAGCGCCTTTGGGTGTGGGCAAATAGGATATTCAGCAACACGCCCAGCACCACCAGGCACATGCCCGCCAGGCTAATGAGCGAAAACGTCTCGCTGAAGAACAGGTAGCCATAGGTGAGCGCAAACAGGGCTCCCACATACATGACAATGGATACGGTGCCGGCCGTGCCGGCCTGGAAGGCACGGGTGAGGTATAGCTGCGCCAGCTGGGTGAGTATGCCCATGGCCACCACCAGGGCCCACTCCCAGCCCACAGGCATCACCCACTGGGGAATGGCTATGGGCAGGGCAAACGGCAGGGTGACCAGGGGAAAATAGAACACCACTACCAGCGGGTGGTCCGTGGCCCGCAGCATGCGTACAAAATTGTAGGCAAATCCCCCGGCCATGGCGCCTACCACACCTATCACCAGGTACTCCGTCTGTATACGGATGTCATCCACCCGCAAGAGCACCACCCCGGCAAAGGCCACCAGGAAACACAGGATGCGCCACACGCCCAGCCGCTCCTGCAGGAGGAAATAGGCAATGATCACCGTGAAGATGGGCGCCAGGTACTGGAGTGTCACCGCCGAGGCCAGCGGCATGTGTTGCAGGGTATTAAAATAGGCCCACAGGCCCACGCTGCCAAAGAGGCCCCGGAGGATCAGCAGCTTGTGGTTGACCCCCCAGGGAGAGATCTGCAGGCGGCGCAGCTGCACCCAGCTCATAAGGGCCGTGATCAGGCTGCGAAAGACGATGAGCTCCATAGCGGGTATGTGGGGCAGCCACTTCACCGTCAGGTTCATAACACTGAACAGCAGGGTGGAGCACAGCATATACTGCACTGCAGGAGACAGGCGGGGCATGGACACAAAGGTAGGCGGCATTTCACTTACGTGCCATGAGGGATACCCCCCGCCAGCCGGGCTTGCATTAACTCCAAAGTCTGTATATTGGCAGGCTGGTTTCTCATACACACACCACATCTACTGTATCTCTCTTACTCACTGAAACCGCAATAGATATGTCTGAAGTCATCCTTGATTTTGAGAAGCCCATTGTAGAGCTGGAGTCCAAGTTGCAGGAAATCAAGAACCTGCCGCACAACCCGGCGATGAACATGGATTCCATCATAGCGGACCTGGAAAAAAAGATAGCCGAGCTCAAGAAAAGCACCTATGCCAACCTCACCGGCTGGCAGCGGGTGCAGCTGGCACGCCACCCGCACCGCCCCTATACGCTGGACTACATCTATGCCATCTGCTCGCAGTTCATAGAGCTGCACGGAGACCGCACCGGCGGCGACGACAAAGCCATTGTCGGCGGGCTGGGCAAGATTGGCAATGACAAGGTAATGATCATAGGCCACCAGAAAGGCCGCGATACCAAAAGCCGCCAATACCGCAACTTCGGTATGGCCAACCCGGAAGGCTACCGCAAGGCACTGCGCCTGATGAAGCTGGCAGAGAAATTCAACCGGCCGGTAATCACCTTCATAGACACGCCCGGCGCCTACCCCGGCCTGCACGCAGAGGAGTATGGCCAGGCAGAGGCGATTGCCCGCAACCTGCGCGAAATGGCGGTACTGCGGGTGCCCATCATCTGTATCGTCATTGGCGAAGGCGCCAGCGGCGGTGCGCTGGGTATCGGCGTGGGCGACCGCGTACTGATGCTGGAAAACACCTGGTACAGCGTGATCTCACCGGAGAGCTGCTCCAGCATCCTGTGGCGCAGCTGGAACTTCAAGGAACAGGCGGCGGAAGCCCTGCGCCTCACAGCCAATGACAACAAGGCCCTGGGCATTGTAGACGGCGTGATTCCCGAACCTCCCGGCGGCGCGCACAAAGACCCCACCGCGATGTACAAAACGGTGAAAAGCCGCATCACCAAGGAACTGAAAGCCTTGCATGAGATCTCCACCGCTGCCCTGATCGATCAGCGCATCGAGAAGTTCTGCAGCATGGGGGTATACCAGTAGGTGTAGCTGATGGCCCTGCAAATCGCACCAGGTGCCGCCTATGCCCGCAGGGGCTGAATTATTCATTATTTTGGGCTGTTTTTTTTAACAATGCACATGTCCGCCAAAACCAAATCCGCCGTTCAGCTCCCCCCGTTCTACGAATCCGTACTTACCGAACTGCGCAAGCGGCAGGAAGCAGTGGCCCTGGGCGGCGGCGCCAAGGCCATTGAGAAGCATAAGGAAAAGGGCAAATGGACAGCCCGGGAGCGTATAGACTACCTGCTGGATGACCCCGCCGGCGCTATAGAAGTGGGCGCCCTGGCGGCGGACGGCATGTATGCCGAGCACGGCGGGTGCCCGGGTGCCGGGGTGGTGGTGAAGATAGGCCAGGTAGCCGGGCGGCATGCGATCATTGTGGCCAATGACGCCACCGTAAAGGCCGGCGCCTGGTTCCCCATGACGGGCAAGAAAAACCTGAGGGCGCAGGAGATCGCCATGGAAAACCGCCTGCCCATTATCTACCTGGTAGACAGCGCAGGCGTATACCTGCCCATGCAGGATGAGATCTTTGCAGATAAAGAGCACTTCGGCCGCATCTTCCGCAACAATGCGGCGATGAGCAGTATGGGCATCCCCCAGGTGGCGGCCATTATGGGCAGCTGCGTGGCCGGCGGCGCCTACCTGCCTATCATGAGCGATGAAGCCTTTATCGTAGAAGGCACGGGCTCTGTATTCCTGGCCGGCAGTTACCTGGTCAAAAGCGCCATTGGAGAAACCATAGATAATGAAACGCTGGGGGGCGCCACTACGCACAGCGAGATCTCGGGCGTCACAGACTACAAGATGAAGGACGACCGGGAGTGCCTGGACACCATCAAGTCCGTGTTCGGCAAAATGGGCCACTTCCCCACGGCGGGTTTTGACCGCGCCGCGCCTGCAGCGCCCGAATATGCCACGGAGCGGATATTCGAGCTTCTGCCCCAGGACCGCGCCAAACCCTATGATACCTACGAGCTGCTCAAGTGTATCGTGGACAAAGGCTCGTTCGATGAATACAAGGCGCTCTACGGCAAAACCCTGATAACCGGCTATGCCCGGATAGACGGCTGGGCGGTGGGCATTGTGGTCAACCAGCGGCAGATCGTCAAAAGCAAGAAGGGGGAGATGCAGATCGGTGGGGTAATTTACAGTGACAGCGCCGACAAAGCCGCGCGCTTTATCATGAACTGCAACCAGAAGCGCATCCCGCTACTTTTCCTGCACGATGCCACGGGCTTTATGGTAGGCAGCCGCAGCGAACACGGCGGCATCATCAAGGACGGGGCCAAGCTGGTGAGCGCCGTGGCCAACAGCGTGGTACCCAAGTTTACCGTGGTGATGGGCAACAGCTATGGCGCGGCCAACTATGCCATGTGCGGCAAAGCCTACGATCCCCGATTCATTTTTGCCTGGCCCAACGCCAAAATTGCCGTCATGGGAGGCGAGCAGGCAGCCAAGACTTTGCTCCAGATTCAAACAGCAGGCCTCAAAGCCAAGGGGCAACAACTCTCGCCCGAAGACGAAGCGCATTTGCTCCACGACATCAAGTCCAAGTACGAACGTCAAACCACGCCCTATTACGCCGCTGCCCGCCTCTGGGTGGATGAAATCATCAACCCCGCCGATACCCGCAGAGCCATTTCCATGAGCATCGAAGCGGCCGACAACGCGCCGGTAGAGAAGTTCAACGTGGGAGTGTTTCAGGTGTAAAGGGGCAGTCCTAAAAAAACAAACC
>JAHBTG010000012.1 GCA_019638695.1 Bacteroidota bacterium | reverse complement strand
GAGCCAGGCGGTTGTTTCCTCGAGTTCGGTTTTCTGGCGGGCAATATCCCGGTTCTTGATCTCCAGCTGGGCGTAGGCGTCCTTGAGGCGGTCGGTAAAGAGACGCTCTTTTTGTTCCAGCACCAGCCCCACGGTTTCGGCAATGCTGCTGGCAAAACCCTGTTCATCCAGGGTCCACATGCGCTGGACGCCTTTGCTTTCAATACTGAGTACGCCCACGATATCCAGCCCCACGGTAATGACGCAGTCCATAATGGAACGGATATCGGAGGGCTGCAGCAAGCCGGGCGCCAGCTCGCGGGTACGGTGGTCGTTGAGGGCATCGCTGGCAGCTACAATGCGCTCGTTCTCCAGGGAATGAATATAGGTGGGATAGAGCTCCACGGCCAGTTGTGCCCCCTCTGCATAGAGGTGCGCATCTTCCTGGTTGTAGGTGCGGCAGACAAGGTTTTGGTGAGTTTCATCAAATAGCCATACAGACACACGGGTAACATCCAGCGTTTCGCGGGCCACGCGGGTAACCTCCAGGAAAGCGTCTTCTACATTCCCTTCTTTCACGGCAGGGTGCTGGCTTAGCCTGGAGAGTGCCGTTTGCTGGCGCTTGAGGCGGAACTCCTGCTGCTTCTGTTCAGAGATATCGAACAAGACGTGAATGATCTTCACGGGTTCTCCATTCTCATTGAGCACGGGGGTACTAGTGGTCACGGCCCAGAAATAGCTGCCGTCATGGCGCCTGTTCTCCAGTTCTGCACGCCATATCTTGCCATTGAGAATGCTCTTCCACTGCTCCTGGTAGAGCCCCTCCGGCTGGCGGCCGGAGCGCAGGATCTGGTAGCTCTGGCCTATCAGGTGCTCCTGCTGGTATCCCGATACCTGGAGCAGGGCATTATTGGCATAGGTAATATTGCCTTCGATATCCGTCTCAAAGACCAGGGAGCTGTTATTGAGTGCGTTGATCTGCCCGGCCAGCTCCAGCTGGGTGCGGCGCATCTCCTCGTTGGCAGACTCCATTTCATTAGAGGAGCGGCGCAGCATTTCCTCCTGCTCCAGGGCAATATCCAGCGCGCTCTGGATCTGCTTCTCCTGCAGCTTGCGCTCGGTAATGTTAAAGGCTACGCTGATGTACTTGTAGGGAGTGCCATCCATACCTAGTACAGGGGTGATGGTCATATTGGTCCAGATGATTTCCCCGTCCTTGGCTTTGTTGCAGATCTCGCCCTGGAAGACCAGCCCCTGGGTAATGCGGCCCCAAAGCTCCTGCCAGAAGTCAGCGGCGTGTTCTCCGCTGTTGAGGATATTGTAGTTCTTGCCCAGCACTTCTTTCTGGTCATAGCGATAAGTGGCCATAAAGGCCTCATTCGCATAGGTAATGCGGCCATCGAGGTTAGCTTCCGAGACTATGGCCGCATTGTTCAGGGCGGCTATCTGCCCGCGCAGTTCCACCTGGGTGCGGCGCATTTCCTCGTTGGTGGCTTCGATCTCCTCCGCATTCTGGCGCAGTTCTTCTTCCAGCGCCTGGCTTTCTTCCAGGGTCATGCGCAGCTCTTCTTCCATAGCGCGGCGGTTGCCCTGCTCCAGCGCCAGGCTGACGACATCTGCCACTGCTACCAAGAAGTTCTGCTCATCCAGCGCCCAGGGCCGCGGGGTGTCGGTGCGTTCCACCATGAGCATACCCACGTGATTGCCTCCCAGCCGCACGGCCGCCGCCAATATACCCTGCACCTTAAAAGGTTCCAGGTAAACGCTGGACAGGTTGGCCGTGGAAGCATGGGCGCGCGGGTCTTCCGGCGCCAGCACGGGTTCTTTTTTGATCGTCTGGAAGAAAAGCGCCACATCCTTCTCCAGCAGGTCGGGCCCGGGCGCATGCTGCATAGCCTCGCGGTCAAACAGATCCAGACAGCGCATGCGGGTGCCATTCTCCATAAACAGCCAGAGCCCCACACGGGTCTGGTCCAGGGCATAAGCGGTAGCTTCCGTCACGCTACGCACCGCTTCCCGCACATTGCCTTCTTTCAGGTCTTTGTTACGGGTAAGTTCCTGGAGGGCAGACTGTTGCTGCACCAGGCGGTTTTCCAGTAGCTTCTGGCGTTCAAAATTGGCCCGTATGGCCTCGTGCTCCTGGTTGTAGGAGGTCAGGGTAAGCTCGGCCTGTTTCACCTGGTCATTGGCCTTATCCAGTTCCTGTTGTGCAGTGCCCAGTTCCGCCTGCATTTTCTCCAGCAATACCTTATTCTGTTCGGCCTCATTCACAGCGCTGTCCACCGCAGCGCTGGCGCTTTGCAACTCCTGGTTCTTGCGCTCGAGCTGCTCCTGGGCTTCCTGGAGAATCTGCTGCCGCTGGACCAGTTCCTGTTGCGCCACCTCCAGCTGAGTACGGTGCTGAGCAAGCTCCTGATTACTGGCCTCCAGCTTACCGGTGGTTTCCTGGAAGGCGCGCCGCTGGGCATCCAGGTCCTGGGTAGCCTGGTGCAGGCGTGCCTCGGCACTTTCCTTTTCATCGCCCAGGCGGGTAATGTCCGTACCCAGCAGCACATAGGTATCACCCGAACCGGTAGAGAGCTTGCACGCAGCAGCAGCCAGCAACAAGCCGGCGTTATGTTTACGGCTCTTTAACCGCAAAGTGCCGCGCCAGGAAGCGCCACTGGTAACGGTGCTCCACATGGCAGCCAGCGGGCCGTCTGTAATGGCATAGTCCTGCGGGCTGTCCAGCATTTCTGCGAGAGGGATCCCGGTGAGCTCGGTGAGGGTTTCATTGGCTTCGAGCAGGCTGCCGTCCGGTTTAAACGCCAGCATGGCCAGGGATTGCTGCTGGGCATTCAGCTGCCCTTGCAGCAGGGTGCGGGTTTCTTCCAGTTGCTGCTCAAATGCTTTGGCTTTATCGCGATGCAGGGCGGCTTCTTTCTCACGGGTCTGGATGTCGGCCTGCATCTGGCGCAGGCGTGTCCGGAGCTCGGTAAGGCTGGATAACTGGCGCTCATTGAGGGCGTCTTCCTTGAGCACAAAATCCACGTGGCCTTTGGCGGCCTGGTCTACGGCCTGCTCGGCAGCGGATATCTCCGTATGGATGCGGTTAATGTGCGAGGCCAAGGTACCCAGTTCATGGTTGCCCCCCTGGAGCTTCTGACGGTCTTCCAGGCGGTGCAGCATCTGGCGCAGGGGCTTGTTGATGCGGGCGCTGATGAGCACCATACACAGGATGCTGAAGATGAGGCTAAGCCCTACAATCCCGGCTGTGATGAGGAGCAGTTGTATGCGCTCTTCGGCAAGCCCGGCCTGGCGTTTGTCCATAGCTTCGCGCTTGCGAAGCGTCAGTTGTTCTATCTGAGTATAGATATCCTGCGCCAGTGGCACGGCGCCCTGCTGGTAGCCTTCCAGTATACGGCGCATGCGCTCCTTGGGGTCTGCAATATCGAAGAACTTAATCTCTCCATACTGCTGCACAAAGCGCTCCAGGTTCTTCAGCAGCTTGGCAAACGCGGGCTGGTCCTGCAAGCCATCCTTATCCTGCTCAAAGAGGGCCCTTATCCCGCGCTGGGAAAAGGTGCGGGGTGAGAAAACGCTCTCGAACTTCTGCTCGCTCCCCAGCTGCGCACGGATGATCTCACTCTCCAGGAACCCCATCTGTTCCTGCACCTGCTGGCGCAGTTTGGTCAGTTGCAGCAGCAACTGGCGGTCATCTTCCAGGGTGCTCTCCACCGTTCCAAAGCCTGTACTGTGCTGCACATAGTACCAGCCTCCCAGACCCAGGGAAAACAGGGGGAGCAGTATTAAGAGGAGTATAGGGTATCTACTAACCTTCATGCCAGCCAGGGTTGGGCGCATTTCAGCGCGTATGAAATGCTTTCAAAGTTAGTGGCATTTTTGTGGCTGCAAGCCATACACACCGTAAAGAAGCCCTGGTTTGGCTATGTTTTTTATACACCAACCCCTTTTTTCAACGATATGGCAGATGTGTATTATAGCTTCGCACATAGCGGGCTGCGGCCAGATGCCCGGGCGCAGAACCCTGCCGGCAGTTACTGGCGCTGACCCGGCGGCAAACGCCGAGCCCGGAAGAGGTTCCCGCCATATCCCTCAAAAATAGGTGTAGTTTTGCATTATGATACTGGACGGTAATTTTACGCGCAAGCAGATCTACGAAGAACTTAAGATACGGGTAGATGCGCAACTGGCCAAAGGCAAGCGCCCGCCCTGCCTGGCAGCCATACTGGTGGGAGAAGACCCGGCCAGCCAGGTGTATGTCAATAACAAGGTGCGCGACTGTGAGGAAGTGGGCTATACGAGCCGCCATATCCGGCTGACAGCCGATATTACCGAGAAGGAGCTGCTGGACCTGCTGGGTGAGCTGAATGCGGATGAAGCCGTTGACGGCATCATCGTGCAGCTGCCTTTACCGGCGCATATTGAGGAAAGTAAAGTAATAGAGACCATTCAACCCGGCAAGGATGTGGACGGCTTCCATCCCATCAATATAGGGCGCATGAGCAAAGGATTATCCGCCGTGCTGCCCGCCACGCCTGCGGGTATCATGGAGCTGCTGCGGCGCTACCAGATCCCCACCGTGGGCAAACATTGCGTGGTAATAGGCCGCAGCAACATCGTGGGCACTCCCGTTTCCATACTCATGGGCCGCAATACTGAACCCGGGAACTGTACCGTCACCCTGTGTCATAGCCATACCCGCGATCTCAAGGCGTACTGCCTGCAGGCAGATATCCTGATAGTGGCTGCCGGCAAACAGGAGTTTATCTCGGCAGATATGGTCAAACCCGGAGCAGTGGTCATTGATGTGGGCATGCACCGGGTGCCGGACGCCAGCCGCAAGACAGGCTTCCGGCTGGTGGGAGATGTGCAGCTGGAAGACGTGGGCCAGAAAGCATCTGCCTACACACCGGTACCCGGCGGCGTGGGGCCCATGACACGCGCCATGCTGCTGATGAACACCTGGCAAGTGTACTGGCACAAGATATTATCAGAAGTGATCAGCTAATATTCGCCTGTAAGTGAATACTGCGCACAAAGGCAGAATACTGGTAACCGGCGGAGCCGGTTATATCGGCTCTCATACGGTCGTGGCCCTGCTAGAAGCGGGGTATGAACCGCTTCTGCTGGACAATTTTGCAAACAGCAGCCCCTCGGTACTGGAACGGCTGCATACCCTGACAGGACAGTCCATTACCTGCCTGGAGGCAGACTGCACCCAGACGGATGCCGTACTCGAACGGCTGCGGCCCTTACATGTGGCCATTCCCTTTGCCGGGATCATCCACTTCGCGGCCTACAAGGCCGTGGGGGAAAGCATGGCGCGGCCCCTGGAATATTACCATAACAACCTGGGGGCTATGACCAGCGTTCTGCGCTGGATGGAAGAACTGGGCATCTCCCTGCTGGTATTCTCGTCTTCCTGCACGGTATACGGGCAGCCGGAGGCATTACCGGTATCCGAAAGCGCACCCATGCAGCCGGCCAGCTCTCCCTATGGGCACACCAAGCAGATGTGTGAACAAATGATAGGGGACTTTGTGCGGGCAAATCCTTCCTGCGCTGCGGTATTGCTGCGCTATTTCAACCCCATAGGAGCGCACCCCAGCGCCCTGCTGGGCGAACTGCCCCTGGGGCGGCCCAATAACCTGGTACCTTATCTTACGCAGGCCGCGGCCGGCTGGATCCCTCCGCTCACGGTTTTTGGCACGGACTACCCTACCCCGGACGGCACGGCAGTGCGGGATTATATCCACGTGTGCGACCTGGCTCGCGGCCACGTGCAGGCGCTGGATTACCTGGCACACAAGCCCGGCATTTGCCAGGCCATTAATCTGGGTGCCAGCGAAGGCGTGAGTGTGCGCCAGTTGATAGACACTTTCACCGCGGCCACCGGCGCCCCTGTACCCCACCAGACAGGCCCCCGCAGAGCAGGAGATGTGGCGCAGGTATATGCCGATACTACGCTGGCCACGCAGCTCCTTGGGTGGCAGCCGCAGTTTTCGCTGGCAGATGCGCTGCGGCATGCCTGGGCCTGGCAGCAACAGCTACCGGAGACCAGCCGGCCCTAGCTCCCTCCCTATGATCAATGGAGCATGAGCTTGTAGCCCTCTCCATGCACATTCACAATCTCCACATTGGGGTCTTCGCGCAGGTACTTGCGCAGCTTGGTAATGTATACATCCATGCTGCGGCTGGTGTAATAATTGCTCTTGCCCCACACAGCCGTCAGGGCCACTTCACGTTCCAGCAAACGACCGGGCTGGCGGCATAGCAGGCGCAGCAGCTCGCTTTCCTTGCTGGACAGCTTACGCTCTTCCTGCCCGCCCCTGATGGTGCGTCGGGTATAGTTAAATACTAATTTTCCCAGTTGATAATCCTCTGATCCTGTATTGTTTATAACAGCAGGAGCCTCCTTTACCCGCTTAAGCACAGCTTCTATCCTGAGGATGAGTTCCTCGATACTGAAAGGTTTGGGCAGGTAGTCATCGGCGCCCAGTTTAAAGCCTTTGGTCTTATCCTGCAGTTTGCCCAGCGCCGTGGTATAAATGACCGGGATATTAGGGTTATGCGCCTGCAGCTTCTTGATGAGGGAGAAGCCGTCTAGCTTGGGCATCATGACATCGAGTACACACAGGTGGTAGTCGCCCCGGATAAACGCTTCGGCGGCGGCCTCACCGTCAGTACACAGGGTCACCTCATAGCCTTTCGCCTGCAGGAACTCATGGACGAGTTGCCCCAGGTTGGGGTCATCCTCTGCCAGTAGAATACGTGTTTTCATGGAGTGAGGGGAAGTATAAGGGTAAAGGTAGTGCCTTGTCCGGGCTGGCTGTCTACGGTGATGGTGCCGTGGTGGCCTTCTATCACACCTTTGACATAGCTGAGGCCCAGGCCATAGCCGCGGGTGTCCTGCCGGTTACCCGTCTGGGCGCGGTAGAAGGGTTCGAAGATGCGCTTCTGCACCAGCTCATCCATACCCAGCCCGCGGTCGCTTACCGTTATCACGGCCTGACCGTCCTGCACAGTTACCTGCAGGCGGATATACGGCCTGCCGGGGCTATACTTCAGGGCATTGTCCAGGAGGTTGGCCACGGCCTGAGGCAGGTGCACGCTATCTGCCATCAGTGGCAAAGGATGAGCGGGTATATCCAGTATAAAATCGGCATTCCGCTGCTCCAGTTGCAGGGTAAAGGCGCTCACGGCCTGTTGCAGCAGGACAGCCAGGTCCTGGGGTTCCGGCTCCAGCGGTTTCTTGTGCTGAAACTCTGCGGCCTGCAGCACCCGGTTGACCTGGTTATGCAGGCGCTGGCTCTCCTGGCGTATCATGGCTGTATAGCGCAGCATCTGGGGATGGCTGGCGGCTGCGTCAGATTGTTCCAGGACTTCGGTAGCCAGGCTGATGGTGGCTATAGGCGTCTTAAGCTCATGCGTCATATTATTGATGAAATCGGTCTTCATCTGCGCCAGCTTCTTTTGCCGCAACAGCGAACGCACGGTATACAAAAAAGCGGCGCCCACACCCATTAGCAGGACAAGGCTCATCACCAAGTTTCCCCACATGCCCTGCAGGATCTCTATATAGTCCCTGGGGTAATAGACCGTGAGCGCACTCTGCCCAAAGAAGGGGTTATGGGTAAATACCTGCACCCGCACAGAGTCCTGCCAGCTGGCTTCCGGGTCCAGGCGCATGTAGACAGTGCGGGCCACTCCTTTTTCTGTAAGCTGGGTAAGTTTATAGCCAAAGGCCGTGCCTTCCAGCCCGTGCTGGCTCAGCTCATGTCTCAGGAAGTTATAGAGGTGGGTGCTGTCGAGGTGGCGCTCCAGGCTGTCGTTGGAGGCGATCATCTGCACAAACACACGATCCAGCAATTTGCGGCTGCTATCCAGCAACACCCTGTACTGATCTACCAGCGGAGCCAGGTTGGCCCTCGGGTTCAGGCTGTCCCTGGCGGCGCGCTCTTTTCCGGCGCCCAGGGTATCGGCATACATACGGGGCAGCATCCTGCGCATGATGATGGTATCCATCATAAAAATAAGCGTATCGTAACTTTCCTGTATGCGCAGGTAGTAACGGTTGTTACGAGGCGTTTTTGACGGAAGCGGTATTTTTCCGCTGTTATTGGCATCTGCAAACGTGCCCATCTGGTAGTCTGTGATACGCATAGCTTCCTGCAGGCTTTGCAGGGTATCTGCCATACCGCGGAACTTATCCTTGAGCAGGGCCGCCGCATCCTGATACTGGAGTTGCTCTGCCACACGTTGCACGGAAGCCCGCACCCGTTCCTTACGCAGCGCATGACGGGTGCGCAGGCTATCCTCCAGCCAGCGGGCTTGCAGCACTACAATGCCCAGCATGGCCAGGGAAGCCAGCACCAGCAGAACGGTGAGCCCGTATTTTTTCATGACTATCTAACAAAGATAACCCTTATACAAGGGCCAAGGGTGCCCGGTATCTGCCGGACAACCCGTATTTAACAGGAATTAACGCCCGCCCGCCGGGGCAAGGAACGGATATGAGCTGCCTGCATTTGTTTTCTGCCCAATGCCCGTAAATTTGGGCATGTTCTCACAGACCAGCCTGCTCATTACCGGGGGCACCGGTAGCTTTGGCCGTGCCTTTGTAGATACCCTGCTGAGGGACTACCCGGACATTCGCCGGCTCATCATCTTCAGCCGGGACGAGCAGAAACAATATGAAATGGCGCAGGAGTACCCTAGTGCGCGCTACCCGGCCCTGCGTTTTGTCCTGGGTGATGTGCGGGACAAGAGCAGCCTGCTGCGCGCATTGCAAGGCGTAGATTTTGTGGTGCATGCAGCAGCGCTCAAGCACGTACCTATTGCCGAGATGAACCCCTGGGAATGCCTGCGTACCAACGTGGGAGGTGCCCAGAACCTGATAGAAGCGGCGCTGGAAGCCGGGGTGCAGCGTGTCATTGCCCTGAGCACGGACAAGGCTGCCGCCCCGGTGAACCTCTACGGGGCCAGCAAGCTGTGTGCAGACAAGCTGTTTATTGCTGCCAATCATTTGTCGCCGCAAGGCGGCACCCGCTTCAGTGTGGTGCGGTATGGCAATTTCCTGGGCAGCCGGGGTTCTGTATTGCCCCTGTTCTGGGAGAAAAAAGCCAGCGGCGTGTTGCCCATCACTCACCCGGAGATGACACGGTTCGGCATTACGCTGGAACGCTGCATAGAAGCCATGCGCTATGCCCTGGCGCACGCCTGGGGAGGAGAGCTCTTCATTCCCAAACTGCCTGCCTTCCGCATTGCAGACCTGGCAGCGGCCGTGTGCCCGGATTGCCGCCTGGAGGTCACCGGCATACGCCCGGGAGAGAAGCTGCACGAAGACCTCATCACCACCTCCGACGCGCTGTATACACTGGAGTTTGCCCGGCACTTTGTCATCCTGCCCAGCCTGCCCTTGTGGGATGCGGAGGCATACCTGGCCCACTTCAAAGGCCAGCGCGTGCCGGCAGATTTTGCCTACCGCAGCGATGACCAGGCTGCCTGGCTCAGCATCCCCCAGCTGCGGGAAATGATCGCTCATATTCGTCCCGAAACGCTCGCGTGAAAGCCTACCTGCGTATACTGCGGCACGGCCGGGTGTTCCGGCCCCGCCTGGCAGCAGCCTTCCTGCTGATGCTGCTGTACAATGTGTTCAATGTCTTTTCGCTGGCCCTGACCATTCCTTTCCTCAAGATATTGTTTGCCAGCGACACGGCGGCAGCGCTGCCACACCCGGGTGACGGCAGTTTCTTCAGCAGCGAATACACCCAGCACTGGATGAGCTGGCAGGTGCAGCACAACATACAGCTGTATGGCAAGATGCAGGTGCTCTATGCCTTCTGTGCAGTGCTGCTGGGTATGATCATCCTCAAGAGTATCTTCCGCTACCTCAGCCTGTGGATCATGGCGCCCATAGAGCTGGGAGTTATGCAGATCCTGCGCAACGATATTTTCCGTCACCTCAGCTACCTGCCGCTGTCTTTCTATACCCGTCACCGCCGGGGCAACCTGATGACGCTGGTAGTCAACGACGTGCAGGTGGTACAGGAGGCTGTGCTGGGCACCATCATCAACCTGATCAACGACCCGCTGACGATGCTGTTCCTGCTGGGCACCATGCTGTTCCTCAGCTGGAAGCTCACGCTCTTTACGCTCATTGTGCTGCCGCTCACCGGGCTGGTTATCAGCCGCATATCCAAATCTCTGAAACGCCGCGCCCGCAGCGGGCAGGGCAGCCTGGACACCCTGGTGGGTTACCTGGACGAATTTGTGGGGGGTATCCGCATTGTCAAGGCGTTTGCGGCGGAGCAGTTTGTGCGCAACCGCTACCAGGCCATCAACCACCGCTTCACCCGCACAATGACGGGTTTCCGCCGGCGCGAAGGCATGGCCAGCCCCCTCAATGAAGTGCTCAGCGTAGGCGTAGTGATCATTATCATCCTGTATGGCGGCAGCCTCATTATGAGCGGCAACAGCCCGCTGGGCAGCGAGGAATTCATCGGTTTCATTGTCATTTTCTCGCAATTCATTGCGCCGCTTAAAACAGTGAGTAACGCCGTCTCACGCATTCAGAAAGCGGTGGTCTCCTATGAGCGCATCCGCGGCATCCTGGACCAGGATGCAGGACGCACCGAACAGGATGGCGGGCAGCCCGTAACCACTTTCCAGGAAGAGATCTTCCTGGAAAAGGTAAGTTACCAGTATGCACCGGACAGCAAACGCGTGCTCAAGGGCATTGACCTCACCATTCGCAAAGGGGAAACTGTGGCGCTGGTGGGCCCCAGCGGGGGCGGCAAAAGCACCCTGGTAGACCTGCTTTCCCGTTTCCATGACCCTACGGAGGGGCGTATCCTGCTGGACGGCACAGACTACCGGCAGCTGGACCCGCACCAGTTGCGCCAGCGCATGGGTATCGTCACGCAGGAAGCTATCCTGTTCAATGACACCATCCGCAACAATATCGCCTTTGGCCGCCCGGACATCCCGCAGGCACAGATAGAGGCCGCCGCACGCATTGCCAATGCGCACGGGTTCATTACACAACTGGAAGGGGGCTACGAGGCCATGGCGGGCGAACGCGGGATGGCTCTCAGCGGAGGGCAGCGCCAGCGCCTGTGCATTGCGCGCGCCATCCTCCATGAACCGGATATCCTGATCCTGGATGAGGCTACCAGTGCGCTGGACAGCGAAAGCGAAAAACTGGTGCAGGAAGCCCTGGACCGGGTAACGCGCGACCGGACAAGTATCATCATTGCCCACCGGCTTTCTACCATCCTCAATGCAGACAAGATCGTGGTCATTGTAGAAGGGGATATGGTGGAAGTGGGCACACACGCCCAGCTGCTGGCACAGGAAGGCATGTATGCACGGCTCTACCATCTGCAATTTGGCAATGGCGAGGCCCCGGGAGATGCGTCACAGGGCTGACACGCCTGACTGCCACAATGACAGGCAAAACCCCGGAGTACAGGTAAGCGTATACACCCTAGCTGTATATTTGCAGCTTGTTCCTGGAAAATCTGCTTCTCACCACAGTTTTTTCCGTATTCTGCCCACCCCATGGAAAGTACACGCCAGCTAAAATTTGCCCGCACCATTCAGCGGGAACTCAGCCTGCTGCTCCAGCAGGAGGTAGAGACCGAACTGGGGGCGATCATCACGCTCAACCACGTGAAGGCCACCCCGGACCTGGCCCTGGCACGCGCCTATCTCACCGTGCTGCCCGAAGAAAAGACCGCCCAGGTGCTCTCCCTGCTAACGCAGGAAAACTGGCAGATACGTCACCTGCTGGCCCAGCGCATACGCCACGTCGTGCGGCAGGTGCCGGAGATCCAGTTCTTTGAGGACGAAACCCGCAAACAGGCAGACCGGGTAGAGAACCTACTCTCCGGCATTACCTACACCACACCCGAAGGGGACGAGCCCCTGGAAGGCTATGAAGAATAGGCACAGTATTTGACCCTGTGGAGGGAATCCTTTGTGTATCCGCCCCAACTGACAGTTTGGCGGTATTTGTATCTCATAGCCTGAAACTACCTCTGCATGCAAAAATATACTGATGCTTCCGCACTACATCTCCTGCCAGGAGAAGGCTCTTTTGAATCTGATTTCCAGGAACTGCTCGAAGGAGATGATAAACACCTGAACGCCGAAGATATTCCGCAGGAACTGCCTATCCTGCCCCTGCGCAATACCGTGCTGTTCCCCGGCGTGGTCATCCCCATTACCGTAGCACGGGACAAATCCATCCAACTGGTACGTGCTGCCAACAAGCTGGAGGCCAAACAGATAGGGGTCATCACCCAGCGCAACAGCGAGACGGAGGACCCTACACCGGACGACCTGTACGATACCGGCACGCTGGCCAATATCCTGCGGCTGATCCGCATGCCGGACGGCAGCGTCACGATCATCATCCAGGGGCGCACCCGCTTCCAGGTGGATGAGTACACTCAGACGGATCCTTACTTCCGCGCCCGTATACACCGCTATGATGAGGTCTTTCCCCCGGAGAAGGTCAGCCGCGCGCTGATCATCAGCCTCAAACGGGAAGCCACCCGTGCCATAGAGCTTTCGCCCAATGTACCCTCGGAGGCGGTGGGTACTATCCAGAACATCAACAGCCTGGCATTCCTGGTGCATTTCACAGCCAGCCACCTTAACCTACCCATTCCGGATAAACAGAAGATACTGGCCATACCCCGCCTGGAAGAAAAGGCACAGTATGTGCTGGAGAACCTGACCAATGAAGTGCAGGTGCTGGAGCTGACGGAGGAGATCCAGAGCAAGGTGCGCGGCGATATGGACAAGCAGCAGCGCGATTATATCCTGCGCCAGCAGCTCAAGGCCATCCAGGATGAGCTAGGCGAATACAGCGCCGAGCAGGAGCTGGACAGCTTTCGCCAGCGGGCAGATGCCAAGAAATGGCCCAAACATGCGCGAGAGGCTTTTGACAAGGAAATGGCGCGCCTCAACCGCAGCCAGCCCGGCAGTCCGGATTATTCCGTGGCCATCAACTACATAGACTGGCTGCTGGACCTGCCCTGGAACGAGACCACCAAAGACACGTTCTCCCAGAAGAAAGCGCAGAAGGTGCTCAACGCGCACCACTATGGACTGGAGAAGGTAAAAGACCGCATACTGGAGCACCTGGCGGTGTTGCAACTGAAGCCCGACCGCAAGGCGGGTATCCTGTGCCTCTACGGCCCGCCGGGTGTGGGCAAAACGAGCCTGGGCAAAAGCATTGCCGAAGCATTGGGCCGCAAGTTCGTGCGCATGAGCCTGGGCGGCGTGCGCGATGAGGCGGAGATCCGGGGCCACCGGCGCACTTATATCGGCGCATTGCCGGGCCGCATCCTGCAGGGCCTGAAAAAAGCGGGCAGCAACAACCCGGTATTTATCCTGGATGAGGTGGACAAGATGGGCCACGATTTCCGCGGAGACCCGGCCAATGCCTTGCTGGAGGTATTGGACCCCGAACAAAACAATACCTTTAATGACCACTACCTGGAGCTGGACTACGACCTCAGCCAGGTGCTGTTCATCGCCACGGCCAACAGCCTGGATACCCTGCACCCCGCCCTGCGCGACCGCATGGAGATCATCGAGATCAATGGCTATACGCTGCCCGAGAAGGTGCAGATAGCCAAGCAGCACCTGATCCCGGCTTCGCGCAAAGACCACGGCCTCACCGAGGAACAATTTGCGCTGGACCCCAGGACCACCCAGTTCCTGGCAGAGGGTTACACCCGCGAGAGCGGGGTGCGGCAGCTGAACCAGAAGGTGAACGCACTGGCCCGCAAGGTAGCCCGCAAGGTGGTAGAAGCCAGCCTGGAGCCGGGGAAACTCACGCCTGAACGGGTGGAGATCCTGCTGGGTCCTCCCCGCTTTGAACATGACCAGTGGCAGAAGGTGGAGGTACCCGGTGTGTCCATAGGACTGGCCTGGACACCCGTGGGCGGAGAGATCCTCTATATTGAATCGGCGCTCAGCCGCGGCACCGGCAAGCTTAGCCTGAGCGGGCAACTGGGAGAGGTGATGAAGGAAAGCGCTCACCTGGCCTATATCTACCTGCGTGCGCATGCCGATACCTACAAGATACACCCGGATGCTTTCCGCTACTGGGACCTGCATATCCATATCCCCGCCGGGGCGGTGCCCAAGGACGGCCCCAGCGCAGGGATCGCACTGCTGACAGCGATCGCCTCTGCGCTCACCCAGCGGCCTATGCAGGACAAGCTGGCGATGACGGGGGAAATCACCCTGCGCGGCAAGGTATTGCCGGTGGGGGGTATCCCAGAGAAACTGCTGGCGGCCGCCCGTGCCGGCATACAGGATGTGATCCTGTGCAAGGAAAACCGCAAGGACGTGCTGGAGATCAAGCCGGACCACCTCAAGGGCCTTACCCTTCACTACGTGGAGCGCATGGACGAGGTGCTGGCCCTGGCCCTGCAGACCAAGCCTGTGCGCAACGCACTGACCCTGGAGATCCCTGCCGGGGAGAAACCCGCCGTTGGGCAGAGCAGCTCAGTGGTAGTGAGTGCGGTGTAGGGGCCTGACCTTTAAGATCCATATATCCGGATCCCGACCGCAACGGTAACCTATACGACCGTTGCGGTGCGACCGATTTGCAGCTATAGGAGGCATACCGTAGTATTGTGGTATGCGATATGGCAGCCTTTCTGCACACACAAGAAAAACCTGGCTCTTTGGCCTGTTCAGTGTGCTGATGGCACTGCTGTGTATCCTCCAGCCGCCGGGCGCAGAGGCCTTTCACTGGGAGCCCCGGTTTCAGCTGCCGCACCTACTGGCGCACCAGCCGGGAGTAAGCAAAGCCCTCTGCATTGCGCAATTCCACGGTATAGAGACCAGGAACCAGGCTTGCAGTACCCAGGTCATAGTGCAGGCTGCCGCTGAGCCGGGTAACCAGGACGGTGCGGCCCTGTGTATCGCGCAGTACAAGCGTATGCGGCGCGGTAGTAGCCACTTGCAGTCGGACGGCCTGCCCTGCGGGGTTGGGATATAACCGGGCACCCAGTCGTGCCAGTGCAGGTTGCTGTGCCACAGGGATCTCCTGGGTGAGCACCAGGGTATGCACACTGTCGCAGCCGTCGGCGGCGGTAGCGGTCTTGTGGTGGGTGCCAAAAGTGGTAATACTCTCGTCCCGCCAGCTATACGGGAGGTCTGCGGCCAGGAGGCTCACGTGCTCCACTCCCCGGTAGCCGCCTGGCGGTATTCGGCTATATAACGCATATTGACATTGATGATCAGGCGCAGGGAATCTTGTGTGGTATCCACAGCTATGCCCCAGGGAGTTTCCATATCCGGGTTTCCGCCAAAGACGTCGGACCCCGTACCTTTGAACACCGTGGACACATTACCCGCCAGGTCTATCTTGCGCACAGCATTGTTATCATTATCTGACACGTACAGGTTGCCCCACTGGTCCGCCGCTATGTTATAGGGGCATCCACCTATACGAGCGACACCGGGCCCACCGTCTGTATCACCGCTTTCCCCGGCATTGCCGGCAAAGGTGACTACCTCGCCGGTATTGCGGTTGATCTTGCGGATCACCGGGTTGCCGCACTCTGTGGTATACAGAAACCCATCCACGGGATTATATACAATAAAGAAAACCTCGCTGAACCGGGCATCGCCGCCCACCCCATCCTGGTAGCCCTCGGTACTACCGGCCAGGGTGGTCACCACCCCTGCGGGAGTTACTTTGCGTATCCTGTGGTTAAAATAATCACAGATATAGAAATTGCCTTCGGGGTCCCGGGTGATGCCTGTAGGTGTATTAAAACTGGCAGCCGTGCCCGTACCATCCGCATCTCCGTCGGTTCCGGAGCCCAGCCAGGTAATTACCGTGCCGTCAAGCGCTACCTTGCGGATGGTATGGTTGCCTTCATCCGTGACATAGAGCGTGTCATTACCGCCCATCAGCACATCTGATATCCAGCCAAAACGGGCATCACCGCCCACTCCATCTACATTGCCACTCCCATCCGAGTCCCCCGCCAGCGTAGTCACCACCCCTTCAGGAGTTACCTTGCGGATGGCAGCTCCAGCATTCCTGAAATACAGATTACCCTGCGAATCGAAGGCCATGCCCCGTTCAATATCCAGGGTAGCAGCGCTGCCCGTGCCATCGTCATTGCCGGTCTGATCCGTTTTGCCGGCTATGAGGCGAAAGCATTGCGCATGTACTACCCCTGCCAGCAAACAAAAAATGATGAGGAATAAAGGTTTTTTCATGTTTAGCGAATTTAAATTTCTGAAAAATAAACAATAAACCAGTTTAATTGCTTTTTCAGGAAAATTAAGCCGCGATCACCATAAAGATATTACCGCCGTCGCGCTGTACCAGTATGGCGTCTGTGGGGGCGTGCAGCTTGGTAATGTCGCAGTTGAGGATGGTCTTGAGGGCCAGGCCGGGCGTGGCCTGCACGCTGAAGTTCTCCTCCAGCTTGCTCACAGCCTCCTTGAGCGGGCCGTCCTTGTGGTCTACGCAGAGGGTGAGGCTGATGGCCGTGCTCTGGATAAGGTTGATCTGCAATGCCAGGCTGCTGGTGATATTGAAGACCCTGCGCATCATCTTTTCGTCCATAAAGGAAAAGTCCTGCGGGCGGATATGGATGAGGGCCTGCTGTTTCTTGACGAGAGTGGTGGGCAGGCGGTCCACCTCGTGCTCGGCAAAAGCCGAGATGGTGGTACCGGGCGCCTGCGCATCCAGGAAGCATTTGACATGCAGGGGGATTTGCTTGTTGCGCAGGGGTTTGATGGTCTTGGGGTGAATGACCGAGGCCCCGTAAAAGGTCATCTCCACGGCCTGTTCATAGCTGAGCCTGCTGAGGATAACGGCATCGGGGAACTTCTTGGGGTCGGCATTCATCACGCCGGGCACGTCCTTCCAGATAGATACGGCCTCGGCATCCAGGCAATGGGCATAGATGGAAGCGGTAAAGTCCGAGCCCTCCCGGCCCAGGGTAGTGGTATGGCCTTCTGCCGTGCGGCCGATAAAGCCCTGCGTCACCACCACGGCATGGCGCACCCAGGGGGCCACCTGCTGGCGGATGTTCTCCTGCGTCTGGGCCCACAGCACATTGGCGCTCTTGTACTGGGCATCTGTGGCTATGGTGTTGCGGCTGTCTATCCACTGAGTGGCAATGCCCAGGTACTGGAGATAGCGCTGCAGGGTAACACTGCTGAGCAGCTCGCCATAGGCCATAATGCGGTCATACACGCGGTCGGGAAAATCGCGCAGCAGCAGGATTCCCTGCACGATCTGCTCCAGCTCGGTAAGGTATACGCTGAGGCTCACCTGCACTTCCCCGGCCTGGTCCGCAAACAACTGCTCCACGATACCGTAGTGAAAGCGGCGGATGCGCTCCAGCTGGGCGAGAGCCTCTGCCTTCTGGCTGCAGGTGGCCAGGTTGGCCAGTTCTTCCAGGGCATTGGTGGTCTTGTCCATGGCAGACACTACCACCAGCAGAGGGCTGTGGGCATATTGTCGGATGATGGAAGCCACATTGCGAATGCCTTCGGCATCTTTCACAGAAGCGCCTCCGAATTTGAATACTTTCATGAGTTAAGCAAACAGGGCTGCAAAATTGCACAGAAGCCGATGCAATTCCCAGGTATCTGCCAAACCATCCCGGATTTTTGTGGTAAAAAAGAAAACCGGGCCGGTTATCTGGGAATCACCACATAAAATCTTCCCAGTCCCAGTTGCCGTCGGGCTGGCGGCTGAGGAGTTCCACATCGTCCACCCATTCCAGGTTCAGCAGGTGGTAAAGATGCGGCATAGGTTCCGGGCGGCCGGGCACGGGCTCCCACTTGAGCCACTGGCCCAGCTGGCGCTCTACCAGGCGCAGGATGACGACATCGGTATGCGCAGCAAAGTGCATCTCCAGGGAGGCCGCCAGTTGCGCCCGGGTACTCAGGTGGAGGAATCCCTCCTGCGCCTGCGCCGGGTTTCGGTAAGTGCCTGTATTGAGGGCTTCTTCCCAGAGGGCCTCGGTGGTGATGTGGTAGAGATAACCCATAATACCTGCAAAAATAGCTCATACTCCCTATGCTATCAGGCAAGGGATTTCGGTATTTTTGACACAGATAATGATACTACTATGAAAACCTGCCTGGTACTTTTTCTCGGCCTGTGTATACTGTTCCCGCTACGGGCACAAAAATACCGCATCGCAGAAGGCACTCATGCGGATGGCTCCCGGACTACCTATGGTATTCAGGATGCCAGGGGCAAGTGGGTAGTCCCCCCGGATTTTGACAAGGTACTGGAGCTTCCCCAGCATTTTGCCCTCTTCAAATTCCCACCGGATGAAGCCCGTCAAGAGTCTGAGACAGAAGTGGAAGATGACTTCGGGTTTGACTTCACAGAGGAAGATGAGGCGGAAGAAACCACCGGAAAAGAAGATAAAACCCCGGAGAGCAATCCGGACAAGCCTGACACAGGGGTATGGCTGTTTACCAAAAAAGGGAAGAACCTGGGGTTTGTTTACAATGAACTGAGCACGGCAAATGACGAGAACAGCCTCCTGATAGCAGAGGATTATTCCGGCCGTTTTTACCTGCTCACCCCCCAGCTCAAACAAATAGCCGGACCCTATGCCTACATCAAGCAGGATATATACCTGAATGATAACCCGGGCATATTCATAGTAAATGACCTGAAGACCCAGAAGTATGGGCTTATCAACACGGCCGGCAAGATATTGCTGCCCCCGCAATATGACCTGCTGAACAGCACCGCTTACGCCCGTGAACCGAACGACTGGGAGGAAGTGGCAGATGACTTTACCCTGGCAGAAGATGCCCCAAAGATCTACTGGATGGTCCGTAAGGGAAACACCGCGGCCCTGCTGGATTTCGAGACCTTCACCCCGGTGCTGCCGATACCGAACGACAAGGAAACCTACAGCAACCTGGAAGTAGTGGGCACCCATTACCTGCGGTGCTCCCGCCTAAACGGCCTGCAGGAACTGCGCAGCTACGCCACCCTGGAGGAGCTTATCCCGGGGAAATACCACCTCATCCAACCCCCGAAGAATAATTATTCCTTTGTGGCCTATGACGGCAAAACCGGCCTGTATGAAATAGGCAAAGGAGAGATCATCCCATGCAGGTATGACCAGCTGAAGGCTGCGGGTGATTTTTACATTGTGCAGCAGAACGGGAAATACGGCATCCGGAGCGCCGGCACACAGCAGGAAACGGTACCGCCTCAATACAGCCATATCTACAAAATGAGTGCCCCACACCTGTTTATGGTACATGACTATGACCAAAACCTGCAAGGCGTGGTCAATGCACAAACAGGCATTTTTGTGCTTCCCCTGGAGTATACCTACATTACGGATTATAACGCGCCGCAGGGCACGCTCAGAGCGGAGCGCAAGGATAAATGGGGGCTCTACAAAGCGGAGGATCTCAGCCTTATCCTGCCTGAGGACTATGAAATGCTGCTGGCCACGGACGGACAGACACTGCGTTACCGCAAAGGCGCCGAAGCGGGCAACCTCTCTTACCCGGAGCTGAAGCACAGCCCGATACCCGCTGTACAAAGCCTGTTCACGCCCAAATGGCAAACCAAGATCGGCCTCACGCACTACCGCAGCAATATACTGGTGGAAGACGGGAAGATCTTTGTGGGCAGCAACGGTCAGACGCGGGATGCCGCACCCGACCCCCTGGATGGCCTACACATCCTCAATGCCCGCACCGGTCAGACAGAACAAGTGATCACTCCCAGTAAAGAAGGAGATACTGACGTGAACGGCGTGGCCAAGTACAAGGAGTTCCTGTTCTTTGGCACAGACAATGCCCGCATGGTATGCTATACCGTGGCAGGCAAGCTGGTTTGGAGCTATACTACGCCTTATGATGTGGAAGGCTGCCCTGCACTGGCAGACCTTACCCGGGACGGCTTCCCGGATGTCCTCTTTGCCGTAGAGAACCACGGCCTCATTGCCCTGGACGGGCGCACCGGCAAGGAGATCTGGAAACGGCTGCTCACAGGAGAACACCGCGGCTTCATGGGTAGCCCCGCCGTTGCAGATGCCACGGGAGACGGTATACCGGACGTGTTTATAGGAGGACAGAACGAGGCTAATAATTCCAACTGGTATGGGAATTACTTCTGGGCCATAGACGGCGCCACAGGCAAGGAACTATGGAACTATGAAACCTACAGCAAACAGCACGCCAGCCCGTTGCTGTTCCAGCGGGATAACCGCTGGATGCTCTTTTTCTCCGAGTGTTACGGCGCCTGTCACTGGCTGGATGCCAAAACCGGGGAACACCTGGGCTATATCAGTGCGCCTATCGGCACCTTCAGTTCTCCCATCATTATCCCTTCGCAGAAAGGACTGTTTGCCGGCCACAGCTGGTGGGGCAACCTGGAAGACGGGGTATCTTTTGTACCCTATGATCTGACCAGCTTTGTAGAAGAAAACGGAGGGGTCAGGCGCCTGGAATATACCCACACGGAAGAAACCCTGGGCTGCCGGGCAGGCCGCACCACGGCCACAGCCTGCATAGCAGATATACTGGGAAACAACCAGTACCAGGCCGTCTATCCCACAGAAGACGGGTATCTGCTGGTCCTGGATATGGCAGGCAAGCTGCTCCACCAGGTGGGCCTCCCCGCCGGTGCAGAAGCATCTATCACGGCGGCAGATGTGGATGGCGACGGGTTCCTGGAACTGCTGGTAGCGGACCTGAACGGTAACCTCACCTGCTACGCCACCCGTTCCAAGGGCCAGGTATACTGGGGCAACTTCCGCGGCAGCGCCCAGAATACTGGCGTGCTGCCAGCAGAATACTTCTGGTACCAGAAGGTCAAAGGGGTTTCTTATCCCGCCAAGCTTTAGGATAAGGCAGGCGCCGGAAAGCGCAGCCGCCAGTCATTGAGGTAGAACTTCTTGCGCTGGTCAAAAGCAACAGGGCCCAGCACTGCATACTCGCGCGCTGCCCGGCTATACTCCTGGGAAGCACGGGCGGCAAACGCCTGGCCATCTATCTTTTTTTGAGACAGAAACGCGGCAAAGTCGGCAGGAGGAGTAGCAGCCATCAGGGGAACAGGTGGGTGAAATAGAGCTCCGAACCGGGAGGTAACACGTCTATGGAAATGGGATTAGGCGAAAAGCAGAGCACAAAAATAAGTAAGGTGGCCCAGCCCAACCGCCGCCGGGCAGGATTGAGCGGGTATTCCCACATAGCCCGGGGATGATCCGGGCGAATAAACGTAAGCGCCATAAAGGCATATACCAGCCAGATGTAATTCTCCTGCGGAATACCGGGTATCCCCTGTAATACCTGCTGGGCCAGGATGACCAGCACGCCCAAGCCCAGGGAGAGCAAGTGGCGACGGCTGCCCATCAGCTTCCAGCAACTGAAGAGCACGAACACCAGGTAGAGCAGTCCTGTAATGCTCACCTCTCCGCCGGCAAAGTCGAGCACGCCCAGGCCGCCGTAGGTCAGCAGCAGCAGAATGGTGACCCGGGAAACCACCCCTGCCCGGCGGGCGCCCAGTAGGCCATAGGTTACATGGCCGCCATCCAGCTGTCCTATGGGCAGCAGGTTGAGCGCGGTGAAGAACAATGAAAGATAGCCCATAAAGAGCAGGGGATAATGGAAGATATTATAGGCATCGGGCATACGTACAGGATCTGCCAGCAGGTACTCCAGTGCCACAAACAACAGGTTCTTGCCCAGGCGGGGCGCCAGCACTGCTTCGCCTTCGGTCACAGGCGTTTGCTGGGTATGCGGCAGCAAATGGGCGGGTTGGTCGGGCAAGGTGAGAAACCCTATGATGAGCAGCAACAAGGCCGGTAATAACCCGGCCAGGGGGCCGGCAATGCCTATGTCAAAGAACTGGATGGTGGTGCGGGGCATCTGCCGGATGCGGATGACAGCGCCCAGGCTGCCTATGTTCAGGGCCAGTCCGCCCGGGATAAACAGCGGGATATAGTAAGGCAACGAGGTGCGCACTCCATGCCAGCGGGCCATCAACCAATGCCCGAACTCATGGAAGGTAATGAACCAGAGGAATGCGCCCATATAGGGGAGGCCAGCCGGCAGGTGCTCCCAACCGAGAGCGGCAGGTTCATGAGCATCCCACGTCCAGTACCCGCCGGTAGCCAGTTCGGCGCCTGCCAGGGTAGTGGTCACAGCGGTGAGCAGGAACAACAGTATATGCAACCCCAAACGGTGGCGCGGGGACGGAGGTAGTGTGGGAAAAAAAGCGGGTTCTGGAGAGGGCTGCATACCAAACGTTAGGGGTCAAAATTAGTAGTTTTATACCCGCTATCTATTTTACCTCCTTACATGTCCCAGGCAACTACTGCGCCCCCGCTTGCCAGCCCCTCCCCAGCTACCCTGGTGGAGCTATGGGACAGGATCTGCAAGCAGTATAACCTGGATGCACCTTTCCTCTTCGACGGACCTACCACAGAAACCCCTGTGGTCACACGTAAGGAGATCAATGCCTTTGCCCATTGCCTGGCGTCTTTCTTTATGAGCCGCGGCCTGGCGGCGGGCGACCGCGTGCTGTTATTCGACCTCAACGGGGCAGACTACCTGATCTGCGACCTGGCCATTCAACTGGCCGGGTGTGTCAATGTAACCGTGGAACACCGGGCGACCAAGGCGCAGCTGGCCCACATCGTAAGCCAGGTAAAACCCAAAGCCATCCTGGTGCCCAGTTACCATGATTACCTCACATACAAACCCTGGCTGGACAGCCTAGCCGATGATTACATGGTACTGTGCGGCAGCAGCAATCCGGACCTGCTGACGGAAAGCGACCGGGTTACCCTGATCTCCTATGCCATGGAGTATGGCAAGGTATGGTGGCGGGAGAACCAGGAGGCCGTGCGCCAGCGCAAGGCAGAGCGCAAGGCTGCTGACCTGGCCAGTATTGTCTATGACACCCGCAGCCGCGGAACCTTGCCAGAAGAAGGGACTACCCTGACACACGGGAACTTTATGGCCGCTCTGATAGCGCTGGATGAACGCTTTCCCGAACTCAGCAGCACCGATGCCGTATTAAGCCTGCTTAGCAATGCCTACTTGCTGCAGCGCCTGGCCGCCTACTACCTCCCCCTTGTCAAAGGCATGCCTATTCATTACAGCAAGGGTCCTTCAAGCTATTTCCGCGAGTTGCAGAAAGGTAAACCCAAGGTCATTGTGCTGGTGCCCGAGGTACTCTATCTCGTGCGGAAGGAGGCCTTCAAACGCTATCGCAAAGGCAAGCTGTTCAAACGGCGTTACTACAAAGCCTCGTTCCGGGTAGCCCACAAGGTGCAAAAGCTCAAGCATAGCGGGGTACCGGTGCCTTTCGGACTGGCCTTTCGCTACTGGCTGGCCCGCATCTATATTCTCAATGCGGTGCGCCGCAAATATTTCCGCAACCTGCGGCTGCTGGTATGCGACCGCCAGGGCCTCACGGAAGAACTGGAGTATTTCTGCCACGCGCTGCGCCTGCCGCTGGTTACCGGCTTCGGGGTACATGCCTCCACTGGGATTGTGGCCGTAAACAAGGATGTGGCGCACCACCCCCGTGCAGCAGGGCTGCCTATCAGCAGCATTGAGGTGCGCAGTGGTAAGGACCCGCTATTGCAGGTGCGGGGCCCGGTAGTCTCTCCCGGCGCGTGGACCCAGCCTGCCCGCAGCAAGTCCGATTGGTTAACCACGGACATCCCCGGCCGGGTGCAGGACGGCTGGGTGTACCTGGAGGATTAAACAGAAAGATCCTGGCGTTACTAAAATCTGGCAGCCTAAATTTTAGTAAACCACAGACCTGCCCCATTTTACTAATGCAACCTTTAGTAAAAAGTGGCCCGGGCAATCTTACTAAAGTAAAGGGGCCTAATTTTTAGTAAGCCCATGGACTCCGGACATTTACTAAAGTCCATTTATGTAAAACGAATGACCCTAAAGCGAGAAAAGCCAAAAACTGTGCCTGCAAACCAATACCTGAAGTAAATATCCGGGTGCTGGGGTACTACACACTCATTTTCTTCGCATGCCGCTTACGGTCGTTCTCGTCCAGGTAGATCTTGCGGATGCGGATGCTCTGGGGCGTAACCTCCACGAACTCGTCTCCTTCGATGAACTCCAGGCTCTGCTCCAGGCTGAGGCGCAGGGGGGGCTCCAGGATAATGGCGTCATCCGATCCGGAAGCGCGGATGTTAGTCAGCTGCTTGGCCTTCTGCAGGTTGATGACCAGCTCTTCGGAACGAGCGGTAACGCCCACTACCTGTCCGCCATAAATATCGCTGCCGGCTTCTATGATAAACTTGCCGCGGTCCTGCAGTTTGAACATGGAATAGGCCACGGCATTACCCGTGCCCTGGCTCACCATCACCCCGCCGGGGCGACCGGGAATGGGGCCTTTATAAGGCTGATACTCCAGGAAGCGGTGGGCCATCACAGCCTCACCTGCAGTAGCGGTAAGCACATCGCTACGCAGGCCAATGATGCCCCGGCTGGGAATGTTGAACTCCAGGTGCTGCAGATCGCCTTTGGGCTGCATTACCACCAGCTCGCCTTTGCGCTGGGTAGCCAGTTCGATCACCTTACCGGCCACGTCCTCGGGCACGTCCACTACCAGGCTTTCGATAGGCTCATGGCGCACACCGTTAATCTCTTTGTACAGCACCTGGGGCTGGCCCACCTGGAGCTCATACCCTTCGCGCCGCATGGTCTCGATCAGCACGGCCAGGTGAAGCACCCCGCGGCCGAATACCAGGAAACTATCCGCGCTCTCGGTCTCTTCCACCCGCAGGGCCAGGTTCTTCTCCGTCTCCTTGAACAGGCGGTCGCGCAGGTGGCGGCTGGTGACCAGCTTGCCTTCCTTGCCAAAGAAAGGGCTGTTATTCACCGTGAAGCGCATGGACATGGTGGGCTCCTCCACCGTGATCAGCGGCAGGGCTTCCGGCGTAGAAGCATCTGCTACGGTATCGCCAATATCGAATCCTTCAAGACCCACCAGGGCCACAATATCCCCGGAATGGGCGCTCTCCACTTTTCTGCGGCCCAGCCCTGTGAAGGTCTGCACTTCTTTGATCTTACCCTTGACCTGGGTGCCGTCACGCTTGAGGAGCACCACATTCTGGCTTTCCTTGGCTTCTCCCCTGAAGATGCGGCCAATGGCTATGCGGCCCACGTAGGAAGAATAATCCAGCGAAGTGACCTGCAATTGCAGGGGGCCTTCGCGCAGGGGCGCTTGGGGCACTTTTTCCAGGATCATCTCCAGCAGGGGTTCGATGGTGCCGGTATTGGTCTTCCAGTCCGAGCCAAACCAGCCGTTCCTGCCGGAGCCATAGAGGACGGGGAAATCCAGCTGTGTCTCACTGGCATCCAGACCCACAAGCAGGTCAAATACGGCATCCACGGCCTCGTCGGGACGGCAGTTGGGCTTATCTACCTTGTTGATGACCACGATGGGGTTGAGTCCCAGCTCAATGGCTTTCTGGGTGACAAACCGTGTCTGGGGCATAGGTCCTTCAAACGCATCTACCAGCAACAGGCAGCCATCCGCCATGCGCAGTACGCGTTCCACCTCGCCGCCAAAATCGGCGTGGCCGGGAGTGTCCAGGATATTGATCTTAACGCCCTTGTATTCGATGGCCACGTTCTTGGCGGTGATGGTAATACCCCGCTCACGTTCCAGGTCCCCGGAGTCCATGATCAGCTCGCCTACCTCCTGGTTATCCCGAAAGAGGTTGCCGGCGTGCAATAGTTTGTCTACAAGAGTGGTTTTGCCGTGGTCTACGTGGGCAATGATGGCAATGTTGCGGATAGCGCTCATACAAAGAATACAGGGCTGTAAAAGTCCAGGGCGCAAAGGTCGTGAAAAAATCTGCAGGACTGACGTCATATCCTGTTACCATTTTATGAGGCCGCACGCCCGCATAAAAAAAGGCACCCCACTCTGGGGTGCCTTTCGGTTTTCTCATGAAGAAATAGCCGGCTACAGGCGGCTGAGCAGGTCTTTCTTCTTGGCCTCAAACTCCTCGTCGGAGAGGATGCCGGCAGCTTTGAGGTCGCCCAGCTGTTTGAGGGTGGCCATGATCTGCTCCTGGGACATCTGCTCTCCTCCGGCAGCCGGTTGCTGGGCTGGGGGTTGCTGAGCCTGGGGGTTGTTCTGGTTCTGCATCATCTGCTGGGCCATATTCATACCCATCATCATCTGCATCATATCTCCGGCCGGGCCGGTGGCGCCGGGCTGGCCGGGATTGTTCTGGGCGGGGTTCATGCCGCTACCCATCTGGAACTGCATGAACTTCTGCATATCGCCGATGTTCTGGCTGATGTTGGCTTTGCCCACGAGGTTTTGCATCTCGATCTCGTTCTGGTCCATGGCCTCCATTTTTTTGAAGTCCATCTCATTAAGACGCTGCTGCACTTCGGGGGGGAGAGAAACGTTCTCTACATTGAAGCGCACGATCTCCAGGCCGCTCTCGGCAAACTCTGTCTTCAGCGGCTCCAGCAGGTCCATACCAATGTCCTGCGCATTGGCGTTGATCTCGCCCAGGCTTTTGCCGCTCTTTTTGAGCACGCTGCTGAAACGGGTCACCACGCTGCTGCGGAAGTCTTCCAGGATCTCATCCGTGGTCACATGCGGGTTGGTGCGCACGATCTCGGTAAAGAACTTGCCGGGATCTGTGATGCGGAAATCAAAGGTGCCGAAGGCGCGCATCTGTATAGGAAAACGGAAAGCCGGGTCATTGATCATGATAGGCTGCGAAGTGCCCCATTTCATGCCCTTGAACAGGCCCATGCTGAAGAAGTACACATCTGCCTTGAAGGGCGAGTCGAAGCCGTATTTCCAGCTTTTGAGCGAGGTAAGTATGGGGATGTTGCGGGTAACCAGTTCATGGCGGCCCGCCAGGAAGACATCACCCGCCTGGCCTTCATTCACAAACAGAGCAGCCTGGCCGTCGCGCACGGTCATCTGCGCACCGTTCTTGATGGCTTTGTCCTCGTCGGGGAACTTCCATACCAGGGTGTCCCGGGAATCGTCAACCCACTCGATAACCTCAATGAGCTGACCTTTGATCCATTTAAATAGTGACATGGGAAATGGGGATTGGAGTGTTTTCAGGAAGGATTATTATCGGATAAAGATAGTGATAATTATGAATGAGGTATAACCTCTGCTTTAGCCCGCTTGTAAATGGGCACCGTGCTGCAGGGCTCGCCAAACATAAGACTGAGGACCACCGGGCGCAGGAGATGCGCTGCAGCCAGGTAGGCCTCCGGGGGCACCGTGCCGCAGCCCTTGAGCACTATGCGCTGCCCGGCATAGGATTGCGCCGGGAGATTTTGCCGGATAGCCTGCGTCCACAAACGGTTGGTCAGTTCGGCAGGTGTGCAGAGCGCGACCTCAGCGCCCACAGCGGCCAGCTCGCAGCCTGCAAGCATCCACGCCCAGGCAGGGATAATGGCGTCTGCGCTGCAATGCAGGGCCACCTGTTTGCCGGCGTATGCCTGCCAGTTGTGGGTCTTCACCCATTCGCGAAAGTCTTTCTCCCGCAGAATAAGTCCCTGGAACAGCACAGGCGCTATATCCAGCGCTTCTACCAGGGCAGAAGGGGCATAGTCTTCCAGATTTAGCGTTACCAGTCCACTGCCGGTAACCCGGTTTATAATATCTCCTTGTACGGCCATTTTTGTTAAAGATTTATACGGCGCAACTACTGTTTAGGTTATACCCCACTCCATAAGCGCACCGCTACAGGTCATTTAACGACCTGTAGCACCCATAAATTCCCCGCGGCCGGCCAAACTTGCGGCAAGTATACAGCCCTTTCGGAGGGGGCTCCCCCCTCCTTTCTAAGGAGGGGTAGGGGGTGGTTCTGCTGTAAAAATACTTGTCCTGTTCTCACGCAGTGTCATCCTGAGCGCAGCGAAGGATCTCCTACCTCTGCTGGCGCATACAGGATACGGCCCGATGCTGTATTTGTACTTTTTTCTTGATAAAAAAGTACGCAAAAAATCAAGGCTGAACTGAAAAGGGCGGCGTGTACGACCTTGCGGCGGCCCAAAACAAACTCGCCCCCTTAGCAGGGGCTCAAACAGTGTTTTGGGCGGTTCGCCTCCGGCCGCTCCCGCGATTTCGCCCTTTTCGCTTAGGCCGTTCTTTCCCGCAGGGGTGTGCGGTGCGCACGGTGCCATGTGCCGGGGAATGCCGAAACCAGTTCGGCACCGTTCAAATCACAGAGGTATAAATCGGCATACCTGTACCGCATTAAAAGCGGCAAAGGTGATTTAAATCATATTCCGGCGACGACGACTCTTCCATATTTGCCCCATCACTCATTCAATATACTATATGTACTAAGAAGCTATCTATGTTGATACAGGAAGTAAGGCAACACTTGTCATCATCCCCAAGAGCAGAAACTACATGGATCTCAAAAAATTCACTTCCTGGTTCAAAAAATCTGGCGAAGACACCGTTGCACTTGCCGAAAGAGAGAATGCAGAAGCCGTCAAATTTGAACTGATGGCGCAGATGAGCGCCTTGCACAACAGCGCCCTGGTGAGCGAGACGGACCTGCAGGGCAATATCACCTTTGCCAATGACAAGTTCGTAGAGATCAGCCGCTACCGCTGGGAGGAACTCATCGGCCAGAACCACCGCATCCTCAAGAGCGGGCACCAGCCCGATGAATTGTTTACCCGGCTATGGCACACCATATCCACAGGAAACCTCTGGCAGGGCGAGATCAAGAACAAAGCCAAGGACGGCTCTTACTACTGGGTGGCGGCCACCCTCACGCCCATACTGGACGAGCTCACCGGCAAACCGGTGAAATACATTGCCGTGCGCTTTGACATCACCCGGCAGAAAGCCCTGGAAGAAGAGCTGCACCAGCATGTGGAGGAGCTGCACAGCCACGAGGAAGAGTTGCGCCAGACACTGGAAGAACTGAGCGCCACCAATGAAGAGCTGGGCACCACCCAGGTGGAACTGATGGGCCAGGTCAATGCCCTGAACAATGCCGCCATCGTCAGCGAAACCAACCTGGCGGGCAATATCACTTTTGCCAACGATACCTTCTGCCACATTGCCAGGTACAGCAGAGAGGAACTGATGGGCCAGAACCACCGCATCCTCAAAAGCGGCCTGCAGCCGGACCAAGTATTCGTGGACATGTGGAAGACCATATCAGAAGGCAGGTTCTTCCAGGGCGAAGTGGCCAACAAGGCCAAAGATGGCTCTATCTACTGGGTGGTGGCCACTGTCACCCCTGTGCTGGGGCCCAAAGGCTACCCGGTCAAATACATCTCTGTGCGCTTTGACATCACCCGGCAGAAAGAACAGGAACAGCACTTGCTCGAAGCCCGCGCACAGCAGGAAAAGCTCTATGCCGACCTGGAGGCCGCCAAGGAAATGATAGAACACCAGCTCAAAGACAAGAACGATGAGCTGCAGGACAGCATTATTTACAGCCGCCGCATCCAGCGGGCCATTATGCCCCGGCCGGAACAACTGCGGGAGCTAACCCCCGCCGGACTGGATGTGGGAGTCCTCTTCCGCCCGCTGGACCAGGTGAGCGGAGACTTCTACTGGGTGGGCAAATGGAAGAACAAGACCGTAGTAGCGGTGGGAGACAGTACCGGCCACGGCGTGCCCGGGGCGTTCCTGAGCATCATTGGCATCACTACGCTGCACAAACTGGTGGACGAGCGCGGGATGACAGACCCCGCCAGCATCCTGGACGAACTGGACCAGGAAATGCGGTACACACTGGATCAGCACTCTACGGACCAGGACACCATACAGGACAGTATAGAGATGAGCCTGGTCACCATTAATGAAGGCACCAACACTGTAAACTACGCCGCCGCCATGCGGTATGCACACATAGTGTCCGCCACGGGGGATGTCACGGAGATTCCCGCAGACCGGCGGCCCATAGGCGGCACGCTGCACCCGGATGTCATCTTCAAGAACCAGCAACTGGAGCTGAACAGCGGAGACACGCTCTACCTGTTCTCCGACGGATTTATAGACCAGTTCGGGGGCCCCGCCGCCCCGGCCCGCAAGTTTGGCAGAAAGGCCTTCCGCGAGCTGTTGCAGCAGGTGGCACCACTGGAGGCCACAGACCAGGTAACCGCACTCAATACCGCCCTTGATGAATGGAAGGGCTTCTTCAACCGGCAGACGGATGATATTGTCATCATGGTGATCAAAGCCCGGTAACGCCGTCTCCCCGTCATACCGACTTGTCTTGGCATCTCCGGCGCAGCATCGTGCAAGGCAGGGAGCTTATTAATAGCAGCCAGGGTGTGCACGCGCGGCCAGGGAAATCCTTATGAGAAACGAGCCCCTGCGGCAGTCATCCCGGGGAGTACTCAAGGGTCTTCTGCAGCCCCTCGTAAAAACCCGGATAGCTTGCACAGCAAGCAGACACTCGGCATCCCGTTCAACGGCAATCATTTTTCACATACTTTTGTGCGGTATGAAAGCCATCGGGAACAAGATCAGGGTACTGCGGGAAGTGCGCGGATTTAGCCAGGAATATGTGGCCGACCGTATAGGCATCAGCCAGGCGGCCTATAGCAGGCTGGAGAACGAAGCCACAGATCTGACGCTCGGCCGGTTGGAACAGATTGCCAGTGTGCTGGAGATCAATCCCCTCGATCTGCTGGCAATGGACGAAAAGATCGTCTTCAACAACATCAATGGCCATGTATATGGTATTATTCATACAAACAATCATATCAGCAACCACGGATTGTCTGAAGAAGAACGCAAGATCTACGAAGACAAAATAACCTTACAGGAAGAACTCCTGGCGGTCTATCGCAAGTTGAACGGCGAAAAATCCTAGTCCGGCTACCCCCGGTATACCAAGACAAGTCGGCAGGCCATGCTTGCGGCCCCTCTCCGTGGGCGGGGGCGGGACAGGGCCCTGCAAGGCCCCGGAAAAGTATCCGGCAACTGCCTTGGGATTTTGCCGCTTCTCCGGTATATTCACTGTATGCAAGACCTCCGCAGCCTCATAGACCCGGATATCACCCGGGCACAAACCCTGCCGGGCGAATTCTATACCGACCCCCGCTACTTTGCCCTGCAGCGCGAGACCGTTTTTGCCCGTAGCTGGCACTGGCTGGCAGATACCAGCGCGGTCAAAACCCCCGGGGACGTGTCTCCCCACCGCCTGGTAGAGGGTATATTGGAAGAGCCGCTGCTCCTCACCCGGGACGATGCAGACCAGGTGCACTGCCTGAGCAACGTATGCACCCACAGGGGCAACCTGGTGTCGGAACACAGCGGCAACCTGCGCCAGCTCATGTGCCGCTACCACGGCCGCAAATGGCGGCTGGACGGTACCTTCAGCAGCATGCCAGAATTTGCCGAAGCACAGGATTTCCCTTCGGAGCGGGACCACCTGGCCCGGGTACCCTTCGGGCAATGGGGGCCGTTCCTGTTTGCGGCATTAGACCCCACCTGCACGCTGGAAACCTGGCTGGCGCCCGTGCAGGAACGTATGGGCTGGCTGCCCCTGCAGGCATTCCGCTACAGTGCAGACCACAGCAGGGACTACCTCGTACGCGCCAACTGGGCGCTGTACTGTGATAATTACCTGGAGGGCTTTCACATTCCCTTTGTGCACCCAGCCCTCAGCCAGGCGCTGGATTACAAACAGTACCGCACCGAGCTCTTTGACTACTGCAACCTGCAGGTGGGCGTAGCCAAAGGGTCCGAACTGGCATTTGACCTACCCGCACACCACCCGGATGCCGGGCAACGTATCGGGGGCTACTACTTCTGGCTGTTCCCCAACCTGATGCTCAACTTCTATCCCTGGGGCCTGAGTATCAATATTGTGAAGCCGCTGGCAGCCGATTATACCCGGGTAAGTTTCCTCACCTATATCTGGCGCGAGGAGCTGATGGACAAAGGCGCCGGCGCCGGGCTGGACCGCGTGGAACGGGAAGACGAGGAGGTGGTGGAATGCGTGCAGAAAGGCGTGCGCAGCCGCATCTATTCCCGCGGGCGGTATAGTCCGGCACGGGAGCAGTGCGTGCACCATTTCCATCGCCTGCTCACACGGTTTATGAACACCTGAGCGGAGCCCATTCGCCAAAACCTGCTATCTTGGCGGCATCTCCTAGTACTAAATTCTTCTCTATGAAAAACCTCCTGTTCCTCTGCCTGTTCACAGCAGCCCTGGGTATATCCTGCGACAAAAAAGAAGCTGCCGAAAGTAAGGCCAAGGCCGAAGAAACCCAGTCGTCTGAACGGTCCGCCGCCACAGAAGAAGGCCCCGAAACAACAGCCCCATCCAAAGGCAATGAAGTGGAAGACGCTTTCTGGAAGAGCTTCCGCACCAGCTTTATGAAAAGCTGTGAAGGCGCCAAATCTCCCGAGCTGAAATCTGTGAGCAGTGCCCAGATGACCAGCTACTGCCGGTGCGCCCTGGAGAAATTCGAATCGGCCTATCCCACGATGGACAAGGCTATGGCCGTAACCAAGAACCCCCAGGTAGTACAAGACCTGGCCAAGCAATGCCTGAACCACCTGCTGGATTAATCCCCGGTCAACTATCCCAGAAAGTGTAGCGCCCAGCCGTTACACTTCGCTTTTTGTATCCCTGGTATGGAAGAGACGGGCCTGTGTAGTTTGTTCATACAAGCTTATCGCGTGCCCCAAAGGAAAACACGTATGGTGTGTTAACTTTGCGCGATGGCTACCCCAGCAGAAATTGCCCAGTTGCTAGACCAGGCCTTTGCCCTGCGGTATGAAAATCCGCAGCAAACCTGCACGTTAGCAGGGCAGGCGCTGGAGCTTGCCAATGCCGGAGGAGATGCCGCCCTATTGGCCCGGGCACACCGCATCCTGGGGATCGGACATATTATCCTCTGCAACTTCAGCGAAGCCATAGCCCACCTGCAGGAAGCTTACACCCGTTACCAGAAGCTGAATGACCCGGCCGGCCTCATAGAAACGGCTTCCAACATAGGTGCCAGTTACCAGAAAATGGGCAACTATGCGCTGGCGCTCGAATGGGATCTGCTGGCGCTTAAGATGGCGACAGACCGTCCCCCGGACCGTGTAGCGGCCAATACCCAGCTGAACATTGCCACCGTGTACTACAAACTGGGGCAATATGACCCGGCGCTGAAATACGCCCATATCAGCCATCAGGCTTTTATAGACCTGCAGGAGCTGCACGGCATCGCCATTTCCCTGAGTACCCTGGGAAACTGCTGGGAAAAGAAAGGAGACCTGCCGCAGGCCCTGGAATGGTACCAGCAGGCAGAGGTTACCGCCCGCAAAGCGGACAATCCCGGCACCCTGGCGCCCATCCTCCAAGGCATGGGCCTGATCAACCAGCTGCTGGGCAAAGACGGCAAGGCTTTGTTGTGTTACTGGGAGGCACTGGGATTGCAGGAAGATATTGGAGACCGGCAAGCCATCTCCAGTATCTACACGGACATGTGCCACATGCACGCGGGCACCGGCAGCTACGAGGAAGCGCAGAAATATGGCGAACTGGCCCTTAGCCTGGCCCTGCAAATAGGCAACCCTGAGAATGAGTACCAGGCGCACAAAGCGCTCAGCAGGGTGTATGAACAAATGGGAGAAGCTGCACAGGCACTGCATCACTACAAACAATATCACCGCCTGCAACGCGAGGTCATCGGGGTACAAACCCGCATGCGTTTCAGCCAGGATTCCGCTGTGGGCGGCGGAGCAGATACAGAGCAGCAAATGGACCTGCTACGCACCAAAAACCTGGAAGCGGAACAACTGGTATACCAGAAGCAACTGGAAATAGAGGCCCTGAAAGACCGTAACGAAACCCTGAGCGCGGCGCTGAAGCAGATACAACAGATACAGCAGGTAGCGTTTGCCAATGAAGCGGATCTGCTCAGGACATTCCCGGATGCGTTCCTGTGGCAGGTGCCCGCGGGCGCCATTCCTCATACCTGGATATGGATGGACAGCCGGGAAGACCGCCACCTGCTGGCGCTCTTTGAGTCTGAGCGTCCGGACGTGGCCAGCAACACCCTGATGGCTATGATGGCCCATATGTTTCGTCAGATACTGAACGTGCACCCGCTCAGTTCCGCCGCAGAACTGCTGCACTTCCTGGAAGCAGAAGTGCGCGCGCATGAAGACTGGGTGCGTATACTGGTGGCTAACCCGTTATACACCGCCCTTCTGGTCATTGACAAGGGTATGGAGGAGCTCCAGTATGCCGCCTATGGCATACCCCTTCATTTGTTCAGCGGCGGCAAACAGGTGGAGCTCAAAGGAGAACCCATGCCGCTGGGCGCCAAAGGTTCCGGCAAACGCAAGCTGCAAACCCGCAACCTGCCTTTGGAAGATGTGGACCGGCTGTATTTATGGAATCACGGGCTGGGGCATCTGCCAGAAAGCCAGGGGTATGCTGCCGTGAATGATACCACGCTGCTGCAAAGTCTCATTGCTTTCAAAGGGCGCCACCTGCAAAGCCAGCGCCATGAAATAGTGCCCGAACTGGAAGAGCGCCTGAAAGACCCCCGTGTGCACACTGACGCCTGCCTCATAGGTCTCCGGCTGGATCACTAGAGATTCCCTGTGCAGGCAATAGGAAACCCCTGCTGCCATAATCTTATCCTGCCGGGAACGGGCAAATACTGGCCGGAATGACCGTTTATCGCACACTTGGCAGCGGGGAACATCCTTTTACCTATTTTCGCCCCTAGTTCAAAGTAATTCTATTCACTTTTCTTACGCACATGAAACACCTGAAGCTATTCCTGCTGGTGGCCGTGCTCACCACCAAAGGCTGGGCCTCCACACCTCCGCCAGACGAAGGCATGTGGCTGCCCATGCTCATAGGGCAAAACATCGAAGAAATGCGTGCGCTGGGGCTCAAGCTCACGGCAGAGCAGATCTATAGCGTGAACAACGGTTCGCTCAAAGACGCCATTCCCCAGTTCTCGGGATACTGCACCTCCGAGATCATCAGCCCGGACGGCCTGCTGCTCACCAACCACCACTGCGGCTACCAGCACATTGCCGGCCGCAGCACCACGGAGCATAACTACCTGCGCGACGGCTTCTGGGCTATGAACCGCCAGCAGGAAATTCACTGCCCCGATCTGAAGGTAAAGTTCCTGGTGCGTATGGACGACGTGACCAAGAGAGTGCTTGCCGAAGTGGCAGATGACATGACCGAGAGCGAGCGCACCGCCAAAATCAGAGCAGCTATCAACCAGTTGCAGGATGAGGCCAGCGAGGGCACGGACTATATTGTCGAGATCAAGGATTTCTTCAACGGCAGCGAGTACTACCTCTTTGTCTATGAAGAATATACCGACATCCGCCTGGTAGGCACACCTCCCGAGAATGTAGGCAAGTTCGGCGGCGACACCGACAACTGGATGTGGCCCCGCCACACCGGGGACTTCTCCATTTTCCGTATATACGCCGGCAAGGACAACAAGCCTGCCGCCTACAGCACGGATAACGTACCCTTCAAACCGAAGCACTTCTTGCCTGTGAATGTCGGCGGCATCAAGTCCGGCGACTATGCCATGATCATGGGCTGGCCCGGCAGCACCAACCGGTATATGACCGGCCATGATATCCAGCAGCAGGTAGACAAGATCAACCCCATCTACATCAAACTCTTCGGCCAAAAACTGGAGGTAATGAAAGGATATATGGACAATGATCCTGCTCTCAAGATCTCCTATGCCAGCAAGTATGCTTCCGAGGCCAACAGCTGGAAATACTTTATCGGCCAGAGCCAGGGCGTGCAAAAGCTCCATGTGGCTGACGAACGCAAGGCTGAGGAAGCCAGGTTTTCCCAGTGGGTGCAGGCAGACGCCACCCGCCAGGCCAAATATGGAGACGTGATCCCAACCATCAACCAGAATGTAGATGCCTCACTGGAAGATATGCGGGTATTCATGTATATGAATGTGGCGCTCTTCGCCCCGCAGATCGTACTCACCACTTTCCAGAAAGGATTCCCCGTATACAATGCCCTGGACCCCGGCACCGGCAAGAACAAGCGCAAGGTAGACCCTGCAGAAGTGCGCGCGGCGGCAGATGCCCTGCTGGCCGAACTGGATGAGGTCTATGAGCACTACCATGCACCGCTGGACCGCGACGTGATGGCAACCCTCTATGAGACATTCTACCGCGACATCCCCAAGGAACGGCATCCCGAGATCTTCAAGACCATTGAGACCAAATACAAGGGCGATTTCAAGGCCTATGCCAACTATGTATACAGCACCAGCATTTTTGCTACCAAAGAGCGCCTCAAGGCGTTCCTGCAGAAACCCAGCTGGGCGCTTATCAGTAATGACCCCGCCATCATCCTCTCCAAGGGTATGATCGGTGCGGTGCGGGCCGAATATGGCAACTACCTGAAACACAACAGCGCCAACGAAGTGCCCTACCGCAAGTATGTACAGGCCCTCCGCGAAATGCAGCCCAACAAGAAGTTCTACCCGGATGCCAACCTCACCATGCGGGTAACCTACGGCACCGTGAAGAACTATGATCCTGCAGACGCCGTGCATTATGACTTTGCCACCACTCACCAGGGAATCCTGGAGAAATTCAAGCCCGAAGACCTGGAGTTCGACGTGCCCGCCCGCCTCATAGAGCTGCTGGAGAAAAAGGACTTTGGCCGCTGGGCCAATCCTGACGGCTCATTGCCTGTCTGCTTCCTCACCGATACCGATATCACCGGCGGCAACAGCGGCAGCCCCGTGCTGGATGCCAGTGGTAATATCATCGGCTGCGCATTTGACGGCAACTGGGAAGCCATGAGCGGCGACCTGGTGTTTGACACCACGCGCAAACGTACCATCAACGTGGATATCCGCTATGTGCTCTTCATCATAGAGAAGCTGGGGAATGCCGGCCATCTGATCGATGAGATGAAGCTGGTGCGATAATCCGCCATTCAGGTCCTGAACTACCAAAAGCTTGAAGCACCTCCCGCAAAGGAGGTGCTTTTTTATGGGGCTTACCCCCTCACCGGCGTGCGCCGGACCCGGCGCTTCACACATGGCAGGATAAACCCTTGTGCGGAGATAGGGGCTTCTTATTATCTTTGTTTACTTAAAAGTCTTCATTCTATGACCGAACCCCGTCACGACTGGACCCGCGAAGAGATTCTTGCCCTATATAACAGCCCGGCGCTGGACCTGGTATACCGTGCCGCCACCATCCACCGGGAGAATAACGACCCCAATGAGGTGCAGGTGTGCACCCTGCTGAGCATCAAAACCGGGGGATGCCCGGAGGATTGTGCCTACTGCCCCCAGGCTGCACGCTACCATACCGATGTGGACGTGCACAAACTGATGAACGTGGAAGAAGTAGTGCGCGTGGCCCGCGAGGCCAAGGAAAGCGGCAGCACCCGCTTCTGTATGGGCGCCGCCTGGCGCGAGGTGCGCAACAACCGCGACTTTGAGAAAGTGCTGGACATGGTGCGCGAGGTAAAAGCCCTGGACCTGGAAGTCTGCGCCACCCTGGGCATGGTAGACCAGGCACAGGCCAATGCCCTGGCAGAAGCCGGCCTCACCGCCTATAACCACAACCTGGACACCAGCGAAGAGCACTACGGGGAAATCATCACCACCCGCACCTATGATGACCGCCTGAAGACGCTGGAACATGTGCGCCAGAGCGGCGTGCATGTGTGCAGCGGAGGCATTATCGGCCTGGGGGAAACGGTGGAAGACCGCATAGGCATGCTCCACACGCTCTCCAACCTGAACCCGCACCCGGACAGCGTACCGGTAAACGCACTGGTACCCGTAGCAGGTACCCCGCTGGAGCATCAGCCGCGTGTGGACAGCTGGGAGATGATCCGCATGATCGCCACCGCGCGCATCATCATGCCCAAAAGCCAGATACGCCTCAGCGCCGGCCGGGTGCAGATGAACACCGAAGAGCAGGCCCTGTGCTTCCTCGCGGGCGCCAACTCCATCTTTGCCGGAGACAAGCTGCTGACTACCCCCAACCCGGAGGTGAATGCCGACCAGCAGATGTTCGACAAGCTGGGCCTCTACCCCCGCCCCGCCTACAAGGATGAGAAGCAGCCGGTAGGGGTATAAGCTCATTCCTGCGCCTCCTTTGCCCGGGCTTTGGGAAAGGCGCTATGTAAAATAGCTCACCACCCAAAAACCATGTAACTTTGCGGGCCTATGCAAGTGGCCATTGTCAAGTACAACGCGGGCAACAGCACCTCTGTGGCGCACGCCCTGCGACGGCTGGGCATAGAGCCGGTACTCACCGATGATGCCGATACCCTGCGCAACGCAGACAAGATCATCTTTCCCGGGCAAGGCGAAGCCGCCAGCGCCATGCGCTACCTGCGTCAGCGGGGGCTGGATACCCTGTTGGCCGGCCTCACCCAGCCGTTCCTGGGCATCTGCCTGGGGTTACAACTGATGTGCACCCACACGGAAGAGGGGGATACCCCCTGCCTGAACCTGGTCCCGGTACAGGTCAGGCGCTTCCCCCCCGGAGACAAGGTCCCCCATATGGGATGGAATACCCTGGACAGCGTCAGCGGGCCGCTCTTTGAGGGCATACCGGCAGGCACCTATTTTTATTTTGTGCACAGCTACTACGCCGAGCGGAATGCCGCCCACACCACCGCCCAATGCACCTACCAAGTACCCTTCAGCGCTGCCTTGCACCGGGACAACTTCCATGCAGTGCAATTCCACCCCGAAAAAAGCAGTGAGGCCGGGGAACGCCTGCTGCACAACTTCCTTCGCCTGTAAACCCATGCAAATCATCCCCGCCATAGACCTGATAGACGGCAAATGTGTGCGCCTGCGCATGGGTGACTATGCAGACAAGACCGTGTATGGCGAAGACCCCCTGGCCATGGCGCGCCGGTTTGAAGCGGCGGGGCTGCGCCGCCTGCACCTGGTAGACCTGGACGGCGCCAAAGCCAAACACATCGTCAACGGCGAAGTATTGGCCGCCATCTGCCGTGGAACTTCACTGGTGGTAGACTTTGGCGGGGGTGTGGCCAATGATACTGAACTGGAACGGGCCTTTGACCTGGGCGCACAAATGGTGACCGCAGGCAGCATTGCCGCCAGGGAACCCGATACCGTATTGCGCTGGCTGGCCAAACACGGAGCCGGACGCATCATCCTGGGTGCAGATGCCCGCGACGGCAAGATTGCAGTGGGAGGCTGGCAGGAGACCACCTCGCAGGAGATCGGCGCGTTTATCCGGCCTTTCTATGAAGCAGGCATACGGCTGGTCATCAGTACGGATATTGCCAAAGACGGTATGCTGCAAGGGCCCAGCTTTGGCCTGTATGAACAGCTGCTCACCGCCTTTCCCGGGTTACAGCTCATCGCCAGCGGGGGAGTGACCACCGCAGAAGACCTGCAACAGCTCAGCCAGATGGGCCTGCACGGCGCCATTGTGGGCAAAGCATATTACGAAGGCAGACTTACTTTAGCAGACCTGGCCGCCTATGCTCACTAAACGCATCATCCCCTGCCTGGACATCCGGGACGGCCGCACCGTCAAGGGCGTGAACTTCGTGAATATCCGCGATGCCGGCGACCCGGTGGAGCTGGCGGCGCAATATGCGCAACAAGGTGCGGATGAACTGGTGTTCCTGGATATCACCGCTACCGTAGAAGGGCGCGAGACCTTTGTGGAACTGGTAGCGCGCATAGCCGCCGTGCTCAACATTCCCTTTACCGTGGGGGGGGGCATCAGCACCGTGGAGCAGGTCAGCCGCCTGCTGCAGGCCGGCGCCGACAAGGTGAGCATCAACTCCGCGGCCGTCAAGAACCCTCAGCTCATAGATGACATTGCAGCCAACTTTGGCAGCCAGGCGCTGGTAGTGGCCATTGATACCCGCACTTTGCCGGACGGCAAGGCCCATGTGCACACCCACGGCGGACGCACCGCCACCGCATTGGAGACCGTGGCCTGGGCGCAGGAATGTGCCCGGCGCGGAGCCGGTGAGATCCTCCTCACCAGCATGGATGCAGACGGCACTCAGAACGGCTTTGCGCTGGACATCACCCGGCAGGTAGCCGATGCGGTACCCATCCCGGTGATAGCCAGCGGCGGCGGCGGCACTGCCGAGCATTTTGCCCGGGTATTTGCCCAAGGCAGGGCCGATGCCGGGCTGGCTGCCAGTATCTTCCACTTTGGCACCCTGCCCGTACCTGCACTTAAAGCCCAGCTACGAGAAACTTATCAAATCCCTGTACGATGAATGCTCCCGCCACAACCGAACTGGACTTTGCCAAACTGGATGGCCTGTTGCCGGCCGTGGTGCAGGACGCACACACCGCACGGGTGCTGATGCTGGGTTTTATGAATACCGAGGCTTATGCCCATACCCTGCAAACCGGCCAGGTAACCTTCTTCAGCCGCAGCAAGGGGCGCCTGTGGACCAAGGGAGAGACCAGCGGACATTTTCTCCGGGTGGTCTCCATACAGAAGGACTGCGACAACGATACCCTGCTGATCCGGGTAAACCCCCTGGGCCCGGTATGCCACACCGGCACCGATACCTGCTGGTCCGAAGCCAATACACCGGATGCACACTTCCTGCACCAGGTGGAAGATACTCTTATTGACCGGCGGGACCATCCCAAGGCAGGCAGCCATACCAGCGAGATGTTTGCCCTGGGCCTCAACAAAATTGCTCAGAAGTTTGGAGAAGAAGCGGTGGAAGTGCTCATAGAGGCCAAAGACGATAACAAGGAACTGTTCCTGAACGAGTCTGCAGACCTGCTGTATCGCTTCCTCTGCCTGCTGGCCGCCAAACATATCCGCCTCAGCGAAGTGATTGCCGTGCTGGAAACCCGGCACAAGTAAGTATTCCGACCTAATTGTTTTTCCTGCTTTTGCCATACAGGAAAAGCTTTGGCACCTTTTTTCCTGTATTTTGTTAGACTTGCAATCTCCTACCCTAACCCGGATAAACATGCGCGCCTATCTATTTATCGTATGCCTTGTGCTCACCGCTTTGCAGGTGCAGGCGCAGGACGAAAGCAACCTGGAAAAGATCGAATTCGATAAAAAGAACAAGAACAAAGCCGCCGTAGAACTGGTGGCGGATACACTGGAAGGCTGGCACCTGGGCGCTATTACCAGCATCAATTTCAGCCAGAGCTCGCACAGCAACTGGCAGGCCGGCGCTCAGAACGCCCTGAACCTCAATGCCGTAACGGGCCTGATAGCCAACTGGGAGAAAGGCCGCCATTACTGGTTCTCGCTGCTGGATGCTTCCTATGGCCTCACCAAGATCGAAGAATCGCCGGTGCGCAAAGCCACCGACTATTGGGAGCTGAACACCAAATATGGGTACCGCTTCCACGAAAAATGGTCCTTTACGGTATTCGCCGAAGGTATCAGCCAGTTCACCCCCGGCTTCAATTATGTGGAAGATCCCGAAGGACTTCGGTATACCAGCAACTTTTTTGCCCCGGCCAACCTCAACCAGGGGGTGGGCCTGAGTTATGACCACAAAAAAGCCGGACTGAGCGCACGCATAGCCCCCCTTACCGCACGTGAGGTGGTGGTGCTGGACAAGGGAGTGGACGAAACCGCCTATGGGCTGGACAGCGGCGCCGTAGCACGGGTGGAACTGGGCGCCAGCATGCGGGTCAACTTCCAGAAACAACTGGGCAAGAACCTGAACGTGGAGAGCCGCCTGCTGGTATTCTCCAACTACCTGGAAAATCCCCAGAACCTCTACATCAACTGGCGAAACAAGGTGGACCTGAAAGTGACCAAGATCATCAGCGTCAATTTCCTCCTGCACCTTATCTACGACCCCAACGTAGATTTTATCCTGGAGACTGAGACCACACCCGAAGGACTGAAGGTACCCAAGCGCGTGGGACCGGCCCTGCAGTATCTGCAGAACCTGGGGGTGGGCATCAGCTTTAACCTGAGCAATACCCGGCCCTAAGGCAGGCACACATCCCTTGCAATGGGGTATCCCGTTATCTTTGCCCCATGCACATTCACCGAGAAGGCAAAGCCACACTGCTGCTCACCGGCAGTATAGCCGTGGCCGCTACGATAGTACTGCTGACCCTGCCCGCCCAACCGGGCCTCCTGCACTATCTGCTGATGCTGCCCGGCTGGGCGCTGTTCGGCCTCATGGTCAATTTCTTCCGCAATCCCGCGCGGCAAACCACCCCCCAGCCGGGCGCTGTCATTGCGCCCTGCGACGGCAAGGTGGTGGTCATCGAAGAAGTGAATGCGCCGGCTCCGCTCCATGGCAAAGCCATACAGGTGAGTATCTTTATGAACCCACTGAATGTGCATGTCAACCGCAGCCCGGTGGCCGGCCAGGTGCTGCACCAGGAATACCGCCCCGGCAAATACCTCATGGCATTCGATCCCAAAAGTTCGGAACTCAATGAACAGACCTGGCTGGTGATGCAGGACGCCCATACGGGCAAATCCGTAGGCATTAAACAGATCGCCGGTTTCCTGGCCCGCAGGGTAGTGTGTTATGCCAAACCCGGCATGAGCTATGTGCAGGGCCAGGAATTCGGGTTTATCAAGCTGGGCAGCCGGGTAGACCTCTTGCTGCCGCCCGATGCGGCAGTTCACGTGCAACTGGGGCAGAAAACACGCGGGGCAGAAACCCTTATCGCCCGGATCCCATGAAATCCCGGGGGCTGCTGACGCTGGTGTGCCTGCTGCTGGCAGGACTGCTGTGGCAATGCGGCCCCATAGAGCGGCAGGAAGTACCCGTATGGCTGGGCCTGCGCCTCAACCGCAATAGTTCACCCGACACTTTCCGTAAAGACCTGGCAGCTATACAGGCGCTGGGCGGCCGCGGACTGGCCATAGAACTGCTGGTGGAACCCGACAGCACCGGGCTGCCCCGCCTCTCCCCGCAAAGCCTGCAGGAATGGGAGGTGCTGGTACCCATCCTCCGGGAAAAACCCCTGCCGCTTACCCTGGTCTTTACCCATGACCAGTTCCACCCCCTTTTCCAGCAATGGGACCACAGCCGCCGGGTACCCTGGTTCCGGCAATTCGGGCAGGTACTGATCCGGTTCCTGGAGCAGATCCCACAGGAACTGGCGCCCGAACGGGTAGTGGCCGGTAATCGCTTTGACCGCATAGCGCATTACCGGGTAGAATGGGACAGCCTGTTCCTCCGGCTGCGCCCGCACACCCGGGCCAGGCTCACCTATGCGGCCCACCTGCCGGAGATTGAGCGGTTCCACTCCTGGAACCACTGTGATGAAATAGGCGTCAATTACCCCGACTCGGACGCAGACAACCAGAAAATGCTGGCACAGGAACGCAACCCGCAGCTGGCAGCGCTGGCACAACGCTACGGGAAACCTATCTTTATTGCCAATGCCAACCTGATTGGCGACCAGAAGCTGCTGAAACTCAAGAACCGCCTGCGTTTTTATGGCGATGCCCAGCTAAGCGGGCTGGTGCTGAACAATATCTTCCCGCAGACTGTGCTCACAGACACCAGCAGCTATTTCTTTGGCCTGAAACACGAACCGGAGGTGTAGGCGTACCTGCAGGATTATCTTGATTAACAAGCTGCTCATCATCCGCCTCAGCTCCATAGGCGATATTGTGCTGACCACTCCGGTAGTGCGCGCATTGCGGCAGGCGCACCCGCAGGCAGAGATCCATTACCTGACCAAGGCCCGTTTTGCAGAGGCTATTGCACATAACCCGCACATAGACCGACTACACCGGTACGAAGGCAGCCTGCGGCAGGCAATAGCAACCTTGCGGGCAGAAAGATTTGACCATATAGTGGACCTGCACGGCAACTGGCGGAGCTTCGTGCTGCGCACGGAGCTGGCAGTACCCGCCACGGTCTTTCCCAAGATGAATGGCCGTAAACTGCTGATGACGCTTTTTAAGGCACGGATCACCGTGCCGCACGTGGTGGACCGCTATGCGCTGGCAGCGGCTCCCCTGGGCGCCATGCCGGATGACCAGGGACTGGAATTTCCCTACCCGGCGGAACTGGATGTATGGGCCGCAGCGCAGGTAATGCAGCAGCTGGGAGAAGGGCCACTGCCCTATGCCCTCTGTCTTTCTGCCAGCTATACCACTAAACGCTGGCTGCCTGCATATTACCGCCAATACCTGAACACCCACTCACAACCCTGCATCCTGCTGGGCGGCCCGTCCGAGCAATCGCTGGCGGCCCAGGTGCTGGAGGGATATCAGGGCCCCGTGTTCAACGCCGTGGGCACCACCCACCTGTTGGAGAGCGCTGCCCTGCTCAAGCAGTGCACGCACCTGATCACGCCCGATACCGGTATGATGCACATTGCCGCCGCCCTGCAGGTGCCGGCCGTTACCTTATGGGGTAATACTGTACCGGGTTTTGGCATGGGCCCTTACCGTGCGCCGCATGTTATCCTGGAAGAGCAGGGACTGGGCTGCCGCCCGTGCAGCAAGCTGGGACACCACCGTTGCCCAAAGGGACATTTTCGTTGCATGCACGCCCTCACCCCCGAACGGGTATCTGCCGCCAGCAAGGCCCTGCTGTCTTAATAACAACCAAAGTGTTTGTTAACCCCAAAGAGGCCCACCACCCATAGCTGGCGGAGATTCTGGTGCAAGGCAGGAGAGACATCTCGCTGGCGGTCCAGGCTGCCAGCCCAGGCGAGGCTGGGGCCGTGCGAAGCCATAAAGGTGGTGGCAAAGGCATAATGTGCACGCACGCCCACATGGATACTCCAGAATTTAGGCACAACGCTAAATTGCAGGCCGCCTTCTGCCAGCAAACCCAGCCTGCCGTAACGCACCTGCCCGTTGTTGCCTTTGGGAATGGATAATTGCTGTCCGTCTGCAGTAGCAATGGTGCGGGCGCTGCCGCTGCTCATCTGGTAGAAAGGACCTATCATGGCATAAGGGAGCACATCATTGCGCCAGTAGGGCCGCCAGCGCAGGCTCATGGCAAACTCAGTGCCGGCATAGCTGTTCAGCTGGGTATAGGTGGCATGGGCAGGGAGGTTATTGGCGGGGTCTCCGCTGGCCTTCACCTGGGTCTGGTCGGTAGACACATGGAAATTGAACTCGGGCTGCAGCCACAGGCCATTGGGCAAAAAGGCTGTGAAATTAACCCCCGCAAAAAAGGCTACGCCGGTCGTCCGGGTTACATTGAGTTTATGATAGAGTGCAGCGGCCTCCGGAGTGGGCGCCAGGGTACCCAGCTGCATGGCGGGACCTATCGCCAGGTGGCCGCCCACGGTCTGTGCGCGCAGAGGCGCCCATCCAAACAGCAGGCCGCCCATTAGCAGCCCTAGAAATGGGAAACGCATTGGGGAAAGCATCTAACGAAGATACAGGTTTTGCAGCTTTAATAGTTACTGCAAGGTAAGGGGCCGTATGAGCCCGCCCGGCACGCTATCGTTTAGCGGTACCAGTCGCCCCGAACTCGTTTCGGGGCCTCCTGCTGTGGATCCGGAACTGTACCGGAGATGCCGAAATACATTCGGCATGACGGGTGGGCGGCGCCCCTCCCCCCGCGTCATCCTGAGCGCAGCGAAGGATCTCGCTCTGCTGGCGTATATAGGGTACGGCCCAATTCTTTATTTGTACTTTTTTCTTGATAAAAAAGTACCCAAAAATCAAGGCTGAACAGCAAAAGGGGAGTTACTTGTGCTCCGGCGGCCCAAAACAAACTCGCCCCTGGCAGGGGCTCAAACAGTGTTTTGGGCTGTTCGCCTGCACACAGGCCCCTCTTCTTCCCCTTTTGCTGTTAGGCCGATTTTGCAGGGGTGTATATCCCAAGATGGGAAAAGACATCATCCGGTGTAAATGGGTATATCAGTGCCTTCTCATTGGGAAACGGCCGGGGGTGTGAGGGGATGCCCAAATACATCTGGCAGGGCGGAGTTCCCCTAAAGCCGTTTCGTAAGAACAAAGGGTTTATCCTCACGCAAAAAAATACCCCTGAAGAACAGGGGCAGTCGGCTGTTGGGAATACAGAATCCTTTCAAATATACTCAGAAGCCCTGCCAAAACCAAATCATCACCTGGCAGGCATTTTTTGTGCCAGCAGCTGTTTGATCAGGCGGATGGCCTGCTGATTATCGGGGTTATGGATCGCCTTGAGGATATCCTGCTTTTCCCGTTCGGTAAGGTGGAAGCTCAGCGCCGCGCCCTTATAGCGATCATGGGGGATATATTGCAACTGAACCACCTGCAAGGGGATATTGAGCCAGCTGCCAACACGCGCCAGTACCTCCCGGTTGAGAAAATCGCGGCCTTTGCTATAGCCCTTTAGCGGACTGCCAAAGAGGATGCCGATCTTGCCCAGCAGGGTCTTACCCTCCACAGGCTCCGGTGGTACAATGCTGGGCGTATCCCGCACCTGTATGAGGATCACCTGGCCTGCATGCTGCGCCATCCAGTGACGGAAAATATAGAGGAACCGCACTGCCGTGCTGATGCCGAAATTATCGAGCACCCCGGCGTCCAGCACACTGATAGCGGGCTGCGTGGGCAGCTCCACATAGGGCAGGATGGTGGGGAACGTGGCGTTCATGCGAATGGCCGTTGTATAATTGAGATGCTGGGCACCCTGGGAAGCAAACAGGCGCTGGAAATCTACCCCGGAGATCTCGTTCACATACGAATCATTAAACCGGTGGGGGCGCATGAGGTAGCTCTTGGGGTGGGGGCTTATGAAGAGATGACGGCCGTCGTTACCAATGGTGGGCGAAAAGATCATCATAGGCACTGCGGCAGTGCTTTCTGCCAGGGCATAGTCGCTCAGGCGCAAACCCTGGAAGACGGGAATGTTCTCCTTCAGCTGATGTTCCCAGGCATACCCCCTGTCTTTTTCATAGCGGTGTTCATCCAGCTCCCACGCCAGGTTGGGCAGGAGCAGATTCACCGTGAGGTTAAGCACGGGAGAATTGAGCAGGTCTTTGCTCACATTGACCAGATGGTTTGTATCCATGAGGTTAACGGCCTTCTTTTGTGTCTGAAGCCTTAACATCTCGCGCCAGTAGGCCGCGCCGATCATGCCGCCGGAAGCCCCTGTCACAAGCATAAGCCGCCGGTTGATCTCCCCGTCTGTCTGACGGTGAAGGGTGCGGAGGGCATGCAATGTCCACAGGGCAGAACGGTTGCCGCCGCCGCTTACACACAAGAGGATGACGGGAGGCCGGGGGTTATCAGGGGTAGCATTGCGGGCCAGCCAGTAGTTGAGGGTGGCTATGGTGCGCAGGCTGTCTTCCTCCACCAGGGCAGGGGTGGTCAGTTTTTCCAGGCTGGTATGGTCATAGGTGGCAAATGCCCGGTTGTAGTTGAGCCCAAAAGCATAGTTGTCTCCGATAAACGGCCGGAACTGGTTGAGAAATACCAGCAGGAGGAGCAATACGAGAATGGTGAGCGGGCCCATCTTGCGCAGCCAGAAGGTGAGTGCACCTATGATCATCAGGATAAACGAAAAGAGCAGCATAAAGCTGGCACCTGCCGGGATGCGGAAGAACGCATTCTCCTGGAAGACGCCCAGGACCGCCAGGAGCAGGAAAAGGAAGACCTGGAGGATAAGGGCATTGGCCTGGTTCTGGTTCAGCACTTTTACCAGGTAACGCAGATCTCCCCGGATATTGGGCTGCACACGCTCTATGCGAAACAGTTTGCTCAGGTACCAGTCTACACGGATCAGCTGCCCCATGGTGCGGCGCGCCTCGCGCATGATCACCCGGGGATTGCGCAGCTCTTCCACAATGCGCTCTCCGAAGAGGCGCACAATATCCTTGTTGCGCAGGGAAAAATAGATGATGCTGAAGGTGGTGACCAGCACCCCGCCCAGCAAGGCTCCGCTCAGGTGGTAGAGTATGGACAACAGGGAAAATTCATCGTTGCGCAGGTGAAAGCTCAGGTAGCTGAAGATATAAATGAGCCAGAAGAGCGAGGGAACCACGCTGTTATTGATACTGAAGGTCATAAAAGGCCTGCGTTCGAGCCCCAGGAAAAAGAAACGATACCCGTCCAGGATATAGCAGGTCATCTGGTAGGCCAGGGAAAAAATACCAAAGCTGATACCCAGGATAAACATGGCGGCAAAATCCGCATGGTTGCGATATTCGGGCTCCAGGAAAAGGTAGCTGGCGCCCAGCGCGCTCAGTGCATTGCCCGTGATTACCAGCGTGATAAACAGCCAGGAGAGCAGCACCAATTTGTGTGTGCGCACCTGTGTAAATAACAGCTGCAACGGCAGTGCATATTGCAAAGCCAGGAAGAAGCGGGCGGTACGACGGAGCATGGCTAAGGATGTAAGTATACAGTAAATACGCCTACGCTCCCTGCTCTGACAGCTGCTGATTGCCAACCGCTTATCCGTTTGTCTGAATGGTAGGCTGTGGGTAAATACGCTATGGGCCCGGAGCAACAAAAGGGATGTGCGCCCCGGTATGGACAGGTGTGTACCCCCTTGCCGGAAGATCCCTGTTTTTCCCTGTAAGTCCGGTTTTCCGGTGCTTTTGGTACAAGAAAATCAGCTGTTCGCCTTATTTTCAACATGTATTGCTATTAAAGCGTAACTTTACTATTCGTAAAGGTGCGCCCAATTTCTATGATTGTACGAATGCTTCGTATTCCCGGTCTACAACTTGCTGCTGTTCTGTTTTTCGTCCTGCAAGGAATCATCCATCCGCTACAGGCAGAGGATGCCCCCCCCATATGTACCAACTGTACACTGACCCCGGCTACAGCCACCATCTGCCAGTCGGGTTCGCAGGTAATCACCCTGGGGAATACCCCGGGGCCCCCGGCCACAGCCACCGGGTGGATCTATTCAACTACTACGGATGACCTGGACCAGTACACTGCCGCACCGGGCAGCACTGCCAGCAATACCTATACGGTTACCGGTCTGGCCCCGGGGACTTACTACTTCAGGGCGCTGGTCAACGGGGGAGCGGATACTACCAATGTCTCCACCACCATCACAATAGATGCAAACGTGGCGGGCGGCACCCTCTCCTCCGGAGGCACCCATTGTACCACCACACCCGGCGGCCAGGTGATCGCCCTGGCAGGGCATACCGGTCCCATCATTCGGTGGGAAAGCCAGACCGGCATGGGAGCCTGGACACCGATAGCAGCTACCGCCGGACTTACGGTATATACCGTGCCTGCCGGACTTACGGATACTACCCGTTACCGCGTATACATAGAGAACGGGACCTGCAATGCCTACTCTGCCATCTCCGTAGTAGCCGTAAACCCAGATGTGGATGGCGGCATACTGGCCGGGGGCGCCACGGAGAATTGTGCTACCAGCGGCATATTCACCCTCACGTTAAGCGGCCAGGTGGGCATGGTGGTACGATGGGAACGTAAAGCGCCTGCTGCCGGTAGCTGGTCTAACCTGGGCAATGCAGGGAACAGTACGCTGAATGTGACACCGGCGCTCACGGACTCCTTCCAGTACCGTGTGCTGGTACTACAGCCTTCCTGCGGCCTTGCCTATAGCGGCATCCGCCAGATCAACGTAACGCCCAATGCCACAGTGGGCACGGCGCAGACAGATGCCACCATCTGTTCCGGCCAGTCTACCGTGGTATTTGTAGATACCTATGCAGGCAATATCCAGTGGGAACAGCGGGTTCCTCCCGGCGTCACTTTCAACAACGTAACCGGTCCCGGTGCCAACGGCCAGGTACTGGCCACCGGAGCCCTTACACAAACCACCATTTACCGCGCGGTCGTCAGCAGAGGCGGCTGTTCTGTCAACAGCAATGAAGTGACTATCACCGTAGCGCCGGCACCGGTAGCGGGCACGGTGGCCACGCCGTCAGCCATTTGTTCGGGCACCAGTACCACCCTCACGCTGGCCGGCTCCTCAGGCAACATACAGTGGGAGCAAAGCAACGACGGCAGCAGCGGCTGGGGGAACGCCACGGGTGGGTCAGGCGCTACCACTACCAGTTACACTTCTCCCAACCTGACTGCCGACCGCTATTACAGGGCCCGGGTCTCCACCGCCTGCCAGACACTGTATTCCAATGTAGTACGGGTGCAAGTGGGGGCTTCCACCACCACGCCCAATTTCCCCGCTCCTGCGGCCATCTGCTCCGGCCAGAGCACGGCTCTGCTAGGCGCCACCCTGCCAGCAGGCACTGTGGGCGTATGGAGCTGTACCAGTTGCAGCGGAGGTTTTACCAGCACTACAGACCCGAACGCCCGCTACGTATCTGCCGGCAATGAGGTAAGTACTGTCGTCCTCACCTGGACAGTATCCTCCACGGGATGTACCGACGATGTCAACACCCGCAACCTCACGGTGCAACAAGGCCCTGTCGGCTCCTTCAGCAATACGCCGCCGGCTACCTGTGTAGGCGACGCCACGCCTTCATTGGGTGCTATAGCTACCACCGGCACCGGTACCTGGAGCGTAATCCCTGTGGGTGCTGGAACTTTCAGCGCTCCCAATGACGGCAACGCCACTTTCACCCCCAATGCCTCTGCAGGAGGCACCACCATTACCCTGCGCTGGACCATCCTAGCGGGCGGCTGTCCCAACGCGGTGTATAACCAAAGCCTGCTGGTAACCACCAATCCTGTGGGAAGCATCGTCAACGCCAGCCTCCCGGACCGCTGTGTGGGCGACGCTACCCCACCGCTGCAGGCAACCATCAGCAACGGGACCTCGGGCTTCTGGACCAGCAGCGGATCGGGCACATTCCTGCCCAATTCCACTTCCCTGAACGTGACGTATACCCCGGGTGCCGGTGACGGCGGGCGTATCATTACCCTTACCTGGAACGTAGTCAACGGAAGCTGCCCGCCCGCAGCCTATAGCCGGGATCTTACGGTAGTCAACTCTCCGATTGCTTCTGTGCCTTCCGCTCCGCTGGACACTATTTGTGCCGGGGCTTCCACCATACCACTGGGCGCTTCTGCCAGCAATGGTACGGGTAGCTGGAGCTGCAGTGCTTATTGGTCCGCCTTCGGCACCTTTTATTCCTGCTCGGGTTATTTTGACCCCAGCCCCACAGACGCAAACGCCCGCTATGTCTCCAGTTCTGCAGACTGGGATTTTGATATGACACTTACCTGGAGTGTTGCCAACGGGGTATGCCCAGATGCTACCGCCGACCGGGATTTTTATATCCTGAACCAATACATCACGGGGACTTTCGATCCTCCCTCTCCTTCTTCCGTGTGCAAAGGCTCTCGTTTGGGGCCGCTGAATGCCTCCAGCGGCCTGGGTACCATTGGCACCTGGAGCTGTATCGGCTGTGAAGTGGGTGTGCATTTCCGCGATGGCCTGGGCAACCCGGCCCCCAATAGCCCCAATGCATATTATCATGCTTTGCCGGGTGATGCCGCTACCGTAACCCTGGTATGGACCATATCCAACAACAACTGCGCGGCGCCACGCGTGCTTCAGCAAAATATTCACACAGAGGAAGCGCCCACAGGTACCATACCCGTAGGGTTGCCCCCCATTTGTGCCGGAGACCCGGTGCGTGTATTTGCCACTTCCACTTCCGGCCTGGGGAACTGGTCTACCAGCTCCGGCAACGGTAGTTTTGTAAACGTCAACGATCTCCTGACGTTCTTTACCCCTTCTGCACTGGACGGCAATGACGGCGGAACTTCGCTGGCAGACCTGGTATGGACGGCTACCAAACCGGGCTGCCCACCCTCCAGTACCAGCAGCCCCCTGTTTATCTATCATCCTTCAGAAGGCGGCATTAACAATGTGCCGGATAGCATCTGCGTGGAAGAAACGGCTCAGCTGGATGCTTACCTCACCTGGGGTACAGGACTGTGGCTGACCGACGGTAACGGTGGTTTTACCAATTCTATATCTCCCACCGCACGGTATATCCCCCTGCTGGCAGATACGGGCCATAAGGTAGAGGTCGTGTGGGTGGTGACGAACGGCAACTGCAACAGCCAGATGTACCGCGACTCCATCTATGTGCGCAGACAGTCCAAGGGGTCTTTTAACACGATCATTCCTGCCGTGTGCGAAGGCCAGACAACGATTCCTCTCAACGGCGGACTGATCAATGGCACCGGTACCTGGAGTACCAACGGGAACGGGTTCTTCTCCGATCCTCATGACCCCCAGGCCACGTATGCTGCCGGCGCCGGAGACGGGGCCATCTCCCCCATTACCATCACCTGGACGGTGCAGAACCATACCTGTCTGGAAGCTTCCTATTCCCAGATACTCAATGTATTCCGGCCGTCGTTTGGCGGCTTTGATGTAGCGCCGGCGCCTATCTGTTTCGGCGGGCAAACGGAGCCTTTGCAGGCTTTCCGGCAATTCGGATGGGGACGCTGGTATACCCCGGATGGCAGTGGCACGTTTTCCAACCCCATAGAAGCCAACGCCCGTTATATCTCCGGGCCCACAGACCAGGACCAGACGGTTACCCTGATATGGCGGGTGGGGAACGGCACCTGCGACTCTATAGACTACATGCAGACCGTATTTGTCAATAACATAGTAGCAGACGCCGGTTCGGACGTCACTATCTGTGTAAACGGCTCTACCACCCTGCAGGCCACCGGCGGCACGGAATACCTGTGGCTGCCGGCTACAGGTCTCAGCGACAATACCATTGCCAATCCTATAGCTTCTCCCACAGGCAACACTACCTATACCGTATCTGTAGGAGACGGCTCGGGTTGTTTCTTCACAGATGAAGTTACGGTATTTGTAAGCAACAATGGTTCTGTAATTGCGTCAAGCTCGGATAACACGGTATGTGTAGACAGCACCGTGGTGCTCTCTCTCACCGGCACCAATCTCAATGTGTCTACGATCCAGTGGACGCCTGCCGCGCCTATTCTGGCAGCGGGAGGGGATCCTACCGCTGCTTCCACGGTGGCTATGCTGCCCAGCGCCACTACTTTCACCGTCACGGTAGAGACCAACACCGGCTGCGTGGTAGAAAGCCCGGTATTTGTCAATATCTACCCGGTTAACCGCCCTTCCATTGTAGCCAGGGATAATTGTATCAACGAGAAACAATTCCTGCTGGCACAAGATATCAATGACTGCCAGGAGATGTTCTGGTTCCAGGGCGCTTTTGCAGATGTGCGCGCAGCCGGACCGCTCAATGCTTCCAACCCTAACTACCGCAGCGATGATATCCTGTTCCTGGCCGAAGAAAGCGCCCAGCTGGGCACTTCCACTTACAGCCTGTTTTGCAAGAACCTGTTTGGCTGTGGTAGTTTTGACCAGAAGTCCTATACCATTATCCCGGGCCCCAATGGTGATTTCTCAGCAGACCGCAGGGTGGTAGTGTATGGCGACCGCACGATCAATTTCACCAGTTTCGACCTCAATACTCCGCCGGATGTCACCCGTCACTACTGGGATTTCGGAGACCCGCTCAGCGGAGAAAGCAATAACTCCACCGATGCAAATCCCTCGCACAGCTATGCTTCCTTTGGTACGTACACGGTAGCGCTGTATGTATCTACGGACCTCAACTGCAGTGACCTGATCATCAAGACCAACTACATTACGGTAGCCCCGCCGGAATACAGCTTCCCCTCCGCCTTCACCCCCAACAATGACGGGATCAACGACTTCTTCCGTCCGTTGCCGGCAGATGGTTCTGCCCGCATCCTCAACTTCAGGGTCTATGACCGCTGGGATCAGCTGATATTTGAGACCAAAGATCCGCAAGGCTGGGACGGCCGTTCGGCCAGCGGGGTAGTGCTGGATCCCGGCGTGTATACCTATGACGTAACGGTAGACCTGCCGGAGCTGGGTAACAAGCGCTACACCGGCATGGTGCACCTGCTCCGCTAACGGTCAGCACTCCTGTTTATACAAAAGGCCCCGGTAGTGATTCCACCGGGGCCTTTTGTATTTTGGGCTACCATCCTTACGGAACTAGGGACGGGGGTTCCATACCGGGATATCTATCCAGGAAAGCTGTGTTTTGCCGTGATATACACGGTGGGTGGCTTTCTCAAAGACCCCAGGATCGGTGAGGGTATACAGGTTGTCTACCCACCGCTGGGGATTGCGGTCTACTATGGGAAACCACGTGCTCTGCACCTGTATCATCAGGCGATGGCCTTTCTTAAAGGTATGCAGTACATCCTGCAGTTCCAGGCGCACACTGTCCGGTTGGTGGGAAACAAAGGGTTGAGGGTGCTCCATACTGTGGCGAAAGCGCCCGCGGATAACCTCTGAACGCACCATCTGCTGCATACCACCCTCCACCACCCCGGCAGGGTTATGCGGATACCCTGGATGGGTATCGGGGTAGACATCTATCAGCTTGATGATCCAGTCTGCATCCTGGTGGTCGGTACTCACCAGCAGGTGCGCCAGGATGGGCCCGGCCAGGGTGAGGTCTTCCTGCAGGATATCTGTCTGAAAGACCAGCACATCAGGACGGCGGGCGGCAAAACGCTGGTCATCCACCATATAGGCACGGTCCATGTTCAGGCTGATACGTTCCTGGAATGGCACGGGCTTGTCCGGGTCACTGATAAACTCGGTATAAGGTGTACCTGTTTGCGGGGGATCCCAGCCAAGCAGTCCCTTCGGCTGGAGCCAGACCCGCTGCGTATCTATGCCCGCAGGGGGCCATTGGTCCAAGCGCTGCCAGCGGTTACGGCCGGTTTCAAACATCCAGGCTTCGGGGAGTGTCATGGCCCCCTCATCTTTCAGGTAAAAATCAAAGAATGGCTGGATAATGCTGTCCTGGTAAAACTGGCTGGTGTTTTGCCCAAAATGTACCGGCCCCAGTTGGTCACCGGCCGTGCGCAGCCAGCCCCCATGCACCCACGGGCCCATGACCAGCGTATTGGCATTGCGGGGGTTATGGCGCTCCAGCGTCCGGTAGATCTTGAGGGGGCCATACAGGTCCTCCGCATCATACCAGCCACCCACTGTGAGGACAGCCGTATGCGGATGCAAGCCTTTGAGATGCGGAAGAATATTGCGGGCCTGCCAGAAGCCGTCGTAATTGGGGTGGGCACAGAGGCTGTCCCAGAAGGGGACGCGGTGCTTCATAAAACGGGTATTGGCGTTGCCTACAGGACCCATACGGTGGAGGTAAAATTCGTATCCGTCCTCGGTGCCATATTGCCAGTCGCGCGCCTGCCACTCCGTGGTCAGTCCTTTGCGCGGCAGGCCGAAACCCGATATAAAGCCGAAGGAATGGGGCAGGAACAGGGCACCGTGGTGGTGGAAGTCATCATACCACCAGTCTGCAATGGGCGCCTGAGGAGATACCGCCCGCAGTGCAGGGTGTGCGCTCATCAGTCCGGCGGCGGAATAAAAACCGGGGTAGGAGATCCCCCACTGGCCCACACGGCCGTTATGCCGGCCCTTAAGGGTCTTGAGCAGCCACTCTATGGTATCATAGGTATCTGTGCTTTCATCCGTATCGGTCTTCTGCTTCTTCTGGGCCAGGTGGGGCCGCATATCTTCAAACCGGCCTTCGCTCATAAACATGCCCCGCACATCCTGGTAGACCCAGATATATCCCTGACGGAGCATCTGCGGGTTAGGGGTGCGCAAGGACGTGGCCAGTGTATCGCCATAGGGCGCTATGCGATACGGTGTACGATACAGGATGATAGGACAGGTGCGCCCCGTCTCCCTGGGCACATAGGCAATGGTATGCAAACGCACGCCGTCCCGCATAGGAATGCGGTATTCATGCTTTACGAAATTATCCCGGATATAGGCAGAATCGGATACCGCAGGCGTTTGCGCCCAAAGCACCCCGGTAAAGGCTGCCAGCAACCAGCAGACCAGGAATAAGCAGATTTTCATACGGGTGAAAAGGTTATGGCGCCCCAATTTACGCCGATACCGGATACCGGGCGTCCCTGTCACTCCGAACTGGTTTCAGCATTCCCCGGCTATCTATCTCCCGTGTCATGCCGGGATGTTTACCCGTTACCCCGAACTCGTTTCGGGGTCTCCCACAATACCCAGGGCAGGGCAGAGCCGTGCGAGCGGCCTCCTGCCCTGCCT
>JAHBTG010000119.1 GCA_019638695.1 Bacteroidota bacterium | reverse complement strand
CTACTTTGGAGTGGGGCTCATCAGCCGGGACCAGGTGCAGGAGTATGCAGCACGTGTGAGCAAGCCCGAAGCGGAAGTGGAACGGTGGCTAGCGCCCACGCTCAATTATGACCCGGACAAAGTGGGCGTGGGCGTATAAAGCTCCGGTCCTGAGCCTTGTTACAACATCCGGTTTCTTCTCAGCAGCACCAGGGTACCGGTAGTGAGGGTGGCCAGGGCGATAATGATGACGGGATAGGCCCAGGGCTTGTGAAGCTCCGGCATATGCTCAAAGTTCATCCCATAGAAGCTGGTGATGAAGGTAATGGGCAGAAATACGGTACTGATGCCGGCCAGGCGGCGCATGGAGACGTTGGTACTCTCCGAGAGGTGGTGCCGGTACTGGGCAAAGAGCTCGGACAGCCACTGCTGAACATTTACCTTGAGGGCCACCAGGTCCTGCATGCGACGCAGGGTGAGGCGCTGCACCTGCTGCACCGTATGCCGGTTGAGCACATCGCTCTCCTCGCTGTCCAGCACTTCCAGCACATTCTCCAGGTCAATCATCACCTCAGGGAAGAGCTTGATCTCGTTACGGATATCCAGCAGATCGGCATACTCCCGCGCGGTGGGCCGCTCATACAGGCGGTTCTCTATGTGCTCCAGCGAATCCAGGTATTTGCGATAGTCGCGTATATAGCGCTCTATGAAGCAATCCTTCAGCAAGCGATAGATGAGGTAGCCGGTACCTTTCTGCAAGAACCGCCCTTTACCGGCCAGCAGCTTCTCCCGTATGGGTTTGAAGAAATTAACGGGTTTACTTTCGGCAGTAATCAGTACTCCCCGGCAGAGAAGAAAGCTGAACAGGAGCTGCTCATAGTTTTGCTCCGCTTCGCTCCAGCTGAGCCCGCCGAATTTACAGATGAGGCTGCGGTCACACTCATCATCGTCATAGATCTCATCCCAGGCGGCAAGATGGTGCGTCACTTCCGGGTCCAGACCATAATGACGGACCAGCGGCCGGGCTTCCTCGGCAGTGGGGTTATGGTCAAAGTGAATCCAGCAATATCCCTCCTCCGGCAGCAGGGGCATCAACGCCTCAATATGCGCTACTTCACAGTATTCGGCCTGTTGCTGTCGGTATTTAATGAGCGTGATCACACTGTAAATATACCAGCCACCCGGTCACTAATTTAGTATGCCCGGGCAAACAGTACCCGGCGGGCGCTGGGTTTGCCGGTGCGGATGCACTTGCCTTGTTCTGCCGGAGCATCCAGCGGAATGCAGCGAATGGTCGCCTTGGTCTCCTCTTTGATGAGCGCTTCGGTTTCGGCAGTACCGTCCCAGTGTGCCATGATAAAACCGCCGTCTTCCAGTTGTTGCCGGAAGGCGGCATAATCATCGATACGATAGGTTTGAGCGGCCAGCCGCTCCCTGGCTTTGCGGTAAAGAGTGGCCTGAATATCGTCCAACATCTCGGCAATGGCAATATCTAGCCCCTGCAGGGGAAGGCTGCCCTTCTCCAGGGTATCGCGGCGGAAGACTTCCGCCACACCATTCTCCAGGTCGCGCAGGCCCACGGCCAGCCGCACCGGAACGCCCTTGAGCTCCCATTCGGCAAACTTCCAGCCGGGGCGCTTGGCGTCGTCGGCATCCACCTTTACCGTAAGTCCCCTGGCACGCAGGGCCTCTACCAACGGAGCCGTTTTGTCCAGGACCGTCTGCATTTCCTCCGCGCTCTTATAGATAGGCACCAGCACCACGTGAATGGGCGCCAGGCGCGGGGGCAATACCAGGCCGTTGTCATCGCTATGGGTCATCACCAGGGCGCCTATCAGGCGGGTGCTGACCCCCCAGCTGGTGGCCCACACATATTCCTCCTGCTGTTCCTTGTTCAGGAACTTCACGTCAAAGGCTTTGGCAAAGTTCTGGCCCAGGAAGTGGCTGGTACCGGCCTGGAGGGCCTTGCCATCCTGCATCAGCGCCTCTATGCAATAGGTATCTTCTGCACCGGCAAAGCGCTCACTGGGGGTTTTAGTGCCCCGGATGACAGGCATAGCCATCCATTCTTCGGCAAAGCGGGCATACACCTCCAGCATACGCTCCGTTTCTTCAATGGCCTCCTGGCGGGTACTGTGCGCAGTATGACCCTCCTGCCACAGGAACTCGGATGTGCGCAGGAACAGGCGGGTGCGCATTTCCCAGCGCACCACGTTGGCCCACTGGTTGATGAGCAGCGGCAGGTCGCGGTAACTTTGTATCCAGTCGCGATAGGTGTTCCAGATAATGGTCTCACTGGTAGGACGCACGATCAGCTCCTCTTCCAGTTTGGCCTCAGGGTCCACGATCACGCCATGCCCATTGGGGTCATTCTTGAGACGGTAGTGCGTCACCACGGCACATTCTTTGGCAAAACCATCCACATGGGCAGCCTCCTTGCTCATAAAGCTCTTGGGAATAAAGAGCGGGAAATAGGCATTCTGGTGGCCTGTGGCCTTGAACATATCGTCCAGCACACGCTGCATCTTTTCCCAGATGGCATAGCCGTGAGGCTTGATCACCATGGAGCCTTTCACCCCGCTGTGCTCCGCCATGCCGGCCTGCTGCACCAGTTGGTTATACCATTCGGCATAATCTGCCTGGCGGGTGGTGAGGTTTTTTGCCATATCTTTGTTATACTATAAAAGGACTTAAGAATAAAACGAGGCTCAGATTTCTGGTACAGTTTTTGCAAACGTATCTATTTAGAAGCCCACAAATATCTGGAAAAATGAAAACGCTCCTCTCTTTCCTCACGCTCTTTTGGATAACCAGCCAGGCACCTGTCCTGCTGGCTCAGGACGATGTCTATGCCACGCCCCGCGAACGGCAGGACGATGCTAAGAAAAAGAGCAAGAAGCAGCAAAAAGCCGAGCTGCAGGACCGCAAGGCCAAGGCTTATGGAGATCTGGAGTCTGAACTGGACGATATGGACAACGAACTGGACGGCAAACCGGCCAACAGCGCCCCTTCCGGCGGCACCGGATACGTGGATGACAATGCCACCGGCACCATCCGCGGCGACCAGGACGCCCGCAACCATAACTATGAGACCGAATATGAGCGCACGGAGGCCAGCAAGAACGCCACCGCCAGCTACGCCCCGGAGGAATACCCCCAAAATGGGAGCAACGGTTACAGCCGCTTTGACGATGGCGGAGACAGTGACCTGTACTATTCCAACCAGATCCGCCGCTGGGACAATCCTTCTTTTGTCTACGTAGCGCCCACACCGGCCCCCATGATGGCCACGGGCATACTGTATGACCCTTACTGGGGGCGCTGGAACCAGCCTTACTACTACCGCCCCATGTACTACGGGGTATACGATCCCTGGTACAGCCCCTACTATTCGGGTGTATATGCCCCCGTGTACTCCCGTCCCGGCTTCAGCGTGGGTATAGGCATCTCCTATGGCACCTACTGGAGCGGATGGGGAGGATATGGCGGCTATTACAACCCCTACTCCTACAATCCTTACTATTACGGCAACCCCTGGGGCTATCGCAATGCCTACTACAGCGGGTACTATGCCGGGCTCTATAATAACCGCACCTACTCCAACCGTTTCAACCAGCCCCGTACCGGGTCTACTACCTACAACACCCCCCGCAACGTGTACACGGGCAGTACCAACCCCAGCCGTACTGTACCTACAGCTACCAGTACGCGCACCTCATCGAGCCCTACTGTCACTACTTACGGCCGCACCAGTGCCACCCCTTCTACCGTTCGCACTACACCCACGGCTACGAGCAGCCGCACCACCCCCACCTATAGCACCCCGCAACAACGGGCTACCTATAGCCGCACGGCTACGCAACAACGGAGCAACCCCACCACCAGCTATCAGCGCAGTGCTCCCACTACGTCTACGCCCGGCAATACCGGGTACACCCGTACAACCACCACGCCGGGCAGCTCTTCGCCTAACCGCACTACGGTAAACCCCGGCACGTACCAGCGGACCACCACACCCGGCACATCTACACCTGGCCGTACCTCTACTACACCGAACAACAACACCTACCAGCGGACCACGCCCGGCACCAGCACCACCCCCAACCGTACGCCCACCAATCCCGGTACAGTACGCAGCACCCCTACTTACCAGGTGCCCAGCCAGCAACGGC
>JAHBTG010000118.1 GCA_019638695.1 Bacteroidota bacterium | reverse complement strand
GGTGGCGCTGAACAGTGCTGCACTGGCAGTGCCCATTGTGGCCAGCAGTGGTATGATGACCATCCGGCATGTGTCCAATGCCTCCACGCATGGCGACTTTGAGGCCACCTGGACCAGTGTGCAACCGGGCATTACCTATAGCTGGAGCCCCACTACCGGCTTGAGCCATCCCGACAGTATGAATACCTTGCTGGAGGTGCCCAGCGCCGCTACGACCTACACCCTCACGGTAACCGCCCCGGGTACCTGTTCGTTTGTGGACCAGGTGGTGGTCACGCCGGCTCCCCTGGTGGTAAATGCCGGTCCCGATGTGTCCATGTATTGCGGAGACTCCGTCAGTCTGGGCGACGAAACCACTACGGTAGTGAACATGCCTGCTTCCGGTTTCTCGCGCGAGCCCAGCGGGGTATTCTATGATTCCGGCGGGGCGGGCGGCAACTATGGCACGAACGAAAACCGCACCTTCACCATACGGCCTGCCGGTGCAGGCAGGGTGTTCCTGCGTTTCTTCGCCGTTACCGGTACGGATGTGGATGACCGTATTACCCTCTATGACGGTCCGGACGAGCGTTCCCCCATTTTATATGGCCCCGGCACGATCTCCGGCCTCAGCACGGCTACGGCCTATATTGCTAACAGCGGCGTGATGACTGTGCGGTTCCAGAGTGATGCTTCTTCTACGTATGCCGGTTGGTATGCAGAATGGACCTCTGAGACCCGCGGGGACTACAGCTATGTGTGGACGCCCGGTTATGGCCTGAGCGATCCTCATGAGCGCTATCCCAGGGTGAGTGTGCTGGACGGGGATGTGCGCACCTATCGCCTGACCATCACCGGCCCCAACGGATGCACGGCCTGGGATGAGATTACCGTGACGGGGCTGGGCTATACGGTAGATGCCGGTCCGGGAGCCAGTCAAAGCTGCGGAGACTCCGTGACCATCGGGTTGCCCGTTGCCAGTGTCAATATGCACAACGGTACCACCTTTATGCCCTATGGTAATTTCTACGACTCCGGCGGCCCCGCCAGCAACTATCTGGCTACGGATAACTTTATCTACACCATCCGTCCGCTGGGGGCTACTAGTGTTACGCTCAATTTCTCTGCCCGTGCAGGGGACAGCGGCGATCAGCTGACCATTTTTGATGGCCCGGACATCAATAGCCCCATCATTACCGGACCGGTAGGGGTGAATGCTATCGCTACCGCCACCAACTTCACGGCCAGCAGCGGGGTGATGACCATTCGCTTTACCAATGATGGCGATGCGACTGCCGGCGCCGGGTGGACGGCTGCCTGGACCAGCACTCCGCTGGTGGGCAATGCCTTCTACCAATGGAGTCCCACTACAGGACTGGCCAACCCGAATGCGCCCCGCACAAGGGTACTGGCCGATGTAACTACTACGTATACCCTGAGTATCGTCACACCCGCCGGCTGCTCCCCGGTGAGTGATGAGGTGACTGTAACTGTCAATCCTCACCCGGCAGACCTTGACCTGACGGACCGTGTCATTTGTCCCGGCAATACCGTGGTGCTGGATGCCGCCGGCTCGGCAGCCCGGTATGCCTGGCAGGTGCGCCGTGCAGATGCCGAAGTGGCCGGTTATACCTATACCCCTGTCACCGATACGCTACCCAATGCCAACTTCACGGCCAGTTCCACCAATGGTACCAATCACCCATATACTGCACGTTTGAATCAAACCGGGGGCTGGCGCGCAGGCACTGCGGCGGTGGGACAATGGTTGCGTGTGGATCTGGGCGCCGTGTTGCCTGTTACCCAGGTGGCCACTCAGAAATATACCATAGACGCTACCCGGTATACGACCAGCTACCGCTTGCAGTATAGCCTGGATGATGCTACCTGGCTGGACTATACAGAGAATGGTACTACGCGTGTCTTTACAGGCAATGCCAATAATAACAACGTGGTTACGCATGAGCTGGCAGAGCCGGTAGTGGCCCGTTATGTGCGGTTTGTCGTGGCGGGATACGCCTCTGCACCCACGTTGCGGGTGGAGGTCTATACGTCTCCAGAACTGAGGAACAGTACCCTGGAGGTGAATAAGCCGGGTGAATACCGGGTATATGGCATGGCTGCAGGCTGCAGCTCTGCACAACCGGGTATTATCCGGGTGACGGACGGCGGCGCCAATGGCTACCATTACCGCACGGTGGCGGACGGGGACTGGACCGACCTGAATATCTGGGAGGTACTCAACGATGCTACCGGTCTCTGGGAGCCTGCCACCAGTTTTGTGGGTTGCAGCAGCCTTAGTTACCCCACCAGCCGCAGCCGTACCATTACAGTGCGGGACAGCGTGGTCTATAGTGTTTCCATTCCCGAAGGGATAGACGAAACAACCGTCACTGCCGACGGTACGATCTTTGTCCCGCTGGGCCGTTCGCTTTACATTGTAGACAGCAGTGCTGCCGTAACCACCCGTGATGAGGATATCTGGAATGCGGGCCGCATCGTGGTGGAAGGAGACCTGGTGGTGCGGGGCGCCGGCCTGTTGTTCAACGAGGACCTGAGCACGGTGGCCTATGTGCGCGCCGGGCAACAAACTATGTGGGATGGCAAGTATGGCCGCCTGGAGATCAGAAATGGCGCCACCAAACTGGTTTCGGGTATCCACAGCCGGGCCAATACCGAGGTGCAGTTCTTCCAGGGACATATAGAGCACGGCCCCTATAACTTTAGCCTGGCCAATGCGGCAGTCATTACAGGCGCTGCCTGGAATACCGGCTGGTTTGTGACCAACGGTAGCGGCAAGCTTATCAAGGAGCGCCTGGGACCTGCGGGTACACATGCCGGTTTCAGTTTCCCCGTAGGCCATGCCACAACCAGTTATAACGAGGCTATTTTGACCAATACAGGCCTCACGGATACCTTCGCAGTACGTGTTGCGGGTGTGTTCGAATACGATGTGGTGTATAATACGGATCTTCCCGTATTCAATAACTCTGTGAACCGCACCTGGCACATTGATGAATCCAGGGTGGGTGGTTCCAGTGTGGCCATGCGCCTGCACTGGCTCAGCAGCCATGAGAACCCCGGGTATGACCGTAACCTTACGCGCCGGGTGCACTTTGGCGCGCCGGTAGGATGGGATTACCGCTCTGCCACGGCCTCTGCCGACGGCCTGGGGACACCGGCAGACCCTTGGTACCATGAGGTAGGCGGGCTCACCGAATTCTCTCCGTATACGGAGTCTTCCGACGCCATCCTGGATGCCAGCCGCCTGTTACTCTCCGGTTCGCTGGTGGGTGAGGACGGACACCTCCAGTGGCGTAGCCAGCCATCTCCTGATGCCGTATTCTTTGAGCTGGAGCGTGCAGAAGACAATGGTCAGTTCGGACTGGCGGGTACGCTGGCGCATGTGCCGGGGCAACAATCCTATACGCTTGTAGACGCCCGTTTGCCGCTGGCGAATAGCTATCAGTACCGTGTGCGACGCTACCATGCGGATGGCTCCCAGGTGATGAGTAATACCATTTGGCTGGGGCAGGGCGCCCGTCAGCGGGTAGTGCTCTATCCCAACCCGGTTGCACAGGGGCGGGCTACTACACTGGGTGTGGAGGTGCAGCGTCCTGCCAGGGTGGAAGTGCGCATCTATAATAACCTGGGCCAGGAGGTCTTTCAGCTCCCTGTGCAGCAAGTGCCTGCCGGCGCCTGGTATTATGCCCTGCCTACCGAGAAGCTGGCTGCGGGGATTTACTATGTGAATACCTCTATAGATGGCCGCCCTTACCAGAACAGGCTGGTCGTTTTGGAGTAAAAGACCAGACCTCCGGGTGAACCTGAATGATACGCAGAAAGGCGCCGTGAGGCGCCTTTCTGGTTGTATGTGCACAGATGTGGGGGTTAAGGCAATGATATACCAACTTACACCCTCACCAAACAAGATATTGCTCTACACCTCTGCCCAAAATGGCTTTACAGAAAAGGGCGAAACCGCGAGTGACGACTCCAGCTCCCCTCCTTAGAAAGGAGAGGCTGAGGCAGCAGAAAACTACCCCCAGCCCCCCCGCGTCATCCTGAGCATAGCGAAGGATCTCGCTCTTCTGGCGCATATAGGGCACGGCCCAATCCTTTATTTGTACTTTTTTCTTGATAAAAAAGTACCCAAAATCAAGGCTGAACCGAAAAGGGCGGCGTGCACGGCCTTTCGGCGGCCCAAAACAAACTCGCC
>JAHBTG010000117.1 GCA_019638695.1 Bacteroidota bacterium | reverse complement strand
CAGGTGAGCGCCCCACTGGGCATCCAGCGCCAGCCATATCTCGGTATCTTCCTCTTTCAGATACTCCAGCTGCAACTGTGGCGGGAAACCAAGATGGGGTGCTATACGGGCGGCCATTTCGGCAAATATTTCGTCGGTATGCACGGACGAGCCCGGGAAACGCTGTACAGGCGACAGGCCCTTACCGGCAGGATAAGGGTCCACCCACTCGCCTTCGGGGTTGCAACCCCGAAACACAGCGGCCTCTACCAGCTCAAACCCCCCAGGAACAACGGCTTGGTAGCGGGCGTGGGGGTGAGACCAGCGAAGCCGTCCATTATGCACATTATAAGCATATACTCCCTGGTGCACAGGCATTGCGGGGTCTTCATAGCGGTGCAAAAGCACGCTATCATGTCCTACGGCAGCCAAACCTACCCACCATTCCGGGATATCCGGCACTATGGGTACCAGTTGACGGGTATGCAGATGATAGACGGCAAAAGTAGCCTCCATTTGTCGTGCATCGCGAAGCTCCAGCGCCAATAAGGGCGCCTGCACACAAGGGCGCACCTGCCAGACGGGGGCCGGGAGATCTATGATCTGCACACTCACAGAACAAAGATAGGGGCCCCGGTCTCACCAGCAGGTGGCACTCAATATCCCTTGCATACACGGCAACTCCCGGCACAACCCAGAGACCCCTCTCCAATATTGAAGAATGGGAAACCGCTGTGGAAAACTTAACATAAGAGAAAAAATTATCATCCGTATTTTCACTATGTTGCACAGAAATAACACAGTAGTCACCTAAATTCTCTTCTGATATGCATAAACAACGACTGGGTATTGTGGCTGGAGCAGCCATCGGTATCATTGCAACCTTTCTTCCCTGGGCCACAAATGTTCCATTGATCGGCACAGTGAACGGCACCAAAGGAGACGGCTTTATCTCCATGTTGCTATGCCTTATTCCGCTTGTAATTGCCGTACTGGGAGACCGCAGTACAGCGCTGGCCAAAGGCAAATTCATCATCACACTGGCTGCAGGTGTGCTGGTACTGCTCTTCGGCATTTATGAGTACTCCAACATCAGCAGTGCCGCCAAAGCTTTTGAGGCGCTGGGCATGAAAGCCGAGATTGGTATCGGTATCGGCGTATGGCTGGTCATAGTCAGCGGCGCAGTCATCGCTGCCACGGCCTTTGCACTGAAAGGTGCCACCAATGACAGCACGCCCACTGCTTAAGCAAAACTTCTTTTTCAGAAAACCGGCCTTTTCAGAGGTCGGTTTTTTTTTGCCTAAATTTGTATCCTGTATGCATCGCATCCGCATATTTATCCTGCTCACGGCGCTCCTGGGAATAATCTCCTGTTTCTTGCCCTGGGTCAGTTATTCGATAGAAAGGCAGACGGTCTTTATTTCGTCCGGCCTTAATATCTACGATACCAAGCTTTACGGACTATCTGCACTACTGCTCTACCTTGCAGGTGCAGCCATAGCCCTGCGCGGGGACCGGAAGAGGCCCTTCAAAGGTGTGCAACGGTTCATGCTCACCGCATTCGGAGTGGGGTTGGTTGTCCTGTTCTTTGTATTTATCAGCAGTTTTAATGCCCGTATTATCCAGGAGGCCCAGGATTTCATGAGCGGGGTCAAACACCAGGAACTGGAGTATGGCTTTGGCACGGGTATATGGCTGGGGCTGGTTGCCGCACTGCTATTCATTCTCTTGCCTCCGGCATTCAGGTACCTGGGTAAAACCACTGCAGAAGACACTGCGGCTTAAAAGCAGATCCTTTTCCGGGACTTGCCTTCGGGCTTTCTTGCACAAGTCCGCCCAGAATAGTAGCCTCATTGCATATCGTCAGTACAAGCATTTTCACGGAAAAGCCATCTCGTTATGTGGACCATCATTCTACTCCTGATCAGCAATGTATTTATGACCTTTGCCTGGTATGGCCACCTCAAATACAAGAACACTGCCCTGTGGCTGGTGATCCTGGTAAGCTGGGGAATTGCCTTCTTCGAGTATTGCTTCCAGGTGCCGGCGAATCGTATGGGGCACGGCCGCTTTAATGCCGCCGAGCTCAAAACCATACAGGAGATCATTACACTGGTCGTCTTCATGGTATTCTCTGTGTTATACCTCAAGGAAGACCTCAAATGGAACTACCTGGTGGGTTTTGGATTCATTGTACTGGCGGCATTCTTTATCTTCAAGAAATGGTGATGCCTTCCGATACCCGGCAAGGAATACTCCCCAACCCCTAACGTTACAAGCCGGATGCTTCCAGTGAACGGGGCACCCGGCTTGTATGCGTATCAAACGCTCCGCCGGTTTCTATCCAGTACTCCCATAAACACAATGGCTGGTAAGCGTTAAGCTCACCAGCCATCATATACTCATCGCACAGTAGCTAGTTAAAAACGAGAACCTTGGTATTATAGGTACGTTGCGGGGTGGTGACCACCACCAGGTAGGTACCCACTGCCAGGCCTTTGGTAGGCAGGGTATGCGTGTGCAGGCCGGTATCGCTGGTCAGGTCATAGTGTGCCAGTCGTCTGCCCAGCATATCGATCATCTCGATACGCACCTTACCGGGAGCAGGCAATGTGTAATCTACCAGCAACTCCTGGGAACTGCGCACGGGGTTAGGATATACTCTCACACGCTCAGGCGCCCTGGCAACGTCGTCGCGCTCCAGCATCACCACGTTGGAGAAGGCGACCTTACCATCCAGGTCTTCCTGCATCACACGGTAGTAGAAACGCGGGTTATCCATGTCTGCCACTTCAGCATCCAGGTATGGGTACTGCTGCATCACAGGGCTGTAACCTGCCGCCGGGCGCATGGTTACCGGGCTGAAGTGCTCTCCGTCTATAGCACGCTCCAGTGTGAACATAAAGGAGTTCTGCTCGCGGGAAGTAGTCCACAGGAGTTGCGCATCACGGTCTCGCCACATGCCGCGTAGCACCAGGTTTTCTACAGGCAGCACCACATCCTCTATGGGGTTGAAGGTGAAGTCTGAGAAAGCACTGTTGGTGATTACCCCTTCATTGAACTGAACCCGTGGGTCATAAGGCACTTCCTGGCGGGTGGAAAGACGCCAGTTGCCATCCTCCACATACTTCAGGCTATAGGCACGGCCTTCTTCCACCAACTGGTACTGGCGCTCCAGAGTAGTCCAGGGTTCCTGCAAGTCTGCATGGTTATAGAAGAACTGTGCGGCATATCCAAAGTAACCGCTGGCATTACTACCGCCGGTGTAGCGAATGGCGCTGCCCGTGGTATCCATAGTCCAGTAGCGGTGGATGGGGTTGGGCGCCAGCGGGTGCTGTTGTTCCCGCACCCGGCCGCGCAACCAGCCGGCAATGGTAATGTTATCAAAAGTCACTACCGCCGGTGAGTACAGCACCCCTCCAATGGGGTAGTGATGCACAATTCCGTTACCGGTAACGAACTCCCAGCGGCAGTAACCATTCTGGGTAGCGATCATGTAACCGGTATTCTGGCCAGGCGTTTTGACCACACAGGTATGGAGCAGGCGGCAGTCGTAGTTACCCAGCTGCATCTTGGCATTGCGGAACCACAGGCCATGACGCACCTCCGTCAGATGCCCGGTCAGGGATTTCACCGTTTGGGCATTGGCTCTGGGAGCGCTGCTGCTGTCGTCCAGCCACAGATGACTATAACTGGTATGCCAGATGTTCTGGTCTGCACCGTTATAATTCACTATAGAGGCATCTACGTTGGTAAATAACGGAGTAGTAGCCGTATAGCGGCGAATGAAGCTGCCGGTAATTTCCAGGCGGCCATAGTTATGCAGGTCTATGCCGTTGGATCCGTTGGCGCCCACCACAAAGTTGGCACCGGCACCGGTAGTATCCAGCATCATCGTAATACCCTCGGGTATCCACAAATGTCCCGCGGCAGAGATTGTCACCTGGTCTACACCAATAGGTATGGTGTAGTTGAAACGCACCTTGTGACGCACTTCCACGGTACGGCTCTGGCTGGTGGGATAGGAAACAGAACCGCAATTATCGAACGAACCTGCCGCCGGATACCAGGAAGCGGTACCGGGATCATATACTTCCCAGGTATTCAGGTTCGTCCAGTCTCCATTGGCAATGGAACGGTAATCCAGTCCGGTCACGCCGCAGCTGCCTACGCTAAAGGAAGTGAGGCTGGTAATACCGCTTGCAGTCTGCCAGTACTCATTCCCGCAAACTC
>JAHBTG010000116.1 GCA_019638695.1 Bacteroidota bacterium | reverse complement strand
AAAGCTTCATTAGGGGCAATGGTGAACCACTCCGGCGCCAGGGCCGCATCAGCATAACTTACAATGCGTGCCAGGGGCTTGAGACCCATTTCTTTTACCGCTTTCTCGCTCGCCAGGATCACGGCAGAAGCGCCGTCATTCAGCTTGCTGGCATTGGCTGCCGTGATCGTACCGTCTTTTTTGAAGGCAGGCTTCAGGGTGGGGATCTTGTCCCACATCACATTGCCGGGTTCTTCGTCCGTGTCAATAATCACATCGCCTTTACGGCCGGCCACGGTTACGGGAGCAATATAGTTCTTGAGCTTGCCGCTGCTGATCATTTCCTGCGCCAGCTTGTAGCTACGAATGGCGTAGTTATCCTGCGCCTCGCGGGTAACGCCATATTTTTCCGCACACAGCTCTCCTGCCTGTCCCATCATCATACCGCTGTAGACATCCTGCAGGCCGTCTTTTACAATACCGTCCACCAGTTCGGTATTGCCAAATTTGAAGCCGGAGCGATAGTTGAGCACATAGTGGGGCACCTGGCTCATATTCTCCATACCGGCGCAGGCCACGATCTGCGCATCCCCCAGACGAATGGCATTGGCGCCCAGCATCACGGCTTTGGTACCACTGGCACATACCTTGTTCACGGTAGTGCACGGCACGGTATTGGGGAGCCCGGCAGCCAGGGCCACCTGCGTAGCGGGGGCCTGCCCCAGGTGTGCGCTCATGACATTGCCCACGAATACTTCATCCACTTTATCTGCAGGCACACCTGCCTGAGCCAGGGCAGCCTTGAGGGCAGTAGCACCCAGGTCGGTAGCCTTCACGCCCGCCAAAGAACCGTTAAAAGCGCCCACGGGGGTGCGCATTACGCCTACAATAAATACAGCACTCATGAGATTTTATGAAAGAGTTGAAAGGAAAAATCGCTTTAAGCCCCAAAGATAACAGACTTCTGCGCTTTTTAATTTCCTGCCTGACAGCCCGCCCAAAAGTCTGGCCTATAGTGCCTGATTGGACACGCTTCTTCTATATTTACCCCTACGTAATGATTCATTACTGCACCTGACACCTACATTGTTCTCTTCTCCGACATGCGAAGAATCCATATAGGGGGCGCTGCCCTCAACCAAACCCCTCTTGACTGGGAAGGCAATTACCGCCGCATCCGGGAAGTGTTGCGAGCTGCCCGTAATGAAGGTATTCAGCTCTTGTGCCTGCCCGAGTTGTGCCTCACAGGGTATGGCTGCGAAGATGCCTTTCTGCAGCGCAGCACCCCATACTTTGCCCTGGAACTGCTGGCACAGCTTTCGGTAGAGACCCAGGACCTGGTTACCTGCCTGGGTCTGCCGCTGTCGCTCAACGGCAAGTTGTATAATGCCACCGCCCTTTGTGTAGACGGCCGCATCCAGGGGTTTTATGCCAAACGGCATCTTGCCGGTGACGGCCTGCATTACGAACCCCGCTGGTTCACGCCTTTTGAAGAAGATGAGGAGGATTTTGTACGTTTCGCCCATGACCTGCTGGAGTTCGGCGACAAAGAAGCCATATCCGAGGAGCTGGGGCTGCCGGAGGGCCTTGCCCTCCCCGGCGAGGAGTATCCCGTACAAACCGTTCCTTTTACCATAGAAGGGGTACGCATAGGGTTTGAGATCTGTGAAGATGCGTGGATGGGCAACCGCGCGGCCAGCTACCAGCAATCCGCAGGGGTGGATGTATTGCTGAACCCCAGCGCCAGTCATTTTGCTTTTGGCAAAACCCGGACCCGGCAGCAGATAGTGCTGGAAGGCAGCCGCGCTTTCGGCTGCATCTATGTGCTGGCTAACCTGCTGGGCAACGAGGCCGGGCGCGCTATCTATGACGGGGAGATACTCATCGCACAGAACGGGCGCCTGCTGGCCCAGAACCGCCGCTTCAGCTTCCGGGAATGGAACCTGACCACCGCCATAGCCGATCTGGAGGAGGGTTTCTACCAGAAACAAAGAACATTCGGCTACCGCCCCAGCCCGCAGGCGGATCTCCTGAGCCAGACAGCCCATCCGCGTGTGCTGGCGGATGTACCCAGATCCCTGACACCGGAATGCCCGGTGCGCCAGGACAGCAAAGAGGAGGAACTCTACCGCGCGCTCACACTGGGTTTGTGGGATTATATGCGCAAAAGCGGCAGCCGTGGTTTTGTGATATCCCTATCGGGAGGTGCAGATAGTGGCGCCTGCGCAGTGCTGGCTACCCGTGCCTTGCAGGAAGCCCGTGCAGAACTGAGCGAAAAGGAGATGCTGCACATGGCCCCCCAGCTGGAAGGCTTACTGGGCGAAGGACTGGTACAAAGACTGGTCACCTGTATCTACCAGGCTACGGAAAACAATGGACAAACCACCCTGAACAGTGCCCGCACATTGGCCCAGGGCCTGGGCGCCGACTTTCATGTGTGGGATGTACAACCGCTGCTCAATAGTTACCGTCAGCTGGGCGAGGAGGCCCTAGGCCGGCTGCTTGACTGGGAGCAGGATGATGTGACCTTGCAGAATATCCAGGCGCGCCTGCGAGCACCGGGCATCTGGCTGGTGGCCAACGCCAAAGGCGCGCTGTTACTGGCTACCAGCAATCGCAGCGAGATGGCGGTGGGATATGCCACTATGGACGGAGACACTGCCGGAGGGCTCGCACCCCTGGGCGGGCTGGACAAGCCCTACCTGCTGCAATGGCTCCACTGGGCAGAGCATCACCTGGGCATACAAAGCCTTGCCCCGCTTAATGAGCTGAAGCCCAGTGCAGAGCTACGTCCACCCGTCAGGAGCCAGACAGATGAAGGAGATCTCATGCCCTATCCCCTGCTGGACGCTATCGAACGCGAGGCCATTGCGCTGGGCAAGGACGCGGGGGAGGTCTTCCGCACCCTCAAAGCCACAGGACAATGGAAGGATACAGAGCTGCGTAACGGTATCCGCAAGTTCTTTACGCTATGGCGGCGCAACCAGTGGAAGCGCGAGCGCTACGCCCCCAGTTTTCACCTGGACAGCCATAACCTGGATCCCCGCAGCTGGATGCGCTACCCTATCCTCAGCGGGGGGCTAGACCGCGATCTGCGGGAGCTTAAGGGCAAACGTTAGTCCTTACGTTTACTCTTAAGCCGGGCCAGATCCTCCCGCAACACGCGATTCTCTGCCTCCAGCTGGGTGATCCTGTCATCTTTAAGTTTTCCGGCCTGCCGCAGCAGGGTATTCTCCTGCTCCACCAGCCTGTTCAGCTCTTTAAGCTCGGATTGTATCTGGTGCTGTATTTCTGTATAACGATAGCGTTCCGCCAGGGTGATCCTTAGCTTATTGACATACACAGATAATGAATCCGGGTCTTTGGGCACGGGTAGTTCATGGGCTGGCTGGCTATAAGCCAACGGCATGACCCAGATAGACAGGCAAAGCAGAATAAGGGTTCTCATAGGTATGACTAAGTTATCCAATAGATCCTTCGCTACGTTTAGGAGGACACGGGCGAATTATCCGGTATTGTGCCAAATATTCTCAGGAACGGTTGAGATACATCCACGTGGCGGCCAGGGTAGTGATGTTGCGGCTGAGGCGCAGGGTTTCCTGCGGGGTAGCCAGGTGCAGCTGAATGAATTCCTGTTCCTGTGCATTGCCCAGGGTAGTGCCCAGCAATGCCTGCAGTTCCCGCTCCGGCAGGGTGTGGCGCACATAGAAGAACCAGCCGCCTTCATCCAGCAAACCCGGACTGGTAAACAATAACCGGTCATTCATCTGCACAAAGGCCTCCCGGGGCAGATGCAGGCCAGTTTCCTCTGCCAGTTCTTTGACTGCCACCTGCAGGGGATCCTCAGAAGCATCACACATCCCGGCAGGGTGCTCATAGAGCGCATCGCCATCCGCTACCCGTCGCTGCCGCACCAGCAGCAGGAATTCTTCTCCCGTTTCCTGTAGGGTAATGACCGTAACCACTACCACAAAGGCTCCGCGCAACATCAGCACACGGGGATAAGGATTGCCCTCCGGGGCTGCCATTTCGGCATCGAGCAACGCAAACAGCAGCTCGCCGTTGGGTTTATGGATGAGCGAGAGGGGTTTCACTTCACCCACAGTATTACCATGCAGGGTCATCGCTTCTCGCCACTGCCGGTATTTCAGGCTCTCCTGCCAGGGTTCTTGTGCCGGGGTATTCATAGCCCCAAGATAATCAGACTTCGGGAGCTTACGCACAGTGGACAGCGGGCATCAGTTGCGCACCCGAACAGGCGGTGTCCTGAATCTAAGACCCGCAAAATAGGCATACCCTTCTT
>JAHBTG010000115.1 GCA_019638695.1 Bacteroidota bacterium | reverse complement strand
TCGTTGTCACATTTGATGAGCTGCTGCTGGGCGCAGAGCGGAGCTACGCACACCAGCGCCAGGGCAAGCATGAGAAATTTTTTCATGGGTTGCATTTTCATACTGGTTTTAGATTAAAGGGATTAATTACAGGGTGAATTTAACTTTTTATCAATGAGAATGGTGTAGATGGTAGACGCCCGGGTTTCCCGCACATAGGGGTCTATGAGGTCCAGGCGTATGGCTTCCTGAAAACATTTGCGGGCCTCACAGAGGTTCCCGGCATTGTATAACAGGATGCCCAGCCGCTGCCAGGGGTCCAGCATGCGGGCATCGGTTTCGATAGCGGCGCGGTAATTGGCCTCGGCTTGCTGCGCATTGCCCATTTCTTCATAGAGAATGCCTCTTTTATGCAGGGCCGTGTGCTTTTCTCTTTGGGAAAGATAGGCCATGCCCAGCGCCTGGTTGAATTTTTCCAGTGCGGCGGGATACTCTTTGGCGGCCAGGTAATATTCTCCCAAGCTAATATGGCTCATGGGTATCTCGGGATCCTCGGCGATGGCGGCCTCCAGGTCGGCCTTGCTTTCCGGCATATAGCCTTCTTCCAGCTGGGCAAACCCGCGGTTATTGAGGAGCAACCCGCGGGATTCTACGTCCGGGATCCGCAGCGCCTGGGTGTAAACCTCCATGCTTTGGCGGTTATTGCCCAGGTTGCCGTGTGCAAATCCGTAGTTTACCCAGCCAATGGGGTAGCCGGGGTTATACATAAAAGCCTTCTCATAGTTGAGGATGGCTTCTTCCCAGTTCTCCTCTTCGGTGTGCAGTTGTCCCATGCGGTTGTAGACCATGAAGTCTTCGGGCTTCAGGTCCCTTGCACGGGCATAATCCATAAGGGCGTAGGTGTAGTTCTGCATAGCCATGTAGGCGTTACCTCTGGTGAGGTAGACGTTGTAAATGAGGTCTGCGTTGGAAAGCCGGAATTTTGGACTGGCTTCCATTTTCTGTGCCAGCAGCGCAATGGCTTTATTGAGATAGCCCAGCGCCTGCACATAGTTGCCCTGGTTGTAATAACTGTTGCCCAGGTTAAGCAGGCTGATGGGGTCATTTTCAATAGCGCCCACCATTTTTTGAATAAGCGCTTCCGCTTCGGCAAAACGTTTGAGTGCGTTGAGGGTCAATACTTTGCGCTCCAGGTAGTTGCGATTGTCGGGCTTGAGCTCCATAGCGCGTTCCAGCGTGCTCAGGGCGCAATCATACTGGGCATTGCGGTAGCAGGCCAGGTGCTTCAGGTAATAACCGTAGTCACTGTTCGGGTTCTGGCTGATGTAGGTCTCAAATTCGGTAATGGCTTTGTCCATCTGCCCGTTGCTCATATAGCATAAGCCCAGTATGTACCGGGCGGTGGAATGCTTGTCATATAAAGACAGCGCCAGCCGGGCTTTTTCTGCTGCCGGCCCCGTTTCATCCTGGTAATAGAGGGCCACCGCCAGCTGGGCATTGAGATCGGAAGGATAGCGGCAATTGGGGGTTCTCAAGCCCTCCTCCAGCGCTTCCTGGGCTTGGCGATAACGTTCCAGCTGGTTGAGCGTGGCGCCCAGGTAAAACCAGGCCAGGTCCGAGGGAGTATGCTGCACGGCCAGGCGAAAGAGCTCCAGTTTCTTCACCGGGTCTGTTTCTTGTTTCCCTTCTGCAAGGTAATCCTTGTGCTGGGCCCGGGCCGGCCAGGCCAGGAGACCGGCAAAGCACAGCAGCAACAGGTATTTCAGGGGCACAGACATTGCTTTATGCCGGCGGTTGTTTCCAGTGACTGGCTTCTGCCACTACAGCTTTTTCTACGGCTTCCCTGGCGGTCTGCGCATTCAATGTATAGGGTGTGCCAGTGCTGGGTTGTCCTGGCAGGGTCTCTACGTGGATACTTTGTGTGGGGAATGCAAATTGTATGCCCAGTTGCTGGGCCATGCGGATAATAGCCATCAGGATCTCGTGCCGGCAGCGCAGCTCCTCGGGAGCGGTGGCTACTGCAAAATGGATAACGAAGAGAATATCCAGCGAACTGGCGCTCATGTTATTCAGGTAGATATCGAAGGCATCTTTGCGTGTGTGCGGGTGCTGCAGTACCAGTGCTCTCAGTCCGTTGAGGTAGGTTTCCAGCAACTCAGGCGGGGTGTCATATTGCAGGCCGATAGTGATCTGCATTCTCCGGAAGGTGCGCATGCCCAGGTTGTCAATGGATTTGTCCGAGATCAGCGCATTGGGCATGTAAATGACCGAGTTATGCCCTGTGCGGATACGGGTGGCCCGCATGCCCACAGATTCCACCGTGCCTTCTACGTCGCCTATCCTTACGGCCTGCCCCACCTGGAAGGGCTTGTCCAGGAAAATCAGCAGAGAGCCCAGCAGGTTCTTCACGGTGTCCTGGGAGGCCAGGGCCAGGGCCAGACCGCCGATGGACAGGCCCGCGATCAATGCCGTGAGGTCGATATGCAGGTTATACAGGACCATCATGATGCCTATGATGATGACGATTGTCCGCAGGATATTCGTCATGATGGGCACCAGCTGGTCGTCCAGCTTGCTCTCGGTAAGCGCTGCACGCGCTTTCATCCGGTTACTGATGATGCCCGCTATGCGATAGAGGATTACCGTAATATAAATGGGGATGGCGATATCCAGCAGGTTGATCAGAAACCGGGTACGTTCCGGTGAGAACTCAATGGCGGCTACCAGTTGCAGGGCCAGGTGCAGCACCAGCACTATACTGAGCGGCCTGGCGATAGGCTTGATCAGGTTGCTGGCAAACCGCCCGAGGTGAAAACTGCGCAGCAGGTATTGCACCAGCCAGGTGAGCAACAGGGAAAGCAGCTTGTGTACTAGTAGTAGTATGCCCACGATAATGCCCAGCGAGCAGAGATTCCAGAGTGTAAAGCCCCAGAACGAACCAGCGTAGCGAAAGGAGGCGGGCAGCAGATTGAGCAGCCGGTCTATCTTGTAGGGGAATAGATCTGCATACAGCTCGGGCAGCGCATTTTGTGTGCGCTTGGGGAAAACCCATTGTCCGCCGATACGCTCCAGGTAGATGTCCGGGTAATCTCTGTGAAGCTGGTAACGGTGTCTGCGGCTGGTGGTGTCCGTATACAAGCTGTCTTTGGGAATCTCATCCAGCAAGATGTAGATACCCCTGCCGTCCAGCACCCGCTTTAGCCTGGTGGCCACTTCTATGGCTTCTTTCTCGCTCAGCCCCTGCTGGTTGAGACTGCGTATGGCCAGCTGCGGGTGATAATATTGCTCCTGCAGGGTGAGCAGGAAATTGGCCAGGCTGAGATAGGGGGAGTACAGCCGTCCCCGGGCCAGGTTCAGCTCGCGGCGCAGTTCTTCTTTTTCTGGTTTAAGGTCCTTTTTCTCCGGGTATAGATCTGGTATGGATTCATCTTCTTCTACTTCTGCCACCACATCTACCAACTGAGCGGTGGTATCCTTAGGCGGGTTTACAGCTGCCTGCACATATCCGTTCAGGGCCAGCCAGCAGCCTGCCATCCATAATATCCAGTATCGTTTTTGCATAGCGGCAAAGTTAAGGATTGCTGCTTTTGGCCCATTAAAAAAAGCCCGGCGACCTTGCGGACCACCGGGCTTCACCTAACCTACTAAATACTTATACCTACTTATTATACGCTGCTTATTGCACCGGGATTGTAAGCTTGCTGTTTTTTTGGGTGTCTTTTGGCAGCCGCACTTCCAGCAGGCCATCCGTATACTGGGCAGAGATCTGGTCTGCCAGTACATCATCCGGCAGGCGGAAGCTGCGCTGAAAGCTGCCATAGGCCAGTTCTTCTCGAATGAAGCCTGCTTTTTGTTCGGCATGGCGGCTTTTTCGCTCACCGCTGATGCGCAGCACGCCGTCCTCCAGGTTCAGGTTGAACAAGTCCTTCTGCATGCCCGGTACGGCCAGGTTAATGAGATAGGCATCTTCGGTTTCTAGCACATCTGCCTGCGGTATGAAGCTGGTAGAGATGCCGGGGATCGGGGTGTCGCCCAGTAACCGTTCAAACATGTCCTGGAAGCTGTTTCCAAAGGGACTTCTGAGCAAGGGGGTGGTTTTGATAAGGGTACTCATAATGTGTTTTTGATTAGTTGAAACGCTTTTGAACTACAAATCTCCTCTACTCATTTTCCATACCAATTCAAATTTCATGTCATTTTGGCTTTATTTGGGACCTGATAGATGTCATTTTGGCATATTTTCCTGTAAAAATATCAGCAGTGGCTCTCACTGCCACCAGTATATTAGCGCCATGAAAGTAAATGGCCAGTCTACCCAAACTATTTGGCTGCACCCTGAACGCCAGGATGTGGTATGCACTATA
>JAHBTG010000114.1 GCA_019638695.1 Bacteroidota bacterium | reverse complement strand
TGCTCAGGCTCTGCGCGCTTATCTGTTTATGGACCCTGCCGGGCATGCCCGTGCTGGTGGGGCAAACGACCCCGTGCCGCACAGCCATCACCCCGGCCATGCTGGAGGTATACCTGCAAAGTATGGACACGCTGGCGCTGGAAAGCGAGCGGATAGACCAGGCACTGCTGCTCCTCAAGGAAGAATGTGTGTATGCCGAACAAGGCGTGGCCATCCTTAAGAAACTGGCGCTGGGTAGCAGCCGCCTCACGGTTGCCAAAGCGTTATGGCATCGTACCCTGGACGGACATAATTATTACCTCGTCCCCCTTACCCTAAGCAGCGAAAGCCAGCGCCAGGCACTGGCAGCCTATACGGACAGCCATCCGGCAGTTGCAGATTCTGCAGCAATCCCTGCGGCAGACAGTCTGCCGCAAGCTATAGACACCTTACCGGCAACAAATACCCCCAAAGTGCTGCGGTCTGAAGTAAAAGGGTATTATGGCCCGCTGGGATGCCAGTATATCATGGGAGATGCCGCCATGGCCCAGGCCAAGGCAGCTATCCGCAGCAAGAACTTCCCGGACCAGCGCAAGGCAACCGGGCAAGAGATCATAGGCCAGTACTGTCTCACCACAGCCCAGCTGATCCAGCTGATAGAGCTCTATGACTTCGAAAGCGACCGGCTGGAGATGGCGCGGTTTGCTTTTAGACACACCCATGACCAGCACAATAGCTACCTGCTCATCTCGTTGTTCAATCATGAACGCAATGCAGAGCAGTATATCCAGTGGTTGAGCGAACAGCCCCACGGCCAGCTGGGTGTGGTTACCCGCCCGGCCCCCCCGGGAGGGCTTCCGGCAGAAAATCTGTGTGGCAGCCCGTCCGTAGCCGATGCCGACGTGCAAAGCCTGATCACCAGTCTTTCTGCGCTCAGTTTTGCAGACGGCAAAGAGAAGGTGCTGCGTTACTGGCTGCAGGGCCGTTGCCTCAGTACCCAGCAGGTCATCAGCATCCTGCAGGTGTTTGGTAGTGATGCGGACCGGCTGCGGATGGCCAAAGCACTCTTCCCCTACACAACGGATAATTCCCAATATTTCATGGTGAATGACGTATTTGCAGAGGATAACGCACGGCTGGAGCTGAACGCATTTATTACCGACAAACACTGATCACATGTTTAAATACATCCCGACTCCCGAGGAAATCAATACCCGCTGGGTAACGAATATGCTCCAGCATGTGGGCATAGAATTCACCGAAGTGGGGCCGGACTACCTGAAAGCCCGGATGCCGGTAGATGCCCGCACCCGCCAGACCTTTGGTATCCTGCACGGCGGGGCTTCCGTGGTACTGGCAGAGAGCATAGGCAGCATAGGTGCCAATCTGTGCGTAGATGCCAGCCGCCAGGCTTGCGTGGGGTTAGACATCAATGCCAATCACATTCGCAGTATACGCGAGGGGTGGGTGCATGCACATGCCCGGCCGCTGCATGTAGGGCGCAGCACGCAAGTATGGCATATAGACCTCAAGGACGAAAATGACCAGCTGGTTTGTATATGCAGGCTGACCATGGCTGTAATTGACAAACCTCAGCCCACAGATATTGCGCGATAATAAATCTTTACATACCTTTGCAGCCTTGTAATTTAGATAAGACTCCCCATGGCAAAGAAAAAAGGTAACCGCTTCCAGATCATCCTGGAATGTACCGAGCACAAGACCAGTGGCATGCCCGGCACTTCGCGTTACGTAACGCAGAAGAATAAAAAGAATACTTCTGAGCGCGTTGAGCTCAAGAAATACAACCCTATCCTGAAGAAATACACCGTTCACCGCGAAATTAAATAGTCATGGCAAAGAAAGTAGTTGCTACCCTGAAAGATAAAAGCGCCGGCCCTGGTATGACCAAGGTAGTCCGCGCTGTAAAAAATCCCAAGACCGGTGCCTATAGCTTCAAAGAAGAGATTGTGCGCACAGACCTTGTGCAGGATGTGCTGAACAAGAAAGACTAGTCTGCACAAGACCCGTAAAAAACCTATTTTTGCCTGACTAATGTCAGGCTTTTTTATTGGCTATGAAAAAACTTATCCGTCCTGTCCTGGATCTTTTTCCTTTTCTCACAAACTACCGCACCCGCCGCTGGATGCGATTATCAGAGGAACAGTTCCACAAACGCATTCAGCAACATACCGGACCGCTCAATATTATCATAGGCGCCATGAACAGCCAATATCCCGGCTGGGTCTCCACCAACTGGAATGAGCTGGACATGACCAAAGGCCATCAGTGGAAGCGTTATTTCTCTGAAAAAAAGTGCGACAAGATCATGCTGGAGCATGTGCTGGAACATATCTCGGAAGAAGACATAGCCCGTTTCCTGGCAGCGGCCTATGCCAGCCTGAAATCCGGGGGCACCCTGCGCATTGCTGTGCCTGACGGGTATAATCCTGACGAACGGTACATAGATTTTGTGAAACCGGCAGTACCCCGCAAAGGCCAGGAGAAAAGCGAATACCCCTGGGTAAAACCCACAGACAAGATCATCGGCGACCCTAACCACAAAAGCCTGCTCAATATCGACAGCCTTTCGGCCGCATTGCAGCGTGCAGGCTTTGAAGTGCACCCGCTTGAATATTATACTCCGGAGGGCGGGCTGGTAGCCAATTATCCCAATGATGACAACGGGGTGATCTACCGCACGGTATCCAAGGATTTCCGGTGCTATGATTTTGGCAAAACCTTCAACTCCCTGATCATAGATGCCGTCAAACCCGGCGCCTAATTCACAAGGCCGGGATATCTGCAAGAGGAACTGGTGAGTAATTAGCCGAAGCCCTCAGTAGGAACCCCCATACAAATGCGTAAATTGCTACCTAGTTTGTTTGCACATGGCACAACCTTCCACTGAATTTTATCAAGGTCTGGGATTCCTGAGTTATGCCTTTGCACTGGCGGATGGTATCATAGACCCTGAAGAAGCCCGCACTTTTACCCGCGGCATGCTCAAATCCTTTGGCAATATGCCTGAGGACAAACGTGGCAAAACTGCCGTGCACGCATTCATGGAAGCCCGCGCGTTTCAGCACACGGTGGAACAAGCGTATAAAGAAGCCATCCGCATCTTTATGGACAACACCTATGACTTTACACACCATCATGACAAACTGATGGGTATCGTACAGGACATCGTGGAGTCTGACGACGTAGTAACGGCAGAAGAGCAGGCACTGATCGACCGTTTTGCTGCAGACAGTTCCCGCATGCTTGCCGAGATTGCAGCAGCCCAGAAGAGCGAGGAATAGCTCTACCGGCGCATACGAGCTCTCAACCCAACCTTTAGTGAGAATAGTAGCGTCTCCTTCTTTCCGGGAAAGCAGTTAGCTTAATCTCTCAACAAGCTGAGCAGCTCCGCTATCTTAAGCTTGAGCTCATGCCTGCGGACGATAAAGTCTACAAACCCGTGTTCTACCAGGAACTCGGAGCTCTGGAAGCCATCGGGCAGATCTTTGCCTATCGTTTCGCGGATTACACGCGGGCCGGCAAAGCCGATAAGCGCCTCAGGTTCGGCAATATTAAAATCTCCCAGCATGGCATAGCTGGCAGTCACCCCGCCGGTAGTGGGGTCCGTAAGCAGGCTGATATAAGGTAAGCCCTTCTCGGCCAGCTGAGCCAGCCGCGCGCTGGTCTTGGCCATCTGCATCAGGCTGAGCGCACCTTCCATCATGCGGGCACCACCGCTCTTACTGATCATGAGAAACGGGCAGTTATGCTCTATGGCATAGACAATACCCCGGGCAATCTTTTCCCCCACCACGCTGCCCATACTGCCTCCGATAAAGGCAAAGTCCATGCAGCTGATCACGATGGGGGCGCCCTCCAGCTTGCCATAGCCTGTACGCAAAGCATCCCGAAGGCCCGTTTTACGCTGTGTCTCCACTATGCGGGCAGGATAGGGTTTGGAGTCTGTAAAGGACAGGGGATCTCCGGAGGAAAGATTGGCATCGAGCTCCTGGAACTTGCCTCCGTCAAACAGGATACTGAAATACTCCTGGCTGCCGATCTTGTAATGATAACCGCAAGCCGGGCACAGGTGCTGGTTGTCCTTCAGCTCCTTGATATGGGTAGGCGTTTTACAGGCCGGGCACTTGGTCCACAAGCCGTCCGGCGCCTCCACTTTATTTTCAGTAGAGGTCAGAATCCCCTCTTTCTCACGTTTAAGCCAACTCATAGCAATAGCGGATTATTCCGGTTTGGAAAGGTTAATAACGGCAGAATATGCCGCAAGTGCAAGTTAAATTTTCCCGCAGGACCTAGGCGATAGTCACCTCGGGGCACAGATACACGTCCTGTACCGTGCGGATGAGTTCCACCCCTTCGGCAAACGGGCGCTGGAACGCTTTGCGGCCCAGGATGAGCCCGGCGCCGCCCGCCCTTTTGTTGATCACGGCAGTGGTCACCGCCTCAGCCAGGTCGTTCCCGCCGCCGCTGGCGCCGCCGCTGTTGATCAGGCTGATGCGGCCGCTGTAGCAGTTGAGCGCCTGGTAACGGCACAGGTCGATCGGGTGATCTGTTGTGAGGTCGGAGTAAACCTTCTTGTGGGTCTTGCCAAAGTTCAGGGCATTAAAACCGCCATTGTTCTCGGGCAGCTTCTGCTTGATAATATCGGCTTTGATGGTAACCCCCAGGTGATTGGCCTGCCCGGTGAGGTCTGCGCTGACATGATAGTCTACCCCATCCTTTTTAAAGGCATTGTTACGGGTATAGCACCACAGGATAGTGGCCAGTCCGCGCTCATGCGCATAAGCAAACG
>JAHBTG010000113.1 GCA_019638695.1 Bacteroidota bacterium | reverse complement strand
GTGCACGACACCATGCAGCTTCTCCTTGCAGGCGGGGACCACTCGGCGCAGCAGCCGCAGGTAGGTTCGTGTGGGGCTCAGCACCATATGTCCCACATCCACGGGCACCTGGGGCAGCCGGTCCGTCAGCAGGTGTTTGCCGGTATAGACCACCTGAGGATCCAGCAAAGCCTCCACTGTCTCGGGATACCGACCGGCATAGGTCTTGTGCAGCAGGTCATGGCGGGCGCTGGTCAGCCCGTTGCAACCGATCCCGCTGTTCCATTGCTGCTCATAGGTTGCCTGTCCGCTACTGGACACCCCCACAATTACATCGCCGGGCTGGGGGTTGATCTCCATCACTTCGGCCCGGGGTAAGCGGGCAGCTACGGTATAGCCCACATCTATGGTACGCACCAGGTCGCCTACATCAGCCGTCTCGCCCCCGGCCAGCCAGGCATTCACGCCCCATTGTTCCAGGGCTTCCAGGTATTCCGAAGCATGCCGGATGATCACCGCCAGAACATCCCCGGGGATGCGGTGGCTGTTGCGGGCCACATTGGCAGAAACCACAAAGTTATCCAGCACACCGGCGCAGGCCATATCATCCAGGTTCATCACCAGCGCATCCTGCACAATGCCTTTCCATACAGACGTATCGCCGGTCTCCCGCCAGTACAGGTAGGCCAGGATGGGTTTGGTCCCTGCGGTATCGGTATGCAGCACCAGGGCATGGTCTGGGCTGCCGGCCAGGTAATCCGGCAATATCTTGCAAAATGCTTTGGGGAAAAGCCCCTTATCGAGGTGGCGAATGGCGGCGTGGACTTCTTCCTTGCCGGAAGAAACCCCGCGCTGGGCATACAGGTCTTTGTGTTCAGACATGGGTCAAAAATACAAAAGGGGCCACGGAATGCGCGCCCCTTTTGTGTAATGCGTTGGGAGACTTACTTCTTCTTGGCGGTAGCAGTGGGGTTGAAATCCATGCTGCGGATACGGAACTCCGTACGACGGTTAGCCTGCTCGTCCGCATCCGTCAGCTCAGGATATACCGCCGGGCGGCTTTCTCCAAAGCCAAAGCTGCTGAGGCGGCGCTTGTCGATACCGGCTTTCTCCAGGTAGTCCACTACACTCTTGGAGCGGCGGTTACTCAAACGGATGTTGTATTTCTCAGAGCCGTTGGTATCGGTATGCGAAGCGATCTGGATAGTGATGCTGGGGTTGTCGTTCAGCATGCGCACCAGCTTGTCCAGTGCCGTTTTAGACTCCGCGCGGAGGTCTGCCTTATCGAAGTCATAGTAAATGTTCTGGATCAGCACCAGCACGTCGATCTCGATAGGCGTCAGGAGAATATCGATATCCTGCTCCAGCACCTGCTCGCCGCGCCCGGTAATGTTGCGGGTGTCCACAATGACTTCGTTGGTCAGGTATTCCGGAGCGGTACCCACCAGCTTGTAGCGGTATCCTTTCTGCAGGCTGAAGCTGTAACGGCCGTCCTGCTGGGTTTTGAAGGTATCCACGGGCACCAGGTTGTCATTGTCATAGCTATAGAGAATAACCGTGGCAAAAGGAATCGCCTGCTTGGACTGCTCGTCACGAACGTTACCCTGCACGGTGATTTCCAGCTGCGGGCAGTAGTTCTTCACAATGCGGTAGATATCGTCGCGGCCATTGCCCCCGCGGTTAGAAGTAAGGTAGCCCAGGGTATCTTGCTGGGTCCAGATGAGGCCCATATCATCAAAGCTGGTGTTAATGCCAAAGCCCATGTTCTCAGGCTCGCTCCAGGTACTGATCTTACCGGTGGCTTTGTAGAGATCATAGCCGCCAAAACCCTTGAACCCTTTAGAGGCGAAATAGAGGGTCTTGCCGTCGGCTCCGATATGAGGGGTGATCTCATTGGCAGCCGTGTTCACCGTCCTGCCGGCATTGATAGGCGTAGACCAAGTTTCACCGGTCTTGGTAGCTACCCATATGTCCATGCCGCCCACACCGCCCTCGCGGTCAGAAGCAAAGTACATGGTATTGCCACCGTCTGCCAGGGTAGGATGCACATCATAAGTGGGCACTTTCTTGGTCTTACCACGGCTGTTCACTTTTACATCGCGCTGAGCAGCCAGGCCGGGCACTTTCTCAAAAGTACCCCAGCGGTTTTTGCTCGCGTCAAACTTGGATTCGTAGATGCTGCAACCGTACTTCTTGCGGCTCTTGCCCTCGCCGCAGATAGAATAGTACATCACACTGCCGGTGGGATCAATGACGGCAGAGGCGTCGTTAGCCTTTGTATTTACGGATTTGCCCATGTTCTCAGGCGTACCAAAGGTACTGTCAGACTCCATTTTCACCATCCACAGGTCAGAAAAAGGCTGGCCGTCCTTGGCATAGTACCCTTTGGGGATCAGTTTCTTGGGGGTGGGTTGTTTCTTGGGATTGGTACCCTGGTTACCGGAGCGGTGGCTGGTGAATATCATGAAAGAGTCGGTCTCTACCACAAAGAGCGCAGGGAACTGGTCATCGCCGTCGCCCTGGTTTACAGCCGCCATACCCTGGTCTGAATACACCCGCCAGGCAGGGCAGTCCTTATCCAGTTCTTTAGCCACTTTGGCATAGTCACACCCTTCTATTTCAAAATTGGACTGCTTCACATAGAAGTCATTGGCATCCTTTACGGGGTAGCGCTGTAAAAACTTCTGGTAGGTGGTTTTGGCATTGTCATACTGGCCGGTGTATTTGAGCGCATTGGCCAGGTCAAAATAGATGGTATCGTTCTTATCTGCATTCAGGGCAATGGCATCCTCATAGTATTTGATCGCCTGGTCATAAATGCGCAGGTAAGTATGAATACGGCCCTGAAGGTAGCTGATCTCATAGCAGGCGGTGCCCACTTTTTCCAGCTTGGCACGGGCCTCTATCAATCGGCGCTCCTTGTACAGGCGCAGGGCGTCGCTGTAATCTTTGGCCTCGGCAGATGTCAGGTCTGTGCATTGGGCCCCAACAGTGGTTGTGCCCAGCGTGCTGGCAAGCAGTGCAGTCCAGAACAGAAGCGTCTTGTAGAACATGGTAGGTTTTTAGGGTGTACGCATCAACTACGCAAACTTATAAAAATTATCAGTTTATCCGCAAAGCATTATTTACTATTAAAATCTTTGGAGAGACCCTGAAAGGCGGAATGCAGACCGTTCTGGAATATTTCCTGCTTAATTAGTGTTATGCAACCTGAGATGATGGCTTAAAAAAGCCGAATTTTGTAAGTTGAAATCCATTTCCTCAAACCCAGAAAACCCATGTATCCAGAACAAATAGTGAGCCCCATGCGGGCAGAACTGTCTCAGAACGGCTTTACCGAGCTGCGCAGTGCGGCAGAAGTAGACCAGGTCATGCAGGCAGCCGAGGGCACCACGCTGCTAGTTATCAACAGTGTATGCGGCTGCGCTGCCGGAGCGGCCCGGCCCGGGGTACTGCTGGCCCTGCAGCAAGGCAAACGCCCGGACAAACTGACCACCGTCTTTGCCGGTGTAGACAAGGACGCTACGGACAAAGCCCGCCAGTACCTCATGCCCTACCCCCCCAGCAGCCCGGCCGTGGCCCTCTTCAAAGACGGCAAGCTAGTACACTTCCTGGAGCGCCATCACATAGAAGGTCGCAGTGCGCAGATGATTGCCGGCAACCTCTCTATGGCGTTTGAGCAATTCTGTAACTAAGCCCTTGCGCCTTCACACTATCTTTGTGGCCACAGCTATGCTGTGGCCTTTTTTTACCGATGAATCCCCGCATCCGCACCATGATCCTCCGCAGTTCTGTCCTGTTACTGGTACTTGCACTTGGCATATATGCCTTATGGCCGGAAAACCGCACGTCCCCTGCATCCGATAAGATGACTGGCGGCCTGACCATGGCCGAGTTCGAAGCGCAAGCACTTCAGCCCAAAGAGGAGGTATGGGTACTGGATTTCTGGGCCAGCTGGTGCGGACCCTGTATCCAGAGCATTCCGGAGCTGCGCCGCATCCACGAACGCTACAAGGACTATAAGGTACGCTTTATCAGTATCTCTGTGGATGAGAATGAGCGCGACTGGCTACGGGCACGCGAGCGCCATGCCATGCCCTGGGAACACCTGCGGCACACGGGCCGGGATCCCCGCAACTTCATCAACCGCAACTTCCGCTTCAGCGCGATTCCCACGCTGTTCGTCATCACCCGCCAGGGCAAAGTCAAACGCATGGCGCACCCGCAAAGTGTGGAAGCCTGGCTGGAGCAAAACGTGGCCAAACCCTGACAGGGCGGCTATCGAGACTGTTGGTAGAAAGCGGTCACTGCAGCCCGTACACTCCCGTGTTGCAACAGCAGCGCCTGGGCTTCCGTCTCGGTCAGACCGGTGGCTTCCGCCACATAGCGGGTGCCGCGGGCAATGAGCTTGTCATTGGTTAACAGCATGTCTACCATGCGGTTCCCATGCACACGGCCCAGACGTATCATTACGGTAGTGGAAAGCATATTGAGCACGAGTTTCTGCGCCGTACCGGCCTTGAGCCGGGTACTGCCGGTCACAAACTCCGGGCCAGTAACCACTTCCAGCGGATGCTCCACCAAGGCCGATACTGCCGCCGGACTGCAACACGAAAGGCTGGCTGTCAATAACCCGGCCTCGCGGGCCTGTTGTAACGCACCCAGTACATAGGGGGTGGTTCCGCTGGCGGTAATGCCCAGCACGGTATCCTGGGGACCCGCCTGGTGCGCCAGCAGGTCCTGCCAGCCCTGGTGGCGGTCATCTTCGGCACCCTCCCGGGCTTTGCGGATAGCCGCATCTCCCCCGGCAATAATGCCCACTACCAATCCGTGCGGCACGCCAAAGGTGGGGGGACACTCGCTCGCATCCACCACTCCCAGGCGTCCGCTGGTGCCGCTGCCCAGGTAAAAAAGCCGTCCGCCCGCCAGCATGCGGTCTGCCACAGCATCCGCCAGGCGGGCGAGTGCAGGCAGCACGGTACCCACCACCTGCGGCACCGTA
>JAHBTG010000112.1 GCA_019638695.1 Bacteroidota bacterium | reverse complement strand
TGCCCGGCACGTTGTTTCCTTCGAACAGTTCAACATTGTGGAGGTTGGCCGATGCCCCCATCCCTGTGGCCATTCCGGACTCACTGTGTGCTGACGGGTGCAGGCTTGGCGATCTGTCTGCTCTTGAGCAATCTGGGATCGCTCGCACTGGCCGCTGCGGCTGAACTCCCGAACCGCCCGCACATCATTCTGGTGATGGCGGATGATATGGGTTGGGGGCAAACCGGCTACCGCGGTCATCCGGTGCTCAAAACTCCGCATCTCGATGAGATGGCAGCAGCGGGGCTGCGGTTCGAAAGATTCTATGCGGGAAGTGCAGTCTGCTCACCCACGCGAGCCAGTGTGCTGACAGGACGTTCTCCCGATCGAACAGGCGTACTGACCCACGGCTATGCACTGCGGCAGCAGGAACGGACGCTGGCTCAGGCGCTCAAAGCAGCCGGTTACACCACCGGACATTTCGGCAAATGGCACCTGAACGGCTTCAAAGGGCCGGGGGCTCCGGTACTGGCGGATGACCCTTATGGTCCCGGGAAGTTCGGCTTTGACGAGTGGGTTTCCGTCACGAACTTTTTCGATGTCGATCCACTGCTCAGCCGGCAGGGAGTAATCGAGCAGTTTGAGGGGGATTCGTCGGAAATCGTCGTGGCTGAAGCTGTCAGTTTTCTGGAGCGTCATCGGGCTGAAAAGCAGCCGTTGCTGGCAGTCATCTGGTTCGGCACGCCGCACAGTCCTTTCAAAGCTCTGCCCGCAGATGCTGCTCAGTTCAAGGGGCTGAATGCAGCGTCCACGAATCATTACGGAGAACTCGTGGCCCTGGACCGCAGCATTGGCACCTTGCGGAGCAAACTGCGGGAGCTGCAGCTGGCGGAACAGACGCTGCTGGTGTTCTGCAGTGACAACGGCGGGTTGCCAGCAATTCAGCCGGATACCGTCGGGGGGCTGCGCGGATACAAAGCCAGTGTGTACGAGGGGGGCCTGCGTGTTCCAGGCATCTTCGAGTGGCCGGGGGTGATTCAGCCGCGCATCACGAACTTTCCTGCCAGCACACTCGACCTGTTCCCGACCATCGCCGATCTGCTGCAGCTGCCTCCTGAAGTCTTCATCCAGCCGGTAGACGGCATCAGCCTGAAGCCCCTGTTTAGCGAAGAGATTGCGGAACGCAGCCGATCAATCCCAGTCCGGTTCAATCAGCAGCTGGCGCTCATTGACAATCGCTTCAAGATCGTCAGTACACCGCAGGGAAAGCCGGGGCTGGAAATGTTCGATCTGGTGAATGACCCCGGCGAGACCACCGATGTCAGTTCCCGGTTCCCCGAGATCTTCGCCCGCCTGAAATCGGAACTTGAACAATGGAATGCGAGTGTCGACCGGAGCTTTGCCGGTGCGGACTACCCCGAGGGGATGCTGAGCCGACCCGACCCCGCATCGATCTTCTGGTTCGAGCACCCCAGCTATGCTGGGTACCTGCCGGAGTGGGAGCAGCGCTGGGAATTCAAGTCGTATCTGGAGCGAGTTCGGCGGCAGATTCAGTGATAACCGTTTACTGCAGACGCAATCGATCATGAGGATAGCACAAGAACGCGTGCTCTCTCTGCCGTGATGTGATGCTGAGGCAAAATCCCATCACCTGAGGAACAACCGATGCTGACTCATGCTCGACTCCCATTCGCGACTCTTGCCCGCCACAGAATTCCGAACCGGTGACCGTAAGCAGAAACACTGCAGGTCATCTCTACCAGCCAAAGGTTGTGCCAGGTGGAATATAGTTCAGTATGTCTTGACATGCCCGGCCAGTAAAAAAACCTTGCCGCAGTTTTTACGGCCACTCAGATTGACATATAAGCAGAATCATGATATGAACCCGCTTTGTTGATTAATTGCAAAGGAGTGCACACAAGTCTTCCATTTGCGATGAGGTGACAGATGTTTGCTACCCCCCCCCCTTCTCACTCTTTACTGAATGGATGAGCCAAGGTCCTCACCGCCGTTCTTTGCTGCACTTGGGACTTGCTGCCATACTGAGCTTGGTTGTCACAACGGATACTTCTGCCGACCAATGCGACATTGTGCTGCCACAAGAGGGCCACACATTCTCTTCCGACCAGCAGCTCAACTACAAGTTTTCAGGCACTCCCCATACTGTATTCTCGGTTGACGTCCGTCGAGATGGTGGCCCTGCAGTGCTGGCAGCGCGTTTTGTGTTCACCATGCCTGCTTCCGGGACGTACACAGGCAGGGCCAGCGCGCACTCTGCGTAGGCGTGGTAAGTTAGGCTGACTTGCGCCTGGGTGGAGTGTGAGGTAAACCGTGTCTGTGGGAGCATCTTCTCAGCAGGCATGGAGGGGCAGGGACGGCGCAGTTGGCTGTTGTTGTCGTCAGCGTTGAAGAGTTGGCGGGTTACTTTGCGGAACTGGAAGACCCGCGGTCGGAGGTCAACCTCCGGCATCCGCTGGTCAGTGTGGTGACGATCGCCGTGATGGCGGTGCTGGCCGGGGCGGATGGCCCCACGGCAATCGCGCGGTGGGCGAAGCTGAAGAGTGAGTTCCTGCAGCGGGTGTTGCAGTTGCCGTATGGCATCCCCAGCTAGGATGTGTTCGGCCGGGTGCTGGCGGCGCTCGATCCACAGCCTTTCAGGCCAGATTCGCCGCGCGGCTGGAGCGACGAGTTCCTGCTGCAAGTCGTGACCGGACAAGGCAGTTAGTGTACGCTGGCACTGGATCCCGCCCAGCCATAGATTTTCCAGAAAGTGCAGATTCCTGAATCACGGCATTGGAACGTCCACACCGGCTAATGCACTTCATCAGAATCGGTCTTTTCAAGCAGACTTCTCGGCCCCCCAAGCAGTTCTAGAATTTGCAGGGTAGTGGCACCGTCAAAGTCGTCCAGAGGAACTTCAAGATTCATTCTCAAGGGCACCATGGGATCAAAAGGCGGCCCATGCAATTGACTGACATTAACGAAGACGACTCGATTCTGCAGCTGACATTCGGAAACTGTTTCTACTGTGCGCGTCAATGAGAGCCAGATTCCGCAGATTGTCTCTTCACCTAGCTGAATGCTCCATCCAACGGGGTCACCCAAGCTACCGGACAACCGCGCATGGCTGATGATCCTCAGTCCTGACTCTGTAATGATTTCGTGTAATCCTGTATCTCGAATAACTCCAGCATAGGAAACCTTAATGATGCGCTTGTGACGTGAGTAGCAGGGACCTTGAATACGTCCCAGCAGAGCCAGATGAAACTCGTTGACCTCAGACGCAGAGAGAGCCGCGTTGGCTACTTGATGAGCAACCGAGACCTGGGAATACACATTTTCCTCAACAGTCTGCCACTGGGACTGCGAAGCATTAGCAGTGGCTGACTGCGAAACATCGACCACTTGGGCAGCAGCATTACTCGTAATGCAGATACAAAGAACAGCAGAAGTAATGGGCAATCGTGACATAGACGACCTCTCTAGTCCTCGGTGTATGTTAATGTGTGATAGTGGCCCAGCTGGTACTGCTCCATCACGCCAGGTAGTGATTCCCACGCCAATCCAATGTCTGCCAAGTCCTGCTTAATTGTGTCAAACTGTCCTTGTGTGATCTCTCCGTTTGTAAGCAGTTGTGTAATGTACCTCTTGTCCACGAAGCAATACATTGTTGAAACCTCATTAAATGGACCAATCATTGTGTCAAGGAGAGCAATCTCAGCCTCGCTTGCCACTCGACCATTGGGCAGATCCGTGCGCAGGGTCGATCCAGTCGGTGCAAATCCCGCCTTTTTCTCTACCCATTGCACGGAATACAACATCCGTGCCCCTGAATCTGGAGGCAACTCGTATGCTAAATGGTCAGGAAGTCGTATAGGCGTTCGCGCACCGCCAATTTCTTCCACGTCGAGGATGACTTTTGTTTGCCCGATTGTTCGACCAAGTAATGGCGCAGCACCGTCTTGGCCAGGGATAAAATGCACACCCGACTCGTGAACTGTGTTTTTTTGCCACCACTGCTGATTATTCGGGGCCTGTCTTCCCTTCGCGTTCTTTCCGTACCACAGGTGGACATACCCGTCATATCCGAATTCCCCGTCGATCTTCCACGCGGCGTTTGTTAGCGAGCCATTGGAGTTCCAAGTCCATTCAGGATTCCCTGCCGCGCGAACTTGCACTATCCCAGTATCATTGGCGCCAAGTGGATCGCTGACTGTGTAGGTGAAGAAATCGGCGAAGTCATTCCACATTTCAAGTTCAACATATGGACCCAGGGCGGCAGTGGATACAGACATGTCCGGATAGTACGGTATACCAACTGGTCCAATCACCGTTAGCGGAAAGTCTGGTGGTAAGTACCACAGGAACAGCCCCGAGGGGTCGATCCAGACTGTTCCACCATTTGCAGGAGAAGCAACCCCTGTGATTGTGAGCTCATCTCCGTCGGCATCAAAGTCATCGTCAAGTACGAAAATGGGGAATGGTTCCGGTTGTTCTGGGATTTCAATGTAAGCCCAGTCTTCGTTTGCCACCGGTACGTTATTCCAGACGCTGACATACACACTGGCGACGTCACTGTACTCACCATCGCTCACTGTGAGCGTGAGCGTCTCGCTGCCAACAGCCCCCACATGGGGGGTAAAAGTGTAGTCCACGAGCGTAGTGCTCGGATCCCAGCCAGCCTGATAGGGACTACTGAGGCTCAGGTTCCCCAGAGCACTGCTGCTGACGGAAATGGTCAATAAGTCGTAGTCCCAGTCCTGCCCTGAGAATGTGCCGGTGGCGACTTGACCATGCTGCGTATAGATGTAGCCATCGTGGGCGAACGGTGCCGAATTGTAGCTGCTACTTCCCCCCGAACCGCCACTTGATGAGTACAGCACCTGGAAACCGCTCAACGCTCCATCCTCGATAGCCACGGTCAGCAGTTGCTCCTGCCACCGGTCGTCCAGAATCCGCACAGTCAAGGTGTCGTTTCCGGCTGCGCCAGAGGAGATGTACAGCAATTGATCGGAAACGCCGGGTGTGGCGTGGTAGCCATATTGAATCGCTGCAGTCCCGTGAGCGGGTGGTGTAACGATCTCCAGCATTCTGCCTGCAGTCGCACCGGTCGGGAGCGAGACGAGTGCTGTGAACTCTCCAGCGGCGGTGTTGATGTGGGCGGTGGTGGTTGTGCTGAGCAGCACGCGTGATTCCAGCCCTTCGAGAGCACGCAGTCTCATGCCGGTTCGTCGCCGCCTAAAATGGGGGGGGGCAGGCAATGT
>JAHBTG010000111.1 GCA_019638695.1 Bacteroidota bacterium | reverse complement strand
AAAATTTTCGGAGTGTCGCACTAGTTTCCTTACCTCTGCATATTTTAAGCTTTCGCTTCCCAACATTTTCAAAGAACAACAAGCTCGATTTCTGTTGCCAGAGCGTCTTTACTTGTCGAAAGGGAGTGCAAAGGTAGAAGACAGTTTGATTAGTGTCAATACCTCTCTGCAAAAATCTTGAATTAATTCTGAAAATAGCGCTCCGCAGGCGCCCGCACTGGAGATGGGGAAAGCTTTCTATAAACGACAATTGTAAGGAATACCCAAGATTCTGTATGCATATGAACACACCTAGGTGTATATTTGTCTGTGAGGGGAAGGCCTGCTTGACTTAAGAAGCATTCCCCGCTAGCTACTATTTTTCACTTACCTTGACCCCATGCGCCTGATAGCCATGAATTCAAATCTCAAACAGGCACTCCTGCCCTTTTGCTTGCTTATATATATCATGATTGCTTATGGTCCGGGCAGCGCACGAGCACAATGCACCTATACTTCTGTACAGGCCGGTGACTGGAATACAGCCAGTACCTGGACCTGCACAGGCTGCGGCACTTGCAGCACGCCCAGCGGAACGAACATTGTGATCATAAATCACGACGTGACCATGGGATCCAATATTACCCTGTCCGGCGATCTCACCATCAACAGCGGGGGCTCGTTGTCCCATACCGGGAATCGCACGCTTACTTTTAACGGCACTACTTTTAACCTACACGGCACGGCCACGCTGGAGAACATGGCACTGGGAAGCGCAAGTACCCTCAACATTTACGGCACTCTGACGCTGAATCGCAACCATACCAACTCTGGCACCATCCATGTACACGGTGACTTCACGGTAAACGGCTCCTACACCAATGCTTCTGGCAAGACGACCCACGTATATAGCACCGGGCATATGGAAGTAAGCAACGGCCTGAGCAACAACGGCGCCACATTCATCAATGACGGCTACGTGAAGGTTGCAGGCAACCTGGCCAATAACCCGGGCGGAATACTGGATGGTAACGGAGGCACCTGGGATGTGGGTAACAATGCCATTAATGCAGCAGGCGGATTCATCCGCGGCACATTGAACTTCTGCGACCAGACCAGTTACCTGTCCTGTTTGAACAGCTGCTCCACACCCGCCTGCTCTACCAACTGCGCCATAAACAACACCCCTTTTAATGGTGCCAACTCCGGCACCATGGATTCCACCGGCATCAGCATCTGCGGAGTGCGGCTGGTCATTCCATTGTCTACAGGGAATATCCTGCTCCAGGGAATACGGTATGCTGATAACGCCCGGCTTGCCTGGCAATCCTCTTCCTCGTCGCCTGGTATACAAGCCTATATCATTCAGCGCAGTACAAACGGTCAGACCTTTGAGAACCTCACGACCCAGTCAACCACAGAAAGCACCCTACAAGAACATGAGTTCACAGACAACCAGTTACCGGGAGGCCCTGTATACTACCGGGTTCGCCAGGAGCATAGCGACGGCAGCCACCTGTTATCCAACACCGTGGTGCTACTGGACGGCCAACCCAGCATAACGCTGTTTCCTGTGCCGGCTTCGGGCTATGTACGGGTGCGTGCCCAGGGTCTCAAAGGGAAAAGTCTCGACCTGGAGGTCTACTCCGCCATAGGGCAAAAAGTAATTGCAATGGCGCTTCCCATCTCTGAAGGGACCCAAAGCCTGGACTACAATTTGCCGCTTTCCCTGCCCAATGGCAGCTACTACCTGCGGCTGATTGCAGATAATGGAGAAGTGGCCAGCCGCTTTGTGGTAAGCGTAAAATAAGCCGCGGCTTAAGGTCTGCAGAGATTTGGAGGATATTCCGGATTACCTCCGGTTGTACTGCATTCATTCGCAGTTATTTTTCAGCTATGCATCGATTTACCGGAGATAAGCAAATATCCATTTCATATCTTTGTTTATCTCAATATAAGTTTGCCAATGTGTAGCAAATATGTCCGTTCACTTGCCCTCCTGACCATTCTATATTCCCTATTCCTCCCGGGGCCATTGCAGGCCCAGGTAGGCATAGGGACTGTGACACCAGACCCGTATGCGGTACTGGAACTTCACAGCGGCGCCACTCCCAGGGGACTGCTCCTGCCACGCATGAGCACCGCACAGCGCACCACGCTGGGCAGCAGCTTGGGCACTACCCATGCCGGCATGCTTGTGGCAGATACCAGTAACATCACCGGGGGCCTCTATGTGTGGGACGGCAACAGCTGGGAATCGCTGGCAACAGGCGCTTCTACCAGCGAATGGTTACGGGCTGGCAATACCATTTACCCCCAGAATATTGCAGACAGAGTGGGGATAGGCACGGCGAATCCGCAGTTTCCACTCACCATTGTGAGTGACAATGAATTGGTAAGCGCCATGCTACAATATGGCGGCTCCAATCACCCGATATGGGCGCTGGGCCGCATGAACGGCACAGAAGCCGTTCCGCTGCCAGCAGCGAACACAGAAACCCTGGGCGAGCTGGCATTTGTCAGCCACAACGGCTCTCAGTTCCGGGCAGGTGCGCACATCTCTGCCCGCACTGCAAACAACTGGGGAGCCGCCAATAGTGCAGCACTCGCCTTCTCTACTGCCAGCACAACGGGAGGAGACCCTCAAACACGTATGCTGATTGACAGTGAAGGCAACGTGGGCATCGGCACATCCAACCCCACCTCTTTGCTGCACATTCAAAGCAGCAGCGGGGGCGCTTTTCGCCTGGCAGACGGCACGGAGGGCCCGGGCAAGGTACTGACCTCAGATGCCAGCGGCGTAGCTACCTGGACAACTCCCGGAACCGCGGGCATAGAGAACCAGAATGCCATACTGCAGGCAGCCACCTTTCGCATCAGTGGGTCCGGGGAAATGGGCAGTCTCTTAACCACCGGTAACGGCGAGGTCAATGGCGACTTCACGGTAGGAGGCAACAATCTCTCACTATCCAATGGAACCTCCAATACCATCCTCTTTAATACTGCAGGCATCGGATTGCCTACCTTCACCGTCAGGTCCCCGGGCACTAAGCTTGTACTCTATCCCAGCGTAAATGCCTCAAATACGGACATGGCCATAGGGATGGAATCAGGAGCTATGTGGTTTAGTATGCCCAACACCGCCAGCAACATGAAGTTTTATGCCGGCAATACCAACCTGCTCACTCTTCGGGGTACCGGCAGCCTGCATTTCAACAACACGGTCACTAACCGCAAACTGGTGTTGTACGAAGCGGCCAATAACGACCATGAGTTTACAGGCCTGGGCCTGACAACCGGCCAGTTCCGCTACCAGGCCCCCAGCAGCACCAGCAGCCATGTGTTTTATGCAGCCACCGGTCCCTCCACAAGCCAGGAGCTCATGCGCATTACCGGTACAGGCAATGTGGGCATTGGCACCAACGCGCCCAGCACGGTACTGCATGTAAACAGTGTAACACCAGGCGCATTCCGGCTGGTGGATGGCACAGAAGGTGCAGGCAAGGTACTGACCTCCGATGCCAGCGGCGTAGCTACCTGGACAACTCCCGGGATAGGAACCGTCAGCGGCATGAATGGGATAAACATCCAGCCGGGTAATGTGGTGCAGCTCGGCGGCTCATTGAATCAATACACCCAGATCTTTAGTAACGGATTTAATTTTCGCCTGGTGCGCGGCGCACCCAGCATGATTGACTTCCCACAGCTGCTCAACGATAATGGCAGCATCAACAGCGGTAGTGCTCTGGCCTTTGAAATGCAACGTACCGATGCCTCTGTGGGCACTGGCGCGCGCCTGGGTGCCGTCATGACCAACAACACACCTGCCGGATTTACTGCGGATATCGTGTTCCAGACTACCAATAATGCAGCCCTCGCCGAAACCATGCGCATCAGGGGCAATGGCAATGTGGGGATAGGCACTACCACCCCATATCAAATGCTCAGCCTGGTGCGCAACGTTGCGCCTGCCACAGATCAGGGTGTCTTCCTGGACATTCACAACCTCAACGGCACCACCGGTGCACTGGCAGGCATACGTCTGAAAACCAATGCAGCCAATACGGACGAACGTTTCAACGCAGGTATCTTTACCCGCTGGAACAGCCTCAACGGCAGCAAGAACCATCTGGATTTTGCCGTGAAGCCCAATTCTGTGGCCAACATCTCTATCAATGATGTGCGTATGAGCATCACAGAAGACGGACTGGTAGGCATAGGCACCACCACTCCGCAGGCCAATCTGCACATAAATGGTAGCTTCCAGCTAGTAAACGGCAACCAGCAGAGCGGTTATGTCCTCACCAGCAATGCTTGGGGCGTGGGTACCTGGACAGACCCCGGCACACTGGCTTGGGGGCTGAACGGCAACGCAGCCGTGCCCGGCAATTTCCTGGGTACCACAAACACCCAGCCGCTGGAATTCAGGGTAAACAATGTGCGTACGGGTATGATCTACCCCGATGGCGCTTCCTCCTCCATTGTGTGGGGCAGCACAGTCAACACGGTCAGCGGCACCACAGGTTCTGTCATTTCGGGGGGAGGCAGTTCAGGCAGTCCCAATACGATCAATGCCAACTTTGCTGCCATCGGCGGGGGCATGAACAATACGGTCAGCGGAGCTTACGGTGCTGTAAACGGAGGTAACACCAATACTGTAAACGGCACCTATGGTACAGTTGGCGGAGGGACCAATAACCTCGCAAGCAACACCTATACCTTGGTTGGCGGAGGCGGATCCAATACAGCATCAGGCGGAGGCGCTACGGTCAGCGGCGGATATGAAAACAAAGCCTCCGCCAATTACGCATCGGTAGGAGGAGGATACGGCAATACGGCCTCCGGCAGCTATTCTTCCCTTATGGGAGGGTTTAACAACAGTGTTTCCGGCACTTATGCTACCGTGGCCGGCGGAAATAGCAACATCGCTTACGGCAATTACAGCTTCACCGGCTCAGGTAGCGGATTGCGTACCCGGAGCTATGCAGAAACCGTCTTCGGACTATTTAATGACACCACGGGCTACACCGGCAATCCGACCAGCAACCTAGCCAATGACCCTGTGTTCAGCGTGGGGATAGGCACGTCCAATGCCGCACGCAAAAATGCCATGACGATTCTCAAGAACGGCAATGTGGGCATTGGGGTCTTCCCCTCCACCAGTGTGCAGCTTAACGTACAAACTACTGTGGCCAACAGTAATGCTATCCGCGCTGAAAATACAAATACGTCAACCGGAAGTGATGAAGCAGCTATTCATGGGATACGTACCAGCTATACGGGTTATGGCATAGGCGTGCGCGGCACCGGCAATTACCGGGGTGTGCTTGGAGAAGGCCCGGTAATAGGGGTATATGGCCTGGGCAATGGGTCTACGGGCAACATAACAGGGGTATATGGCCTGGGTAGTGGGTCTACAGGCAACAAGTA
>JAHBTG010000110.1 GCA_019638695.1 Bacteroidota bacterium | reverse complement strand
CGGGAGAGCAGGAACTCTTTATGGGCGCCCGGTTCGATCTTTTGGCCGTAAAACAGCGTGCCTGTTTGGCTTCTGTGTTCTTTTTTCCTAAATTAAAGCCATAAAGGTTCGGCTTGCCGAGGTGAGCTGCGCCTCAGTGTCCACATACATAATTCAAATGAAGATGGAAAAGAAGAAACTCACCACCGCCTCCGGCAAACCGTATGTCGAGAACGAGAACAGCATGAGCGCCGGTCCCCGGGGACCGCTGCTGTTGCAGGACTTCATCCTGCACGAAAAGATGGCGCACTTTAACCGGGAGCGCATCCCGGAGCGGGTGGTGCATGCCAAGGGCTCCGGTGCATTCGGCACCTTCACGGTGACCCATGACATCAGCAAGTATACCCGTGCCAGGATCTTCAACCAGGTGGGCAAGCAGACCAAGGTATTCCTGCGCTTCTCCACCGTGGGGGGCGAGAAGGGGAGTGCGGATACCGAAAGAGATCCCAGGGGCTTTGCCGTGAAGTTCTATACCGAAGATGGTAATTGGGACCTGGTGGGCAATAATACCCCTGTCTTTTTCATCAAGGATGCTAAGAAGTTCTCAGACTTCATCCATACCCAGAAGCGGGATCCCAGGACTCATTGCAAGAGCCCTGCCATGATGTGGGACTTCTGGAGCCTGAACCCCGAGAGCCTGCACCAGGTACTGATCCTGATGAGCGACCGGGGTACCCCGTATGGCTACCGGCATATGCATGGATTTGGCAGCCACACTTTTTCATTGGTGAATGCCCAGAACGAGGTGGTTTGGGTGAAATTCCACTTCAAGACCGAGCAGGGCATCAAGAACTTTACGGATGCCGAGGCGGTGGAAATGAAAGGCAAGGACCCCGACTTTGCCCAGCGGGACCTGGTGGAGGCTATTGATAAGAAGCAGTTCCCCAGGTGGAAGCTGAAGATACAGGTGATGACGCAGGTCCAGGCCCGGAAGTTCCCGTTCAATCCTTTTGATGTGACCAAAGTGTGGCCGCATGCCGATTACCCCCTGATGGATGTAGGGGTCCTGGAACTGAACGAGATTCCCCGCAACTTCTTTGCAGATGTGGAGCAGAGCGCATTTGCCCCGGCGCATGTGGTGGACGGTATCGGCTATTCGCCCGACAAGATGCTACAGGGACGCTTGCTGTCCTATCCCGATGCCCATCGTTACCGGTTGGGCGTCAACTATGAGCAGATCCCCGTCAATCGCTGCCCTTATATGGGCGCCAACTATGAGCGGGACGGGTTCATGGCGGTCAATGGCAACGGGGAAGATGCGCCCAACTATTTCCCCAACAGTTTTGACGAGGTGGTCGTTGACCAGGCGTATAAAGAGCCTCCCATGATGCTGGAGAGCAATATGGCCGATTGGTATGACCGCAACGGGGAAGATGACAATGACCACTATACACAGCCCGGGCTGCTATTTGCCAAGGCCATGAACGATTATGACCGGCATAACCTGGTGGCCAATATTGTGGGTGCCATGAGCGGTATCACGGGTCCCAAGCGCGAGCTGATCGTCAATCGCCAGCTGTGTCACTTCTTCCGGGCAGATGTCAGGCTCGGAACCGCCGTAGCTAAAGGCCTCGGTGTGGATGTGGATGCCATCCTGAAGCAGCTGAAGCATGGCTGAGCGGACTGGCTGCTTATGATATTGCTAAAAAGGGCTTCTTCCCGGGGGGCTTTTTCCTGCAATACTGCCTGCAATAACCGGGTTCTGTAAGAGAATGCTTGTATATTGCAAGACTTTACCACTTAATTACCTCTCTAAAATGAAAAGAACTATTCTATTGCTGGTAGCCTCTTGTATAGCGTTCCCTGCGCTGGCCCAGGAAAATGTGATCAAGCTGAACCTTACCGGACTGGCCTTCCTGCGGGCAAGCCTGGGGTATGAACGGGCATTTGCCGAGAAGCATTCCGGCGTACTATGGGTGGATTTTGGCAGCTATTCTACCAACAACACGCTTAGCAGCAGTTCCACCGGCAGCTCCAACAACACCCAGAAGTTTACCTACAGCCAGGTGGGCATCAACCTGGAGTACCGTTTCTATCCTGCCGGTATGGCGCCCCGCCGTTTCTTTGTGGGCCCTTACCTGGTGGCGCGCAATATCGGCTTCAAGGTAGTGAACGAAGGGGAGGATACGTCTCCGCAAGGTAACTACACCACCTACAAAGGCGAAGGCAAGGTAAATGCCATGAACATTGGCGGCGGGGTACAGCTGGGCTACCAGTTCATTATTGGTGATGTGTTCTCTATCGATCTCTTTGGCGGTCTGGGGTATTACACCTTTGGACTGGGCGATTACGATGTCAACTATCGTTACAGCGACGGCAGTTCTGAGACCGAAAGCAGCGCCGATGGCGGTACCTTTAACATTAGCGGCCTGCTGCCCCGCCTGGGCATTGCCCTGGGTGTGGCGTTCTAAGCCCGGAACCCGGATATTTCCTGATCATACCAAAGGGTGGCCTTACTAGGTCACCCTTTCTTTTTCGCCTCCTGCCATAGCGCCTCCATCTCTTCCAGGCTCATTTCTTTCAGTGCTTTGTCTTGCGCCTGCGCTGCATCTTCTATATACCGGAACCGCTGCATAAACTTGCGGTTGGTGCGTGCCAGGGCGTCTTCCGGGTTCACCCCGATGAAACGGGCATAATTGATCAGTGAGAACAGCACATCGCCCAGTTCCTCGGTCATCTGGCCGGCATCCCCGGTGTGCACGGCTGTTTGCAGTTCGCCCAGCTCTTCCTGCACCTTGTCCCATACCTGCGGGGCCGCCTCCCAGTCGAACCCCACGGCAGCCACCTTTTCCTGCATGCGGTAGGCTTGCAGCAGGGCCGGCATACTGGCCGGCACGCCTGCCAGCACGGAGCGGGGCTTGCCGCCATTCTCCTGCTGTTTGATCTGCTCCCAGTTGCGCTTGACTGCTCCGCTATCCGCAGCCACGGCTGTGCCATAGATGTGCGGGTGGCGGCGCACCAGCTTGTCGCACAGTGTGTGTAGCACTTGGGCGATGTCGAATCGTCCGGCTTCGTCTGCCATGCGGGCGTAGAACACGATGTGCAGGAGCAGGTCTCCCAGCTCGCCCCGCACCCCCTCCCAGTCTTCCTGCAGGATGGCGTCGCTGAGTTCATACAGCTCCTCTATGCTCAGGTGGCGGATGCTGGCAAAGGTCTGCTCCTTGTCCCAGGGGCAGTGCTCGCGCAGTTCGTCCATAATGCGCAGGAGCCGGGCAAAGGCAGGTAGCGCAGTGTCCAGTTGGGTAAGGTGTTTGACGGGGATTTCGGCGGACATAAAACAGGTTCTCTATACGTTATGGCATTAATACCTGCAAAATCCGTATTTTAGCCCAAAATCCACACCAGAATGAACACTTCAGCCTCACCTAAAAAGAAAAAGTCGCTCGCCCGCCGCATTTTCAAATGGAGCGCCATCTCCGTGGGCAGCTTCATCGGCCTGTTTCTGCTGGCAGCCATTCTCATCCCCATATTGTTCAAGGATGAGATCCATGAGATGGTGAAGAAGCAGATCAACAACAGCCTCAACCAGGAGGTGGCCCAGGTGGATTACCAGGATATGAGCCTCTCCCTCTTCAGCAACTTCCCTTCCGTCACCATTCGCCTGGAGGGCCTCAAGGTCAATGGCCGGGGCGTATTTGCCAAGGACACCCTGCTCAATATGGAGGACTTCCAGCTGGCTATGAGCCTGTACAATGTCCTGTTTGAGGATAAGCTGGAGATCCGCAAGATCAAGATGGTGCGTCCCCGCATCCATGTGAAGGTATTGGCCAACGGCATGGCCAACTATGACATTGCCCTGCCCGACAGTGCGCCCAAGCCCGAGACAGAGGATCCCATGAAGCTGGCCATCACCCGCTTCCAGATAGTGGAAGGCGATATTGTTTATGATGATCGCAGCATGCCGGTCTATGCCCGCCTGCGTAACCTGGACCTTAATACGAGCGGAGACATCAATGCCGATATCTATGACCTGCGCAATGACCTCACCAGCGAATCTGTCTATGTGAACTATGACGGCGTGACCTACCTGAACAAGGTGAAGCTCAGGGCCGATGCCACCCTCAACATAGATAATGCGAAGGATAAGTATACGATGAAGGAGAACGAGTTTTTCCTCAATGAGCTGGGTATGGGGCTGGACGGATGGGTGCAGTTGTCCGGCGATGATATCCTGATGGACCTCAAGTTCAATGTGCTGGAAGCCCGCTTTGCCAGCCTGCTTTCCATGGTGCCCGGCGTCTATACCCCGGACTTTGGGAACATGAAGACCGACGGTACCCTGGCTCTCAACGGATATGCCAAAGGCACTTATAACGACAACGCCTATCCCGCCTTTGGCGTTACCCTCAAGGTGGAGAACGGTATGTTCCAGTACCCTGATCTCCCCAGTTCCGTGACTAATATACAGGTAGACACCAAGGTGGACTTCCCGGGCGGCAACGACCTGGAGCAGACCCAGATAGACGTGCGCAAGCTTCATGCCGAGATCGCCGGGGCGCCCATAGATGCCCGCATGCTGATTAAGGGCCTGGAGAATGCCTTCTATGACGGTTTTGTCAAGGCCAGGGTAAACCTCAAGACCCTCACCACGGTGTTTCCCATCGAAGGGATGAGCGTGGCCGGAGAACTGGCGCTGGATGCCACCCTCAAAGGCGCCGCCAGCGATACCACCCTGCCGCGCATGACCGCCAATATCGAGATGAAGTACGGCTACCTCAAGAGTGCGGACTTCCCGGCAGCTATCGAGAACCTCAACTTCAAGGCCCAGGTCAATAACCCCGACGGCACCCTGCAGGGCATGACCCTGGCCCTGCCCAACTTCCATGCCGAGGTGGACAAGCAGCCGATAGAGGCCGAGCTCTTTGTTCAGAACTTTGACGATCCCCGCTACAAGTTCAGGCTCAACGGCACCCTGGACCTGGCCAAGCTGGCCAGGATCTACCCCATGACCGGTACAGAGATGGCCGGTATCGTGGTGGCCAAAGTGGCCACGGAAGGCCAGTATTCCCAGGTGAGCAGCGGTAACTATGGCAATGCCCCTACCTCCGGCAGCCTGGAGATCACCGGCCTCAAGTACAAGAGTCCCGATGTGCCCGTGGGCCTTACCATCAGCAAAGCCCGCATGGAAGTCACGCCTGCATACCTCCACCTGGCCGAGTATACCGGCACTTATGGTAAAAGCGACCTGTCCATGACCGGCAAGGTGACCAACTACATGGGCTATTTCCTCAAGGGGGAGCCCCTGAGCGGTATCCTCACCCTCAACAGCAAGTTGCTCGATGTGGATGAGCTGATGGCCGATGACGGTACCGAGACACCGGAGACCCCCGCCGAAGACGCCGCGCCTAGCGACAACAGCCTGCCCGCCAATGTGGCCTTCAACCTGGATTCCCGCATCCAAAAGGTCAAGTATGCAGGCATGGAACTGGAGAACTTTGTGGGCAAAGTGGAGCTTAAGAACCAGGTACTGGCCTTGCAGCAGACTTCCTTTGAGCTCTATAAGGGCAAGTTCAACCTCACCGGCAGCTATGCCACCCCCACCGGTAAGAACCCACTCTATGACATGAAGTTCACCATTCAGCAGATGAATTTGCAGACGGCCTTCAACAACATAGAACTGGTGCAGAAATACGCCCCCGTGGCTAAGCAGGCCAATGGCGACTTCAATGCCAGCCTCAGCCTGGTAGGAGAGCTTACGCCCGAACTGGACCCCATTTACAGCTCACTTACCGGTCATGGCGCGGTGCAGCTGCTCAATGGCCAGGTGACCAACCTCCCCATCCTCAAGCAGCTTTCTGGTGTGACCAAGCTGGCCAGCTTTGACCAGATTTCGCTGGGCAATACCAGCTTTACCTTCGC
>JAHBTG010000011.1 GCA_019638695.1 Bacteroidota bacterium | reverse complement strand
CCCGTGTGAATGTGGGGGCTTATACCCTGGAACTGGACAGCAATAGTACCGTGAGCCTCAACAGCCTGCGCTTCCACCCCTGGCTGCGTTATGAAGGTGGCCGCTATGAATCTGCCTGGGCGCGCCTGCGTACCCCCCAGATACCCGCCCAAGAGATCATTGATGCAATGCCGCAGGGCACGCTGGAGACGGTGCAGGGCATGAAAGCAGCGGGCAGCCTGTCCTTCTTCCTGGATTTCCATTATACCACCCAGCTGCCCGATACGGTGGTTTTTGATTTCCAGGTGCGGCCCCGGGACTTCCGCATAGATGCTTACGGGCGCGCGCGCCTTACCATGCTGAACGATACCTTTGTCTACCGGCCGCATTTCTCCGCCCGCAAGATACTGGTGGGCAGCGCCAATCCTCATTATGTGGATCTGGGCAATATCTCCAAGAACCTGATCAATGCCGTGCATTACAGCGAAGACGGCGCATTATTTTACCATAATGGCTTTAGCCTGGAGGCATTTAAGGAAGCCATTATCGATAATTTCAAGCACAAGCGTTTCCGCCGCGGGGCCAGCACCATCACCATGCAACTGGTGAAGAACGTATTTCTTTCACCGGAGAAGACGCTGGAACGCAAGGTGGAAGAGGCTGTGCTGGTATGGCTGATCACCCAGAACCACCTGGTCAAGCGCCCCCGCATGCTGGAGGTCTACCTCAATATCATCGAATGGGGCCCGGAGGTGTTTGGCGCCTGGGAGGCTTCGCAGTTCTATTTCAAGAAAGACCCTGCCTGGCTGTCGCTGGAAGAGGGGATCTTCCTGGCCATGATCGTGCCCAGTCCGCGCAGTTTTATGTATTTCCTCAATGACAGCACCCTGCAGGTATCAGACCTCCATGAACCCTATTTCCAGATGATGGGGCGCATCCTTGCGCGCAAGAAGGTGATCACTGAAGAACAGGCGGAGAAGATAGACTACCGCAAAGTGTTGATCACCGGGCGGGCCCGCCAGGTGGCCGAACAGTGGCGGGACCGCATACGGGGCACCGTACAGAAGAAACAGGTGAACGGCGCCCGCAGCAGTGTGCTGACGCCTTCCGGTACGGATAAAAGCCAGGCCAGTGCGGCCCCTTTCCGGTGATGGAGCTGTACCTCACGGCAGACGGCTCGCCTACTCTGCTCACGGCAGACGGCGTAGCCTATCATTCGCGGCAAGGGGCGGAGGCCGAAAGCCGTTACGTCTACCTGCAGGCCAGCCAGCTGGCAGAACGGCTGGCGGCCGCTACATCCCTACATCTGCTGGAGATCGGCCTGGGTACCGGGCTCAACTTTGTCCTGACCGCCCGGCTGGCCGCACAATACCCGCAGGCCCAGCTGCATTATACGGCCTATGAGCCCCAACCTGTGCCTGTGGAGCTACTGGGCCGGTATTATGCGCATATGCCTCATCTGCAGGGGGAGTGGACAGCTATCCTGCAGGCCGGAGCGCCACAGGGGCAGCAGGGGAATGTGCATTGGGATTTCCGCCACCAACCCTGGCCGGATGCCGGTTACAGGCAGCCTGCGGATATCATCTTCTATGACGCCTTTGGCCCCAAAGATGCTCCTGCCCTCTGGACGAATGAGGTGCTCACGTATACGCTGGGTGTGCTGGCGCCCGGCGGCACGCTGGTAACCTTCAGTATCAACGGCGCTACCAAGCGCTTGCTGAAACAACTGGGCTATCCTTTTGTGCGGCCCCGGGGCTTTGGCCACAAGCGGGAGATGCTGGTGGTGCAGGCGCGGCAGGACTAGGTACAACTTGTGGCGCAGAACCCGTGTCTCCGTGTATACAAGCAGCAGTATAGTCTGCGTTATAAAGCAATAAATACCTGACCTATGATGAAAGTCCTGCAGATGTGGATGATGATTGGCTTCGCCTTCATAGTGAAGATGCCCTTTGCCCGGAGCCAGTCCGCAGAATTTGCGGTCTATCCTAACGGACTCATTTATAGCGAAACCGCTATGCAGAAGCTGGGGCATGTGGTAGACTCGCTCAATCTCAGGTTTAGGAACTGCGAACTGAACAAAACCTTTTATGGCTGCAAACAGACGGTGGGGCATTCTGTCTGGCTGAAGGAAGGTAATATCTCAGCCGCCCAGAAGGATATGCAGAACAATATATCATTGGAACAATTCCTGGAGAGATACCCCCAGGCAATAGTAGTGAAAGATGTACTGATCCTTGAACGTGATACGTATGTCGAATCCGTCTCTATGGATGGCGGATATGGAGGTGCCCGGGTAGGGAAACAGAAAAAGCAGCCTGCCGGAGGGTTATCCGGCAGCGCCTGGATATTTGAGCATAATAAAGCCACGAAATATTCGAAAGAAGATATTCAGGCGTTCTTTTGTCCTAATACCTTTGTTGCCAGGGCGATACCGGAACGCTATGCCAGAATGATAGGATATGCCGATTGCCTGATAGACACGCAGGCCACTAAGCTGCATGACGAGCGCGCGGAAGGCTGGGTAGGGTTGCCCGAGAACTGGGCGGCGCTTTCGGTCACAGAAAAACAGGCGTTGCTGGAGGATATGCGAAAAACCCAGGTAGTGGGCTATTGCAGTATGGATACCCGTCCCAGGCAGCATGCGGTGAATATTGCTTTATTGTCTGCAGAGACTTTCAACTGGCCGATATTTCTGAAAGCCCATCTGGATATTATGAATGACCGGTTTGAACGGGCTGCCGATGGCAGTTATGCCTGGAAACAACGCAATACCTATATTAAAGAACTGGAAGAGCTGGATATACAGGTAATGGACCTTCTGCTGGGGATTTCTTTTCGGATAGAAAATCCGGCTGTCAATCACTATTATGGCAGTATTGGCCGGCTGGGAAGAGCATTGGCTGAAACGCGCAACTACACAGAGGTAGAACAGGCCATCCTCGATATCATTCAAGACCCGGCACTGGATGACTATAACCGCATTATTTTCTGCTGGCTGTTTATGAACTACAATTATTACCAGGAAGACAAACAAGTGCAATCTGCCAATAAGGCACGACTGGAATCTGCGATGGCTGCGCTCCCGGAGTATATCCGGGGCAAGCTCAAAACCTGGTGAGGCCGCGGGGTGTGCGGCGGAATCTCTAAAACTCTGCGTTGCCCGGCGTGCGGGGGAAGGGGATCACATCGCGGATATTGCCCATGCCGGTGATAAACATCAGGATGCGTTCCAGCCCCAGGCCAAAGCCAGCATGCGGGGCGCTGCCATAGCGGCGGGTGTCCAGGTACCACCAGTAGTTCTCTTCAGGTAGGCCCATCTCATGGAGACGGCGCAGCAGTACATCGGGGCGCTCCTCGCGCTGGCTGCCGCCAATGATCTCGCCAATGCCCGGGAACAGGATGTCCATGGCCGCCACGGTCTTTTCATCCGCATTCAGGCGCATATAGAAGGCCTTGATGTCTTTGGGGTAATTGATGACAATGACCGGCTTGCCAAAATGCTGCTCCACCAGGTAGCGCTCGTGTTCGCTCTGCAGGTCGCTCCCCCATTGCACAGGGTATTCGAACTGGCGGCCGCTTTCCTGCAGGATACTGACGGCCTCGGTGTAATCCAGGCGGATAAAGTCCGATGCCAGCACCCCCTCCAGCTTGGCTACCAGACCGGGTTCGTAATTTTCCTGCAGGAAGTCGATATCTGCGCGGTTATGGTCCAGCGTCCAGCGGATGAGGTATTTGAGGAAATCCTCTGCCAGCGCCATGTTATCTGCCAGGTCATAGAAGGCCATTTCCGGCTCCACCATCCAGAACTCTGCCAGGTGGCGGGTGGTGTTGCTGTTCTCGGCGCGGAAGGTGGGGCCAAAGGTATAGACCTCACCCAGGCCCAGTGCGGCCAGTTCGGCATTGAGCTGCCCGCTGACGGTGAGGTGTGCCGGGCGTTCAAAGAAGTCCTGTTTCCAGTCTACCTGCCCCTCCAGCTTAGGGCAGTTGTCCAGCGGCAGGGTGGTGACGGCAAACATCTCCCCGGCACCCTCGGTGTCGCTGGCGGTGATAATGGGGGTGTGTACATAGACGAACCCCTTTTGGTAGAAATAGTGATGGATCGCATAGGAAACGGCATTGCGCAGGCGAAAGACCGCCCCAAAGGTATTGGTGCGGGAGCGCAGGTGCGCCTGCTCCCGCAGGAATTCCAGGCTGTGCGCTTTCTTTTGCAGCGGATAGGTTTCGCCGTCTGCTTCGCCCAGGATCTCCAGCTTTTGCGCCTGCAGCTCCACCGCTTGCTCCTTGCCCTGGCTTTTGACCAGCAGCCCTTCTATGCACACGGCCGCCCCCGTGGCCGCCCGTTTGAGTACCTCCGGGGCAATCAGGGCATTGTCCACTACCACCTGCAGGTTGTGCAGGCCGGAGCCGTCGTTGAGCTCGCAGAAGCTGAACTTCTTGCCGGTGCGCTGGGTCTTCACCCAGCCGCAGACACGAACCGACTGCTCAAACTCCTGGCTGGTGAGTAGTGCTTTTACTTTGTGGCGCTTTAGCGGGGTCATTATGCTCATTCCTATCTTTTTTAGCGGGGCAAAAATAGGCATCATTGCCATAGTATAGCAACAAAACCGCGGGCGAAGACATGAACAGACCCAAAAGTGACTTTAACAGGGGGTTGTTTGCCACTTATTGACGCCGGTATTCTCGGCCGCCCCATACAAAATGATCTTGTAATAACTGGTTCAGTAGCTTCACGGCACGGTTGGCGCGGGTTTCCGTCCGCTTGGCCGAACGGACCCAATAAGCCAGGTGATGTTGCATGCCTGCAGACAACTGGTTGAAGAATACCCGGGCATGGGCATCTGTTTCCAGCACATAGGCCAGCTCTTCAGGTAGTAGCAGGTGATCATCCGGCCACAAGCGCACATACACTTTGTCGCCTGCCTGCAACTGGTGCCGTGTGCGCAGGCGTTTGTTGACAATCAGGAAATGTGTACCATCTCCCGACGGGTGGAGCGACTGCTGCTCCTGCTGCCCCAGCATTTGTACCTGCACCCGTACCTTGCCGCGTGTGCCAAACAGCGTTTCCACCGGATAGGGAAATACTACCACATACATGTTATACTCCACACCCAGGAACACCAGTGGTGCTTCAAACTCATAACAGCTTTCAGGCGGAGCGGGCATTCGTCTTGCGCTGTCAGTCCTTACCTGCCGGGTGGTTGCCCAGTATGCCGTGGCCCATCTTGTCCCGTTTGGTTTCCAGGTAACGCAGGTTGTGCGCGTTTGGCGGCATCTCTATGGGGATCTGTTCCACGATCTCCAGGTCATAGCCCAGGAGGGCAGTGCGCTTTTTGGGGTTATTGGTAAGGAGCCGCATTTTGCGCACTCCCAGGCTGCGCAGTATCTGGGCGCCGATGCCATACTCCCGCTGGTCCATCTTGAAACCCAGCTTCAGGTTGGCTTCTACGGTGTCATAGCCTTCTTCCTGCAGCTTGTAGGCGTGCAGTTTATTGATGAGGCCAATACCGCGCCCTTCCTGGTTCATATACAATACCACACCCTTGCCGGCGGTTTCCACCATTTCCAGCGAGGCGGCCAGTTGCTCGCCGCAATCGCAGCGGAAGCTGTGGAAGATATCGCCCGTCACGCAGCTGCTGTGCACCCGCACCATCACGGGTTCGTCTTCTGCCCACTCGCCTTTGACCAGCGCCATATGGACCTCTCCTGAATATTTGTGCTTGAAGGCATGCAGGCGAAAGTGCCCGTGGCGGGTGGGCATGTCCACCACTTCTTCTTCTTCCACCAGGCTTTCCCGCTTGAGGCGGTACTGGATCAATTCCTCTATGGAGATGAGCTTCATGCCGTGGGCATCTGCCAGCTTGCGCAGTTCCGGGAGGCGGGCCATGGTACCGTCTTCATTCAGCACCTCCACGATCACGCCTGCCGGGTACATCCCCACCAGGCGCGGCAGATCCACTGCCGCCTCAGTGTGGCCGGCCCGGCGCAACACCCCATCCTTGCGAGCCCGTAGCGGGAAGATATGGCCCGGGCGTCCCAACTCGTCTGGACGGGTGGCGGGGTCAATAAGTGCCTGAATGGTGCGTGCCCGGTCATAAGCGGAGATGCCCGTGGTTACTCCATCCTTGAGGTAATCTACACTGACGGTGAAGTTGGTATGCAGGTGCGAGTTGTTGCGGCTGACCATAGGATGCAGTTCCAGTTCATCGCAGCGCTCTTCCGTCATGCCGATACACACCAGGCCGCGCCCCACTTTGGTCATGAAATTGATGACCTCGGGAGTCACAGCTTCTGCTGCAATAAGCATATCGCCTTCATTCTCGCGGTCTTCATCATCTACCACCAGGATCATTTTGCCCTGGCGGATATCTTCCAGGGCGGATTCTACACTGTCTAACCGGATTTCTTGCATGGCAACGGAGGGAGTTTCCTGTACTGCAAAGGTAACAGTAAATACGGGGCTTCTGTTCACTTACCGTTTGCCTCTGCCTGGCTCCGCGTCATCTGTTGCTGTAGCGTCCCTTTTCCCTTTCCATAGGGGAGGGGAGGAGACCGCTGCTTGCGTGTTCCCGCGTCCTGCCGAACCGCTCCCCGAACTGGGCATTGCAGGATGCCCTGAGACAAGCTCAGGGTGCCCGATGTGCTGATCACTGAAAATACCGCCCTATCAGCGCTTGCAGCTCCGGCAGGGTGGCCGCATAGAGAAAGACGCCTTCGGCATGCCCGGCAGTGAGGAAAATGCCCGTGGCCTCCAGACGCAGCAGCTGCTCCACAGCCAGTGCCATGGCAGGTGTGCCATAAGGCACATCTGCCGCGGTGGTGGGCAGCTGATGGAGGTGCTGTTCCCAGAAATGCGCATGGTGCACATGGGCGATGACTTGCACCTGCGGCAGTGTTGCATAAATGCTGTAGTGCGTCATGGCTTCACTGCTGGCGGGCAATGCGCCGCGGCACCACAACTCGTTTTGTGCCGGGAGGCAACGGTATACATGGTTTAGCTGGGCAGGCTCCAGGCGAGGCAGGTGCCCCGTTTGGGTGGCGGTGACCACCAGGCCGTCAGTTACCCGTATGCTCACATTGCCATAGCCAATGCCGTCCGGGTAACGGCCGATGAGCCGGGCAGCATGTAACGCATCGCGCAGTTGTAGCAAAGGCGTGTAGTCCAGGTCCGGTAACTCGCCGGGACTGTGGTGACACCGGTACTTGGTATAGCCTTCGTCGCGCAGCATGGCAGTGGTGAAGCGGATGCTATGCCGTCTTGTCCAGCCATTGCTGCAGGTGGTTGGCCACCTTGTGCATCTGCTCGGCATGGAACTTCTGAGTATCTACCATTTTGCTGAGCATCATGATCATCATGCCCTTCAGCTTGAGGTCTACGGAATAGGTCAGCCGGGTGCCGCCTTCAGGAGTGGCCGCCAGCTCCCAGGTAGCAGTCCCATCCCAGGGCCCATCATAATAGCGCATGTGTATACGGCTGGGCGCCTCTACTTCCTGCACATCTACCTGCCAGTCGATGGGGCCTTGTCCCATGCGAAACTGGCTGCCCGGCCCCTCTTTCACCTGCTTTTGTATGCTGAACCTGACCTCGCCGGGGAACCATTGACTGTAGGCAGATAGGTCCATCAGCGCGTCAAATACCCGCTGTGGGCTGTGAGTGAGCAGGGCATGCTCGGTTGCTTGGATCTTGGACAAAACCGTAAAAAGGGGATGGGTGAACGGAATATCTGCAAAGGTAGGAGCTATTCATGAATAGCCGTATCCCCTGGGATATTGCCAATATTCCACCGGCCGGGCTCATCAATGCCTATGGGTGAATAGAATGCGAGATGCCAAGCCAAACTTGTCCCTAGCTTTGCGCCATGGAACGCGGAATTCTGAAGGCGCACGGTGCCATGCTGGCACAGAACATTATCCTGGGGCTTTCCTACCAGTTTGCTTCATGGGCAAGCGTGGTGTTTCACCCGGCGGTATTGCTCCTGCTGCGCAGCTTACTGGCCGGGGCTTTCTTCTTGGTGGTGTTCTCAGTGGCCGGCGGCTGGCGCAGTTTTCGTCCTACCCGGCGAGACTGGTGGGCCATTATTATCATCTCGCTGTTCGGTATCGTGACCAACCAGCTCTTTTTTGTGTGGGGACTCAGGTACACCAGTCCGGCCAGCAGTTCCATCCTGTATGCGTGCACACCCATGCTGGTGCTGTTCCTGGCTGCAGGGGTTCAGCGTATAGAACGTTTCTCCGGCCGCAAGGTAACAGGCACTTTGCTGGCACTTTGCGGGGTGGTTGTGATCATTCTGCTCAGCAGAGACGCCAGCGCGGTAGGCGGCAGCAACCCTTTGCTGGGCAACCTGCTGACTCTGGTGGCCATGGCCGGGTGGGCGGGTTACATTGCTTTCAGCCGCCCCCTGCTGCAGAAATACCCTCCCATGATCCTGACCTCGGTGATGATGATCGTGGGCGCCATAGGCTTCCTGCCGGTGGGGCTCTATTTCCTGCCGCAACAGGACTTTGGCCATATCCCCGCAAATGCCTGGTATGGCCTGTTTTCCCTGGTGGTGCTCAATTCCGCTATGGCTTACTTCCTGATTCTCTATGCTATGCAGCGCCTCACTGCCAGCCAGGCCGCAGTGTATATCAACCTGCAGCCCATTGTAGCCACACTGTTCAGCATTTACATGACCGGGCACTGGCCCAAGCCTATCTTTTACCTGGGAGCGTTGCTCATCCTGGGCGGTATTTTTATTATCAATTATGCCCGCTCCCGGCCCCGCCTGCCCCAGGAGCAGGATAGCGTGCGATTGCGCAGATAAATACTGCCTGTAGCGCAGATTTGTGTATACTTGGCAGGTGTGATCTGACTACCTGATTATGAAGACTACCTGCATATGGCTATGGATAGGGTTTTGGGTGTTTGGCCCTGTGGTATGTGCCCAGAATGTTGGGATTAATACGGCTACTCCTGATCCCAGCGCGTTGCTGGACTTGCAAGCTACTGATAAGGGATTGCTCCCGCCCCGCCTGACGACTGCCCAGCGTGACGCTATTGCCAGCCCGGCTGCCGGACTTATCATTTTTAACACCGACACCCAGTGCATGGAGTTCTGGAGCGGGGTCAAATGGATCAGTGTATGCACTACCATACCCCCATGCAGCCCGCCGCCCACGCCAGTGGCAGGTAGCAATGCTCCCATATGCGAAGGGCAGTTGCTCAACCTGACGGCTACGCCGGTAGCCGGTGCTACCCATGTGTGGACCGGTCCCAACGGGTTTCATTCCACAGCCCAGAACCCCGCCATACCCAGTGCAACGGTAGCTATGGCAGGCAACTATACCGTACGCACCTGGCTGATGGGCTGCTACAGCGACCCGGATACCGTATCGGTGGCCGTTACTCCGCACGGGCAATACCGCAGTTGCCGCCAGATACTGATACAGAACCCTGGCAGCCCCAGCGGGGTGTACACCATTGACCTGGATAGCCTGGGGCCGCTGTGCCCCATGCCCTGCTACTGTGATATGGCCACCGATGGCGGAGGCTGGACACTGGTGCTCAACTATAATCACCTGGGTGGTACCAAACCTGCGCTGATGCTTCGGACCGGCAGTTTCCCGCTGCTGGGAAGCACTGTGCTGGGTGTCGATGAAAGCGGTACTGATACCTGGGGACATATTGTGCCCTCCTTGGCCAGCCAGTTTACCGATGCCACCGAGTTTCGCCTGTACGGCATCAGCAGTCACCATACCCGCATGTTGCACGTCAAAAGCAGTCTGACCAATTGCCTCAGCTATCTCAAGACCGGCACCGGCAGTTGCAGCGGCCTGCATGCCAGCTTTACGCCGCTTGCGGGGCATACCAGTACCCTGCCGGGCAGCGCAGCCAATATCTACGGGGCCAATGCCGGCAACCTGGCCATGACAGAACACTTGTTCTATACTAATGTAACCGCCCATTGGAACATAGACGGCGGCGCCTGTGGGGATGACCGCTGGGAGATAGATGACTGCACGGCTTTTTGCAGCGGGGCAGGCGCTTGTACCTCCGACCGCAGGGGCCTGTACGATACACACCACCAGGTCTGGTTTCGGTAGCGGAGTTGCGGTGCCTGAAGCGCTAACCTGACAACGATTTACGCTGCAGACCGGTATGCGGCGGGCTTTCCAGGCGATAGAGATCCTTATCGGGTATAGTTTGTTCGGTTATCCATTCAAGGATGATTTTGTGGCCTTTATGTGTCCCGGATTATACTGCCGCCGGTAACCTGTTTATATGTGACCCGGGCAAAAAATGGCCTTTCTTTTCTTCCAAATGGGGCGTCAGGTTTAGGTAGAATTACAGAAAAAAGACTAATTTGTCGTATAGTATTCTCCTGACTTAGGGCACCTTGTACGCTGGTGGACAAGAAATTCCAAAAAGAGATCATTCTGATCGGGCGCGAAATCAAGCGGTTGCGCGAGGTGGCTTCTTTAACCCAACAGGATGTTGCCATCATGGCCGGCGTAGATATCCGAACGATTCAGCGTATTGAAAAAGGGGAACATGGTATGGGTGTGCCGGTGCTCATAGGGATTGCAGAAGCGCTGGGCGTATGTGTGGGGGATATCCTTCGGGTAATCGGGCATGGCTGAGACCAGGTCTGTGTTTCAGGAATCAAGCCGTGTGCCGGGTAAAGGCGTTTTTTGCATGGCACTCAATGCCTCCCAGCAGTCTTCATAGGCTACCGCAAATTCTCCTGCCGAGCAAATCTGCAGCAACGGGTATTCCAGCAGAAAAGTAATGTAGCTGGCTTTGCGGATAATCGAGATATGATACCGGGTACACTCTTGCTCGGCTATCCATTCCTGGCTGATCATATGGCACTCCGTGGGACCTACAAATTTGTACACGAGCAAGCGATTCCGCTTGCGGATTTCACGATAAAGGGGATATTTGTTCATGGGGTATAGGCCCTGCACAATTTACAGAGACAAGTATATTACTTTTTGTAATACAAATCATCTCATTTTGTATTATTTAAGATAAATTAACATGACAGGTGGTATGGATGGACCGCCCGAGCGTCTCCGGGCAATCCGGATGTCGAAAGGGCTCACGCAACAGGAAATGGCTGATAGCCTGGGGGTAACCCTCAGTTTTTATTCATTTATCGAACAAGGCCGGAGGGGATTTTCCAAGCGGATTCTCCATCAGCTCAAGGAGGTATATGACATCTCGTCAGATTACCTGCTGCATGGCGTAGGTACTCCTCGGCCTGTCATGTATGTAGCCCCGGGTACCTCCGCCGTGCACGACCCGGATGCGGCGTATACCCCCAAACCCGGGACGCTGGAGGCTCATATTGCCCAGGTGGCCAGGGACGCCGTCCAGAAAGAAATGACAGCCAATGCCGAAATCAAGGCGCTTTGGGAAGAGATCACCCGGCTCCGCAGTCTGCTGGAAGAGACGCTGCGCCGTGAGCGCTAGGCATGCGTAATGCCATCTCCCATCCTGTCGAACTGGTTTCGGCATTTCCGGCCGTACTCCTGTTCCCGGCAGGAGACCCTGAGACACGTTCAGGATGACGCGGGGAATCTTCCTGATCCCTACTTGATCAGCCCGATCTCCCGCAAACGTTCCATCAGGTAATCCCTGGCGCTGATATCACCGTAAGCCTTGGGATTTTGAGCCGAGACACAACTCTCCAGGCAGGCAAGACTCATGTGCGCCTGCGGGTGCAGAAAGAAAGGAATACTGTAGCGGCTGGTGCCCATCTTTTCCCGCGGAGGATTGACCACCCGGTGAGTAGTGCTCTTGAGGCGGTTATTGGTCAGTCGTTGCAGCATATCCCCCACATTCACCACCAGGCATTCCGGGATAGCCGTTACAGGTATCCACTGCCCGTCCATGCGCAGTACCTCCAGCCCTTCGGCGCTGGCGCCCATCAGCAGGGTGATCAGGTTAATGTCTTCATGCGCTGCGGCGCGCACAGCATCCGATTCCAGGCTGTCCGGGTCTGTGATGGGGAAGTAGTGGATAGCCCGCAGGATGGAATTGCCATGCACCACATGCGTTTCAAAGAAATCTTCGGGCAACTCCAGGAACAGGGCGATGGCCCGCAGCATATGCCGGCCGGTTGTTTCCAGGGTGCGGTAGGTTTCCTTGGCGGCCGGACCAAAATCGGGTACCTCGCCGGGCCACACATTCTCCGGGTAATCCTGCCGCAGGACATGCCCCTGGGGCAGTTCCTGGCCCACCTGCCAGAACTCCTTGAGATCACCTACCGTGCGGCCCTTGGCATGCTCCTTACCTTTGCCGGTGTAACCCCGCTGCCCGCCCAGCCCGGGGATCTCATATTTCAGTTTGACTTCCTGCGGCAAGGCAAATACCTGTTGTGCCGTATCATACAGGCGCCGGGTGAGGTCATCGCTCAGGCCATGGTTTTTGACGGCCACAAACCCGATGGTCGTATACGCACGGCCCAGGTCTGCCACAAACTGTGCCTGTTGTGCCGCAGTGCCCTGGGTAAAATGCGCGAGGTCCAGCGTAGGGATCTGATCAAACATCATAAGAAAGGTAGTGAATGGGAGCGGAAAAATACAGGCTTGTCCGCAAGGTCACAAGCCTGTGCCGCAAGCTTAACATTACCCTAACGGTCCTATCGGCTTTCGTGCCAAATTGCAGCGCTATGGAAGACGCCCCGCTCAGCACTGCCGAACTGGCCGCATTGGCCCAATGGCGGGAGGCTTCCCCGGCAGAGGTGGCCTTGCGCCTGAAACCTGCGGCAGACCTGCGCCCGGCAGTGGTAGCTACCCAGCTGGAACTGTGCAAACACTTTGCCCGCAAACTTCCCCGGTGGACAGCCGGCGGGTGCCTCCTGCAGCGCACCGCCTGCGAGCAGGCCACAGCAGAGGCGGTGGCTGCCCTGCGTTTTGCGGGCATGCAAGGTGCCCTGGCCCTGGATGTCACAGGGGGCATGGGGGTAGATGCCGCACAGCTGGCCCGGCAGTTCAGCGAGGTCATCTATGTGGAAGCGGATGCGCAACGCTGTGCATGGGCGCAGTGGAACTTCCGGCAACTGGGGTTGACGAATATCCGGGTGGTGCAGGCTACGGCAGAAGACTTCCTGGCTGCTTATTCCGGCGCCAGGCCCGACTTCTGCTATGCCGATCCCGACCGCCGCCCCGGTGGCAGCCGGCAGATACGGCTGGAAGGGTTGATGCCCCAGCCCGCTTTCCTGGCGGCTGCATTCCTGAAGCTGGCCCCCCGGGCAGCCCTCAAGCTCTCTCCCATGCTGGACGCCACCGACGCCTGCCGTAAGCTGCCCGGCATAGTACAGGTGGAAGCCCTGGGCGCAGAGGGGGAATGCAAGGAACTGCTCCTCTGGCTGGCACCTGGAGCCGATAGCCCGGCCGCCACCAGGCGGGCCAGGGGCCTCTGGCAGGAGCAGGTATATACCATCCCGGGGAGTTGCTCTGTGCTACCTGCCGCCACCAGCGAAAATACCTGCCTCTATGAACCGGATGCTGCCATAGCCAAGCTCCGCCTGCTGCCGGAAGCGGCAGTGCAGTACCTGGGCGAAGCACATTCGCTTACTCACCCGGACGGGTATGCGCAGAGCGCACTATACCAACCGGCATGGCCGGGCCGTATCTGGCAGGTGCTGGGATCGTTCCCTTTTGGGAAAAGCCTCCTGCGGCAATACCTGCAGCAGCAGGGACTCAAGGCTGTGCAGCTTACCGCCCGGCATTTCCCCATACCCGCTGCAGAGCTTCGCAAACTGGTGGGTAACCAGCCGGATGGTCCCGATTTCCTGCTCTTCACCCGCCATGCAGATGGCCGCCGGCAGGTGTACCATGTGCGCAGGGCGTAACCTTCCCGGAGCGGGTCTTAAATAAGGCGAATTTTTTTGTCCAACCACTTGCCTGGTGTTTCCTCCCGGCCTAATTTTGCACTCCGTTCTATTCTTCCCCCATAGCTCAGTTGGTTAGAGCGAATGACTGTTAATCATTAGGTCCCTGGTTCGAGCCCAGGTGGGGGAGCTTCCAGTGAAAGCCTGCATTGCAGGCTTTTTTGATGTCCGGAGGTTTGGTGGAAACTGCGTATCCGGGGCAAAAAAAGTCCTTGTATACGCTACTATGCAGGCAGGCTGCTATCTTTGTAGTTGTGAAGCCTATAGTCATTGCCATAGACGGGTATGCCGGTTGCGGCAAAAGCACCACTGCCAAGCTGGTAGCCCGCACGCTGGGGTACCGGTTTATCGACAGTGGCGCTATGTACCGGGCGTTTACGCTATATGTACAGCGCAAGGGGATAGATCTGGCAGATGCTGCGGGCATCCGGCAGGGGCTGCAGGAAGTGAATATCAGCTTCCAGTTTGACCCCGTTACTCAACAGAACCAGGTGCTGCTCAACGGCGAGAATGTAACGGAGACCATCCGTTCACAGCAGGTCAACGAGCAGGTGAGCGAGGTGGCTGCGCTGGCGGCCGTGCGCCGCGCCATGGTGGCCCAGCAGCAGCAACTGGGTGCGGAAGGTGCGGTGGTGATGGACGGCCGGGACATTGGGACAGTAGTGTTTCCTGATGCGGAGCTCAAGGTGTTTATGTCTGCCGGTATGCCTGCCCGGGTAATGCGGCGCAAACTGGAGTATGCCGCCAAAGGTAAAGAGCTCTCCGAAGACGAGATCGAGCAGAACCTGGTGCATAGAGACACGCTGGACACCAGCCGTAAGGAAGGCCCCCTGCGCAAAGCCAAGGATGCGCTGAGCCTGGATACCAGTTACCTGACGATCGAAGACCAGGTGGCCGTGGTGCTCAAATGGGCACATGAACGGATGGCACAGGTAGCCACCCGCTGATATTCTGTCATTTATTACCCCTACTTAAATAGATACTATGAAAACTAAGAATCTTCTTTTCCTGGGGCTGTTTGCAGTAACAGCACTGGGAGTGGCTTGCGGCAAAAAAGGCGCCGAGGGCGAAAAAAGCGGCGAGAAAGCACAAACCGAAGAGGCAGACAAATGTCCTGCCAAGAGCGAGGTGCACGTGAAGCTGGATACCCTGGGCCTGGATACTACCATCCAGATCGTTCAGGCAACGCTGGAACGCAACAAGGACGGCATCCTGGACCTGGTCCTGCACAATTATGAAGGCATGGCCAAAGCGCAGGGAGCCCTCAAGGACGGTGAGATCAACATCAAAGTAAAGGTCTATACCGATTATAACCTCAAACCCCGTCCCGAAGTCAAAGAGGGGATGACCTTTGGAATGCCCAGCGAGAAAAATAATAATAACAGCGGCAGCTACGAGATCCAAACCAATAAGGCCACTGCCGTAAGCTGGTGGAGCGCCTTTGGCGATGGCGGTAAGAACAGTTTCCGGGTACAAGTCCTGAAGCTTAATGATAAAGAAGTGTGTCTGAACCTGAGCGGCAGCTGTATCAAGATGAAAGGCGTCTCTGCTAGTATGGTGGACGGCACCGTGAAAACCAAGTTTTAGAGAACACTCTATACCCATTTATCGCAGGCGGGCTCCACAGCCCGCCTCTTTTTTTGCTAATTTCGACCATGAAAAATCTGCTCGTTACCGGCGGCGCCGGCTTTATCGGCTCCCACCTGGTTCGCCTGCTTGTCCATAAATATCCCCAGTACCGCATTATCAATTTCGATGCGCTGACGTATGCGGGCAACCTGGAGAACCTGACGGATGTGGACCAGGCGCCCAACTACGTATTTGTCAAAGGAGATATCTGCGATGCGGAAGCCGTGCGCCTGGCGCTGAAGCAATATGAGATAGATACTATCCTCAACCTGGCAGCCGAGAGCCATGTAGACCGCTCTATCCTGGATCCGCTCGCCTTTGTGCGCACTAATGTACTGGGTACCGCCACATTACTCAATGAAGCCCGCAGCTTGTGGAGAGACCGCACGGACGTGCTCTTTTATCATATCAGCACAGACGAGGTTTATGGCAGCCTGGGTGCAGAAGGGTTCTTTACCGAAACCACACCCTATGACCCCCGTAGTCCCTATAGCGCCAGCAAAGCCAGCAGCGATCATATGGTGCGCGCCTATGGGCACACTTACCATATCCCCTTCCGCATCTCCAACTGCAGCAACAACTACGGGCCCTGCCAGTTCCCGGAGAAACTACTGCCGCTGATGATCCAGCATGTGCAGGCAGGCAAGCCGCTACCGGTCTATGGCAAAGGGGAAAATGTGCGCGACTGGCTGTGGGTGGTGGACCACTGCACCGCCATAGACGTTATCCTCCACAAGGGCAAAGACGGAGAGACCTACAATATTGGGGGAAATAATGAATGGAAGAATATTGAAGTGGTCTACCTCCTGTGCGAACTGATGGATGAAGCCCTGGGACAAACCCCTGGCACTGCCGCCGGGCTCATCACCTTCGTCACAGACCGCCCCGGGCATGATCTGCGGTATGCCATAGACGCCTCCAAACTGAAACATGAACTGGACTGGGAACCTTCCATGGACTTTAGAGAAGGGCTGCGCCAGACCATCCGGTGGTACCTGGACAATCCCGAATGGGTGGTCCGTGTGCTCTCCGGCGAGTACCAGGCGTTCTATGAGAAACAATATGCCCATCGCTAGGCCAGCGGCCTGCTAATTGCATTGCCGTGGGCTGGACCTTGCTCAGCATACTGCTTTCTGGCTCGCTCATCATCCTGTTCCGGGTATTCCGGCAATACCGGGTTTCTATCCTGCAGACCATTGTGGTCAACTACTGGGTGTGCACGTTGCTGGGCCTCGCCCTGTTGCCGGATTATTTTTCACTGGCGGCCGCTATGCCGCCGGAAGCCTGGGGCACCGGCATCTTGCAGGGCGCAATGTTTATCAGCCTGTTCTTCCTGATCGGTTACGCCAGCCAGACCATAGGGGTGGCTTATACGGCCATGCTTACCAAACTCAGTGTGATCATCCCCACCCTCCTGTCCTGGCTGGTCTTTGGAGACGCCATGCCCTGGGAGCGCTGGCTGGGCATGGCGCTGGCTATCCTGGCGGTGTGGCTGATGCACCTCCCCTATCTGGGCGGACATTCCCATGCGCGGGGCGCCCGCCAGGTACTGTTGCTCAGCGTGATCCTGCTGGCAGGCACCGGACTAGCCGACAGCAACCTCAAGGTATTTGACCATTACCACGGCGCCTCCGTGCCTGGAGAGGTCTTCTCCATCACCCTCTTTGGTGCAGCGGCACTGCTGGGCACCGGGGCCGTACTGGTCCAATGGGCACGCGGCGTTATCCGTCCCAGTGCCCGCAATCTGGTGAGCGGCGCTCTCCTGGGTATTCCCAATTATTTCTCCATCGTCACGCTCCTGCTGGCGCTGCGCCAGATGGACGGCACCGTATTCTTTCCGCTTAACAATGTGGGGCAGTTATTGCTGGTAAGCCTGGCCGGGGTTGTCCTGTTCCGCGAAGCCTTTACACTGCGGAGCTGGCTGGGACTTTGCCTGGCCGTGGGCGCTCTGCTCCTCATCAGCTGGCGGCAGCTGATAGTTTCCTGAGTGTGCAATGACCACTTTTCAGCGGAACAGAGGCTTCGCCAGGAGGATGAGAGGGGAGCGTCTGCATTCTGTACTTGCGCCTGCCAGGTCAGAACGGTTTCGGGGGCGCCGTCTCATTTGCAGGGGATAGCAAGGAGGCTCTGAGACCAGCTCAGTGTGGCGCAAGACTTGCTGGTTTCAGAAGGACGCGGGTATTGGGAGATGCGGTCTTCTGCCAGGGAAGGCGGGCAGGAAAAATGCAGGGTGTCTATACCCTTTTGCCCCGCTATCCGCTATTTTTGCGCTTCGTTTTTCTTCTTTTCAGCCCTCAAATACTTACCAACTATGGGACGCGCATTTGAATACCGCAGAGCAGCCAAGGAAAAACGCTGGGGCAAAATGTCCCGCGTATTTCCCAAGCTGGCTAAAGCGATCACCTTTGCTGCCAAAACCGGTGGCGCTAACCCCGACCTGAACCCGCTCCTGCGCATGGCTATCCAGAACGCCAAGAGCGAGAACATGCCCAAGGACAATATCGATGCGGCCATCAAACGTGCGGCAGGGCGAGACCTCAAGGACCTGGAAGAAGTGGTATACGAAGGCTATGGCCCGCACGGTATTGCCGTCATTGTGGAGTGCACTACAGACAATATTATGCGCACCGTGGCCAACCTGCGGTCCTACCTCACCCGTTCCGGGGGGTCGCTGGGCAAAACCGGTTCTGTAGACTACCTCTTCACCCGCCGGGGGGTGTTTAACATAGATGCCACCGGCCAGGACCTGGAAACCCTGGAGCTGGAGCTCATTGATTACGGCCTGGAGGAAATGATCCTGGAAGAAGACGGCGAATGCGTGCTGCTGACCCCTTATGAGCGGTTTGGAGATATGCAGAAAGAGCTGGAAGTCCGGGGTATCCCGGTGACTACTGCTACTCTGCAGCGCTTTCCCAACGCATATACGGCTGTGACGGCGGAACAAAGTGCCGATCTGCAAAAGCTGCTGGATAAGCTGGACGACGACGACGACGTGCAAGCCGTATATCATTCGGCAGGCGAATAAGCCGGTTTCGCGGCATCAGGGCGCCAGGCGCTCCCGGATCCAGGCGCCATTTTCCTGGCGGTAGCGGATGCGGTCATGCAAGCGGCTGGGGCGGCCCTGCCAGAACTCCAGCGTATGCGGCCGTAGCTGAAAGCCACCCCAATGCGGGGGCAGGGGAACTTCCTCCGTAGCTTCAAAGCGATTTTCTGTGTCCTTGTAGAGCGCTTCCAGCGCCTCTCTGCTGGGGATCACCTGGCTTTGGGGGCTGGCCCATGCACCCAGGCGACTGGGTAGCGGGCGGTTTCGGTAATAGGCATAGCTGGCTTCCTGGCTCAGTTTCTGCACAGCTCCCTCTACCCGCACCTGGCGTTCCAGTTCCGGCCACCAGAAGCATAGTGCCGCCTGGGGGTGCGCCTGCAGGTCCCGGCTTTTGCGGCTTTCATAATTGGTAAAAAAATGAAAACAACCCTGTTCCACACCCTTCAGCAACACCATGCGGCAGGCAGGCTGCCCCTGCTCGTTTACTGTGGCCAGGTTCATGGCAGTAGGCTCCGGGTTGCCGGCTTCAATGGCCTGTTGCAGCCAGTGGGTAAACTGCTGCAAAGGATCGGGGTGTATGCTGTTCACATCCAGCTGCTCCCGGCTATAATCCTTACGTATTTCTGATAGATCCATGTGCATTATACTCAGTAATATTTCTTAACATACGATTGGTTTGCTGCCACATTTGCTTTATTTTTGGTAAGACATTCATAAAACAACAACAGAGGATATGCCGTTCAAGATTTTGTATATCACAAGTCCTACTGCGTCCGAAGCAGAGCGCATTGCCCGTTACCTGGTAGATCACAAGCTGGCAGCATGTGTCAATATTTTGCCGGGCATGCAAAGTTACTACAGTTGGCAAGGCGCCACCACGCATGCCGAAGAAGTTCTGATGTTGTGCAAAACACTGAGCCAGAACATTCCTGCCATAGTAGATGTGGTCAAGAAGCTGCATAGCCATGAAATTCCGGCCATAAGTGCGATTCCTATTTTTGGGGGTAACCCCGAGTACCTGGCCTGGCTGGCCCAGGAAAGCCCGGGGTTGGATTATTCTGAGAACGCCGTCAATGATGCAGACAAGTCTGCGCGCAAAAACTAGTACGCGGCTTGCCGGGGTTTCCAGAGTTGTTGCCCGGCTTCTATAGCCAGCGGCAGGCGGTTTTGAGCCGGTGGCAGCGGGCAACTCCCATAGCGCGCCGGGTCATACACGCAATAGGGATTGTAAGCATTGTTAAAATCGAGCGTAAGGCAGCCATCCTTACGCACACGGGCATTGAGGTAACGTCCTCCGCCATAGGTGGTTCTGCCCGTCGTGGCATCATAGAAGGGAATGAACAGGGCATCTGGCCCTGTCGCGCGTTCCCGGAAGGCGAGCAGCTGCAGGGCCTTTCCTTGCAGCTGAAAATGCACCCATCCTGCTACGTCGGGCAGCTGAGGCAGGGCCGCGTCTGTCTTCAGCTCGGCTTCGGCCCGCCACTGTAATGCCGGTGGGTAGTGGGGGATAACCAGGCCGGCGCGTTCGCTTTGGGGGATGGGGCTCTTATCGTTGCCGGGGTTTTGCCAGGCTTTTAACAGCTGGGCCCGTTCGGCCTGCACCTGGGCGGCAAACGCCTCTTCTCCGGAGTCCAGGTTAGCCAGCACAGCGGCCAGGAAGATCACCAGCAGCCCGGCGGTCACTAGCAGAAACTTGCGAGTATTCATGGTGCAAATTTACACGCCAAAGGCTTCTGCATAGCCTTTGGCGCGGTGCAGACAGGCGGGGCATTCGCTGCAGCCGAATCCCCAGGGATGCTGGCGGGTGCGCACACCGTTATAGCAGCTGTGACTGTCGCGGATGACCACATCCAGGCACCCCAGGTCGCGGGCCATCAGCCAGGTCTCTGCCTTGGTTCTGTGCAGGAGAGGGGTGTGCAGTGTCAGATTGCGGTCCAGCGCCAGCCCCACGCTCCGCTCTGCGCTCTGCAGAAAAGCCTCCCGGCAGTCGGGGTACCCGGCATAGTCGGCCTGGCTCATGCCGGCAACGATATGAGCGCTGCCGGTCTGCCAGGCATACATGCCTGCCAGCGTCAGAAAAAGCAGGTTGCGCCCAGGCACAAAGGTATTGGGTATCTGTGCCTCGCTGCCGGCAAAGGTATCCACTTCCAGTCCGGTATCCGTCAGGGCATTGCCGGCAGCAAAAATACCCAGGTCCAGGTTGGCCACCTTGAATGGTGTTGCGGCAAATGCCGCGATGATCTTGGCCTGAGCGATCTCAATGCTATGCCGCTGCTTATAGGAGATAATGAGCGGATAGACCTTCTCAAACTTTTCCAGCGCCCAGAACAGGCAGGTGGTACTGTCTTGCCCGCCACTGAACAGCACCACGGCATGGTTGGGGTTTAGCTCCATAACAATGGGGAATACGCCTTGCGAGGAAAGGCTAGTTCTGGTAAATCTCCCACTCGTCCATCGGCTCATCGTGCTCGGGGAGTTTCACTTTGCCGCGGCGGAATTTCCAGTTATACACGGCCGACTCTGCCACCGGTAATACCACGGCAAAGGCAATGGCTACCTGGGGACCCATGGCAAAATCCACCTTGGGCAGTTCGCTGACCACCCAGATGACGGTGCCGCCCACCAGTCCTTTGAGTAACCCGAAGAAGTCTGCCTTCAGCACCCGGCCAAAGGGTGGCACCGGGCGTCCCTTGCGATCGAGCCGCAGGGTATCCCCCAGGATGATGGTGTCCCGTTCGGGGGTGTAGTAAGGCATATCGTCCAGCAGGTAATAATCGGCCCAGTAGTCTGCACTGTTGCGGGCAATGGCCGCACAGGCCAGGGGAATGTTGCGTTCCTGCGGGCTCAGCTGCGCGTCTGTCAATATGCGGGTTTCGGTAGCCTGCACATAGGCTTTAGCCTGGGCGGGGCTCAGGTTATCCGGCATATGCAGCAAGTGGTTTACATAGGTCTGTTGGGCAGGCTGCAGGTGCAGTGCGGCATAAAGCTGTTCAATGCTCATGGCATCTATCCGTGCCAGCAGCTCCGGAGCCCGGCGGGTGAAACGGTTGCTGGCTGCACCGGGATACTCTGTGGCCATCACGCGGGATACCTCCTCCAATACCTGCACGGTACTGGTATCCCGCTGTTCTCCTCTCATCATATGATAGCGCGCCAGGCTGGTGTTGTGTAGCTGTCCCAGCCATTCCCAGGGATTGACAATAGCGGCCCCGGTCTGGGCGTTGAGACAAAATGGCAGCATACAGGCCATCCATAGCATAAAACGCACCCCTGGTATTGTTTTTGCAGCAACAAAATGAATTGGCATACTATACTTGTGGTTAGAGAAGCCTAAATTACATGAAAAACATGCACAAGACGATAGCGCTGTTAGCGCTCAGCCTGCTGGCCGGTTTAGGCGGCGCCTGGGTATTTGACCTGATAGCCCGTCCCAATGCTTCCAGGGCGCTTTTTACGGAATCCCCCACACCTGTCTTCCCGGTGGGAAATTCGCCTGCCGGCGCCCCTGATTTTGCAATGGCTGCCGAGAAGGCGGCGCCCTCCGTAGTATTCATCAAAACCATATCCAATGCCCGGCGCGGCGGCGCGGATGAGTTCTGGTCGCACTGGGATTTCTTTGGCCGCCGTGGCCCTGTCAGCGGAGCGGGCAGCGGGGTAGTGCTCACGGCAGACGGCTATATCGTCACCAATAATCATGTGATTGACGGTGCAGACAAAATAGAGGTGCTGCTGCCTAACAAACACAGCTACCTGGCCAGGATCATAGGCACGGATCCCAGCACAGACCTGGCGCTGCTGAAGATAGAAGCCAGGGAGCTGCGCCCCATCACCCTGGGTAACAGCGACCGGGTGCGCATCGGCGAATGGGTCCTGGCCGTTGGCAACCCGCTTAACCTTACCAGCACTGTCACGGCAGGAATCGTATCGGCCAAAGGGCGCAATATCAATATCGTGCGCACGCAATTCCCTATTGAGAGCTTTATCCAGACGGATGCCGCCATCAACCCCGGCAACAGCGGCGGCGCGCTGGTAGATGCGCAGGGCAACCTCGTGGGTATCAATACGGCCATTGCCACCAAAACAGGAGCTTACCAGGGGTATGGATTTGCCATCCCTGTGAATATTGTGCGTAAGGTTATGCGAGACCTCATAGACCATGGTACCGTACAAAGGGCCTTCCTGGGCGCCGATGTGCTGGATATCGATGCTACACTGGCAGACCGCCTGCCCGACGATGATTACAGCGGTGTGCTGGTCTATAGTGTGGATGCTGGCAGCGCGGCGGATAAAGCCGGCGTAGCCGTGGACGATGTGCTGCTGAAAATAGACGGCGTGGATGTGAACAGTAAAGCGGAATATCTGGAGCGCCTGGCCTATCACAGTCCGGGTGACGAGGTGCAGCTGACGCTGCGCCGCAAAGGGAAACTGCAGGCGCTTACTGTGAAGCTCACCAACTTGGAGGGTACTACTAGCGTTATTAAAAAGACAGAGGTCTTCAGTGAAACGTTGGGTTGCGACGTGGTGCCCCTGACCAAACTGGAGCGCCAGCGGATAGGCCTGGAGCAAGGGGGCTGGCGGGTGAGTAACCTGCGCAGCGGTATTGTCAGCCGACTGGGGCTTCCCGACGGTTTTGTTATCCTGAGTGTGAACCGCCAGGCGCCGGAGACGCTGGCCCAACTGGAAGATCTGCTGAAAGGCGCCCGTGGCCGCTTGATCATTGACGGCCTCAACCCCAATGGCGGACGAGGTACCTATAGCTTTCATATTTACTAACCGGTTCCTCCGGGAAGGGGGGATGCGCCGGTAACATACCTGCCGGTCTTCCGTGCGACCGGAGATAAGCAGAAAATGGGAGGGATCTGACACCTCCGCCTCTTAAAGGGGCACGAGATCCTTTGCCGCACGAAGCGGTGACGCAGGGCAAAGGGTTACAGAGGGTGTCGCACCTCTTTAACCCTGGGGGAGACTACCACTCAAAGGCCAGCAGCATGACATCGTCCATCTGCTCATAGTCGCCTTTCCATTCAAAGTAGGCTTCCTGCAGTTGTATGCACTGTTGCTGGAAGTCTATGGCATGGGTGGCCTCCACATGCTCTGTGAAACGTTTGGTGGTATACTTGCGCTGGTCCGGGCCGCCCATTTGGTCGGTAATGCCGTCTGAGAACAGGAAGATGCGGTCGCCTTTCTCCAGCAGGATAGACTGGTTGGTAAAGGGCACTTTGTCTTTAAGATTGCCGCCAAGGCTCTGGCGTTCCGGCTTCAGTTCGTTGAGCTTGGCGCCGCGCTGGTGCAGCAGCGGACGGAAGGCCCCGGCAAAGGTGAGGGTATTGTCTGCGGGGTTAATGGAGATCATGCACACGTCCATACCGTCCTGGTTGCCGTTGGCTTCTTGTTTCAGGGTCTTGCGGATGCGGTTGTCCAGCTCTGCCAGGATGTCCTTGGGGCTGGTGATGCCGTTCTCGATCACGATCTGGTTGAGCAGGTTATTGCCGAGCACGCTCATAAATGCGCCGGGTACGCCGTGGCCGGTGCAATCCAGGGCCGCGAGCAGGATCTTGCCGTCCTTGCGGTTGAGCCAGTAGAAGTCGCCGCAGACGATGTCTTTGGGTTCATAGAACACAAAGTAGTTGGGCAGGAGGTCCAGGAAATGCTCCTGGGAGGGCAGGATGGCGTATTGGATGCGCCGGGCGTAAGTGATGCTGTCCTGCACATTCTCGTAGAGCTCCTTGAGCTCACGGGTACGCTCGGCTACTTTTTGCTCCAGCTCGTCATACAGCACGGCGTTGTCCATGCAAATGCCCACCTGCTTAACGTACAGCTCCAGGAACTCCTGGGTAATGTGGGTGTATTGCTCGCGGTTATCGCTTTCCAGGAAGATATAGAGGGCCATATCGTGCTTGCCCACTTTGGTGGCGTAGAGGCTTCGCAGCTTGTTGTCTGCAATAAAGCGGTCCTCCTTCCAGGGTTCTTCTTTATAGGCCAGGCTGGTTACCACCGGGCCGCCTCCTTCGTCCTGCAGTTTGCGGAATACGGTGAGAGGCACATGCTGGCCAAAGTCTGCCGCCTCAAAGGGCAGCAGGGTGGTTTGCACCTCGTCTACCCGGCTGGCACGGATGCCCACGCGTACGGTATCTCCCTGTGTGAAGATGACGGTGCCGCGGGCACTGTGGGTATGTTCTATGGCCAGGCTGATCACATGCTCCATCAGTTTGATGAGCGATACCTGCTCGGAGAGCTGCTGGGCGGCTTTGTTCAGCTTGTTGAGCATATCTATGCGGGAGGCCAGCTCTTTGTCCAGCATAAATGCGCGGGCCGCTTCTTCTACCGTGAGCTTGAGGTCGTTCTGCTCCCAGGGCTTGGCAATGTAGCGGTAGAGGCGGGCAAAGTTCACGGCGTTCCCTACGGCCTCGGCAGAAGCCTGGCCGGTGAGGAGGATCTTCTTGCTATCCGGGTATATTTTGTTGACGGCAATGAGGAATTCGTCTCCCTTCATGCCGGGCATCAGCTGGTCGGAGATCACTACGGGGATATCTATGCCTTCGGCATTGGCCTCGGAGATCAGTTGCAGGGCTTCTTCGCCGTTGTCGGCAATCTCAAAACTAAAGCGGTCGCCAAAGTTGGAGCTCAGCTCGGAACGCAGGCTGTCCAGCACAATGCGCTCGTCATCAACACAAATAATTAGGGGCTTGGCCATCATTAGCAGGATTTACTGGTGAATATAAAATAAGTAAAGACGTAAAATTAAGTAAATATGACTATTGCAAAATGTTCTCTGAAATAAGTATTTTTTCAACCCCGGACATCAGCTCCTCTTCTTCCCAGGGTTTGCGGAAATAGGCCCGCAGCCCCGCCTGTTCAAAGGCCTGCTGTACGGAGGCTTCGTCTGCATAGCCGGAGAGCAGCACCAGCGGTATGCCGGGATATTTCTTGTGTACCCTGACCAGGAAGTCGTTGCTGCGCTGCTCGTGGGGGAACAGCCAGTCTGATACGATGAGCCCGATGCGGTCGCCCTCGTGTACCATAATGGTGAGCGCATCCCAGGCTTCGTCCAGGGTTTGTGCGGTTTCTATGCTGATCTGTTTGCCAAAGGCAGCTGCCCGCAGCTGGGTAGTCAGGCTGTCCAGTAATTGTTTATCATCATCTACCAGGAAGATAATCGGTTTCCCCATAATGCCTAAGGTTTATAGTGATTGTTCAGCGTGATAACTAGCCGGCGATGCCGTCCTTGATTTGTTCGGGAGATGGCGTTCCCTCTTCCACCTCGGCATCCGGCTGCACCAGCGGCAGCTCTACCCGGAAGGCTGTTTGCCCCGGCTGGGAGGTGACGGATAGCTTGCCCCGGTGCTTCTCCACGATCTTGCGCACAATGTCCAGCCCCAGCCCGGTGCCTTCTCCCTGTGGCTTGGTGGTGAAGAACGGTTCGAATATCTTGTCCATGATCTCCGGCGGGATGCCGGAACCTGAGTCTATGATCTCTACCGCCACATAATCCTGCCCTACGGCGCTGGTGCGCAGCATGAGGTCTCCCTTGCCTTTCATGGCCTGTATGCCGTTGTTAATGAGGTTGGTCCATACCTGGCCTATTTCGTCGGGGAACAGGGGGATGGCTGGCAGTGAGTTATCGTATTCCCGCACCACGTTCACCCCATACTTGATCTGGTTATTGTATACGGTGAGGATAATATCCAGGGTCTCGTTGACGTCCGTCATCACAAACTTGTCCTGAGCCTGCACGTGGCTGTATTGCTTGAGCGCCCGCACCACATTGGCAGATTTGTCCGAAGCGATGGAGATGCTGTCTATGCTGCGCTTGAGCTGCGCCACCTGATAGACGGCTTCCAGCAGATCTTCGGCATTGGCCTCATCAAAGACCGGCAGATATCTTTCCACGCCGGTGACCACACCCATTTCCACCAGTTTTTTGGAGATCTCACGGGAATTTTCCACGTCATTATCATCCAGCACAGCTTTGATCTGCTTGCGGTATTCCTGGTCTTCCTTGGTGGTTTGGTTCAGGGTAAACTCGGTAGCTTGCTGCACCATAGCCATCAGTAATTCCCGCTGCTCCGGTTTGAGGTTGAGCAGGTACTGGGGAAACTCCACCAGGGCATAGGCCACGCTGCGGTTCATGTTGCGTGCAGAGGTTTTAATGGCAGACAGGGGGGTGTTCAGTTCATGCGCCACACCGGCAATGAGCTGGCCCAGGGCGGCCATCTTTTCGCTTTGCACCAGCTGGTCCTGAGTAGACTGGAGCTGGTCCAGCGCCTGCTGCACCTCCTGCGCCAGTTGTTCGGCCTTTACCTTTTGCTGCTCAATGAGCGCATTCTGGTTCTGTACCTCTTCCAGGGTGGCCTGCAGCTCTTCCGTGCGCTGGGTGACCATGGCCTCCAGCCCTTTGGCATATTCGTCCAGCTTGCGGTTACTCTCGTTGAGGTTGTCCACCATGGTGTTGAAGGTATTGGCCAGCACCCCGATCTCGTTCTGCTCCTTGAGCGATATGCGCTGGCTCAGGTCTCCGGAAGCTACCACCTCTGCAAAACCCCGCAGTTTGCGGATAGGCTTGGTGATGGAACGGGCAACGCTGAGGGCCGCGAAGATCACCACAAAGAGTGTGATGCCCACGATGGTGATGAGCAGCTTGCGCAAGGCGCTGATGGACTCAAAGGCTTCTTCGGTATCGATCTTTACCACCAGTCCGGCACGTAACGCGGGCACATAGCTCCACACGGCAAACACCTCCTGGCCCCGGTAATCTACGACAGTGCCGCTGCCGCTCTTGCCCTGCACGGCATGTGCCAGTGTAGAGTCCTGGCTGCCGTCCAGCGGGATCTTCTTTTTGAAGGCAGTGTTGGGTTCGTTGCGCGCGTCGTTGATAAAGAGCGCGTCTTTGCCAAACTTGGAGGCAATGATGGTCTCGCCCGTACGTCCCAGGCCTACATAATCATTAACCACCTTGTTGATCTCTGCATTGCTGATACGCACCACCAGGATAGCGCTCACTTTGACTCCCTTGCGAATGGGCGCTGCCAGGTATGCGCTGGCCACATTATCCCCGGGCAGGTAGCTGAAGTCCGAAAGCTCGGTTTGCAGCAGGGTTTTGGCCCGGCTGTATACACTGGCCAGCTCTGTGCCTTTGTAGCGGCCCAGTTCTATATGGCTGCCGATCTCGGTGGTGCCTTTGCTGTCAAACAATACTTCGCCGGTAGAGGCAATGAGCAGCAGGTTCTCAAACTGGTAGGCATTCTTGTAATAGTCGAGGTTAGCCTGCTGTGAGGAAAGCCTGGCAGCATAGGCGGCCAGGTGCGTTTTGCCGGATTGCTCAAAGAATTCGGACAGCTCCGCGGCGGCATTGACAATCTCCGGGGCGCGGGACAGGGTGGTGACCGCGCGCTGCTGCCCGTCCAGGTAAGTGCCCAGCTGGTTGGCCTGCCGGGTGGCAATGGCGTTCAGGTTGTTGGTGACTTCCTTGCGGATAGAGTGTTCGGCGTTGCGGTAGGAAACATAGATCAGGGTGGCTTCGGCCAGGAACTCGATAGCCAGGAACCAGAACAACAACTGGCGCACAATACGCGCGTTGATAAAACGGAGAGGATTCAATGCCATAGCAGTGCAAAACGAAAGAACGGTTGGGTAAACTAAAGGGGGGTATTAAACAAGAAAAACTTACAGGCGACCGAAGGCCACCTGTAAGTACTCTCACCAAAAATTAACTATTCTTTTTTGCCGGGATTGGCCCATGATTTGCCCCAGCCTTCATAGAGATCGCTGAGGAATTTCTCCCATTCTTCACGCGTGCGGGTGTCTGGGAACGGCACGGGACGGATGGGTTTTTCAGAGCTCCATACGATGTCGAACTGGCCGTTTTCTTTGATCTGACCGATGCGTACCGCTTTCCAGGTATGCTGGGTGGGCCCGTCTATGTACACAAGCCCTTCCGGCGCATCGTAGCTCAGTTCTCCCAGCGCCTTGCGCACCTCGCCCACAGCAGAGGTATTGGCTTTTTTCACGGCATTGGCCCACAGGTATACGCCAAAGTAGCCGGCTTCGATGGGGTCGTCGGTCACACGCGTATCCCCGAATTTCTTCTTGTACCGCTCTACAAAGCCTTTGTTGTCTGCACTTTCAATGCTCATGAAGTAATTCCAGGCGGCATAGTCGCCAACCATTTCTTTGACGTTCATACTGCGCAGTTCATCCTCTGCGATGCTGAAGGAGATCGTGGGCATTTTCTCCGGAGTGATGCCCGCTGCCCGCAACTTCTTGAAGAACTCCACGTTGGTGTCTCCGTTGATGGTGTTCAGGATAACCTGTGCGCCGCTGGCCTTGATTTTGGCAATGGCGGCATCCACATCTTTGCTGCCCAGCAGGATGTATTCTTCGCCCACAATGGTGCCGCCCAGCCCTTTGACCTGGTCTTTGATAATGGCATTGGCCGTGCGGGGGAATACATAGTCCGAACCGATGAGGAAGATCTTGGTCCAGCCTTTGTCCATGGCCCACTTGGCTGCAGGGATGATCTGCTGGTTGGGGGCTGCGCCGGTGTACACAATATTGGGAGACTGCTCCAGGCCCTCGTACTGCACCGGATAGAACAGCAGGTGGTTGTTGGCCTCAAATACAGGCTTCACCGTCTTGCGGCTGGCGGAGGTCCAGCAACCGAAGATGACATCCACCTTTTTGTCTTTGATGAGCTTCTCGGCTTCGGAAGCAAATATGGGCCAGTCGCTTTTGCCGTCCACTACGATGGGCACGATCTTTTTGCCCAGCAGTCCGCCTTTTTCGTTGAGCTCGTCTATAGCCATGAGCGTAGCGTCTTTTACCGCAATTTCGCTGATGGACATAGTGCCGGTTAGCGAATGAAGCACCCCCACGTAGATGACATCTTTGTCATTGTCTTTGTTCTCGCCATCGCCGCCACAGGCTGCTAAGAATAGGGGCAGGGCCAGCAGGAGAAAGAATATGCGTTTCATAGGATAGATTTTAGGAGAAAGTGATACAGGAAAACACGTACTAAAATACGAAGAGTTGTAATTGTGCCCAGATGACACCCCGGCTGAGGCCCACTACGTTGCCATCCGGATTGAAGCTGTGCACCGTGTCGGTGATGTACTGGAGCTTGATGTTGGCATTGTACCCGTTGAAGTAGTAGCACAGGCCGCCACCCATACGGGAAATATCGCGCAAGGCATTGGCATCTGACAGGGCGTCGCTGTCGGCCGATTCGGGCAGGCCCAGTTGGGCGCGGTCGCCGTCAAAAGTATTCATCTCAATGATGAAGAAAGGGGAGAGTTTCAACTTCCTGGCATACAGTCCCACTTCACCAAAGAGGATAGACTGCTTGGGGATCAGTGTACCCATATTATAGGGATTGCCCGGGTCTCCGCCGTTCAGCATGCTGTAGCTGGTGTTGGCCAGGATGCTGAGGCTCTCGCTCACCGGCAGGTCCAGGAATGCATCTGCACCAAAAGCAGTATACCCGCCCTGCATATCCACTCCGGCTCCTATGGAGAAGAGTTTGCTGCTGCCCAGGCTGTTGCCGGTGTAGTACTGGCCGGTTTCCGTGTCCAGGAAATTGTAGCACAGGCGGGCAATGGTGCGGAAAGGACCTTTGTTGTCCCAGCTGCGGCCACCGAAGAAACCCAGGCGGTATTCCAGGCGGTTGTCCAGGAAGAAACCGCGGAGGTTCACCCCGATGTCGCGGCCATAGTTATTCTGGAGCGGGGAGTTCTGGGTGAGCGTATAGTTGTATTGGTAGTACCCGAAGTCCACTCCCATGAGTGAAGCGGCGCCCTGGAGCTGGTTGCGGTTGATACCCACCAGCTGCATCCCAGCAATGATGCTGAACGCATCGCTGAAACGATGCTCTACCTGGGCGTCCAGGATAATGGGAGATACCTGGATGTTGCGGGTGGTATCCCCGGCGCCCCAGCCGATACCGTCTACCGTGGGGGCCTCGGTTTCTATGAACCAGCTGGTCTTGGCGCTTACGTTGCCCCCGAACAGCAGGCGGGTGCGGTAGTTAAAGAGCTGGCGCTGCCATTCCTGGTCCGCCTGGGCATTGGGGTCTGCAGAGGGCCGGTCCTGGAACCCGGCGCCCACTACGTGGATGAGTGCACCGGCGCTGAAGGTGGGTTTGAACCCGGCCGCCTTGTCATCAGCAGCGTCAGCTGCCTGGCCCAGCGTGAGACCGCGGAGCTTGCTGCGGCGCAGGCCGAGGTAATAATCCATGGCGCTGCCGGTCTTCAGTGCCGACACCTGGCGCTGGATAGTTTGCTGAGCCTGCAGCGTGGGAGTATCCAGTAAGGGAAGGGGAGGTGTGTGGGTGCTTTGTTGTGCCACGGCGGCAGACAGCCCGCATAGCAGCAGACTGGCTCCCAGGAATAGATTTTTCATACGGTTAGTCAGGCAGGTTTTTTACTTAGGGATAATCTCTTAACAGGTAAGAGATACAAAATAAGTATTATTACTTAGTTCTTGTCAAGTGCTGCCACACTTTTTTATGCCCTAACTTTTATTTATGATAAAAAAAGACCGGTTCTTTCCCCCATGCTATCGAGTTTTTCTAATTTTGGCCTGCCGCCCGCAGTTGTGGAAATCATCTCCATGGGGTTCAATCAGATACTAGGTCAATAAATTCTCATGTACGCTGAGCTACTCAAAAAAGAAAAGACCCTGGCCGTTATAGGGCTGGGATATGTAGGACTTCCCATTGCCCTGTTATTTGCGCGCAAGCTGCGTGTCATAGGTTTCGATATTAATGAGAATCGGGTACAGCAGATGCAGCAGCACATAGACCCTAGCGGCGAACTGCCCGCCAGTGCTTTTGAAGGTTGCGATATTACTTTTACTGCCCGTGCAGAGGACTTGCGCAATGCCCATTTCTTTGTAGTGGGGGTGCCCACGCCTATAGACCAGCGCCGCAATCCTGACCTCACCCCGGTATTGTCTGCCAGCCGTACCCTCAGCAAGGTATTAAAACCCGGGGATTACGTGGTGTATGAAAGCACCGTATACCCCGGCTGCACCGAAGAAGACTGTATCCCCATCCTGGAGCAGAGCGGCCTCAAGTGGAAACAGGACTTCCATGTGGGGTATAGCCCGGAACGCATCAATCCCGGAGACCAGGTGCATACCCTGAGCAATACTAAAAAGATCGTATCCGGAGATACTCCCGAGGCTGCCAAAGAGATCCATGATGTGTATGCGCTGATCATAGAGGCCGGTTTGCACCAGGCTTCCAGCATCAAAGTGGCAGAGGCCGCCAAGATCATTGAGAACACCCAGCGCGACCTCAACATTGCGCTGATGAACGAACTCAGCCTCATCTTTGACCTGATGGGGATTAATACCTATGATGTCATAGAAGCGGCCGGCACCAAGTGGAACTTCCAGAAATACCAGCCCGGCCTGGTGGGCGGCCACTGCATAGGGGTCGATCCGTATTATCTCACCTACAAATCTTCCGAACTGGGCTATCATGCCAAAGTGATACTGGCTGGTCGTGATATCAACGACTCTATGGGCCCCGTGGTGGGCCAGAAGGTGGTGAAGATGCTCATTGCACAAGGCAAGAGCATCCGCGATACCCGTGTGCTGATTATGGGGATCACCTTCAAGGAAAATGTGCAGGATATCCGCAACAGTAAAGTGGTGGATATGTATAACGAACTGCGTTCCTTTATGGTGAATGTGGATGTAGTAGACCCCTATGCCGTGAATGAAGAGGTGCACGAGGAATATGGTATTGAGCTTACTCCGCAGATAGGCAAGGACTACGATGCCATCATCCTGGCAGTGCCCCATAATGAATACAGGCAGTTTGATGAAGCCTGGTTCAAAGCTCATCTCAGATCCCCGGGCCTGCTGGTAGACCTTAAAGGACTGTACCGCAATCAAATCACTTCTCTCAGATACTGGAGTCTCTAGACTTTCCTGCATATGAAACCCATCCAAATGGTAGACCTCACAGGTCAGTACCAAGACTTCAAGGCAGATCTGGCCGAAAGCCTGCAACAGATCCTGGATACCGCGGCCTTTATCAATGGGCCAGAGGTCAAGAGTTTTCAGGCAGAACTGGAGCAATATCTGGGGGTTAAGCATGTGATCCCCTGTGCCAATGGCACAGATGCCCTGCAGATCAGTATGATGGCTGCGGGCCTTCATCCCGGGGATGAGGTCATTTGCCCTAACTTCACCTATATCGCCACGGCCGAGGTCATTGCCTTGCTGGGGCTGAAGCTGGTGTTGTGCGATGTGGAGTATGATACCTTTAACCTGGATCCCGCCCGTCTTGAGGCGCTCATTACGCCCCGTACCAAAGCTATTGTTCCGGTGCATCTCTATGGACAGTGCGCCAATATGGCCCCTGTGCTGGAGGTAGCTCAGCGCCATAACCTCCTGGTGTTTGAAGACACCGCACAGGCCATAGGAGCGGAGTATACTTACCCGGATGGCCGCAAAGCAACTGCCGGTACGATGGGCAAGGCGGGCGCCACCTCTTTTTACCCCAGCAAGAACCTGGGTGCTTATGGAGATGCCGGCGCCCTCTTCACTAATGAGGATGCCTTTGCTGCGGAACTGCGCATGATAGCTAACCACGGACAGCAACGCCAGTATTATTTTGACAGGGTAGGGGTGAATAGCCGCCTGGACAGCATACAGGCCGCTATCCTGCGCCACAAGCTGCGCCGCCTGGATACCTACATTGCCGCCCGCCGCAAGGCTGCCGCTTTTTATGACGATGCCCTCCAGGGTATTGACGGGCTGCAGATTCCCGGCCGTGCTCCCTGGAGCACGCATGTGTTTCACCAGTATACCTTGCGCATAGCCGGTGGACGCAGGGACGCGTTGCAGGCGCACCTGCGGGAGAAGAATGTGCCCAGTGTGGTATTCTACCCGCTGGCGGTGCACCAGCACCCTCCCTATGCCCATGCCCGCTTCCGGGATGAGGACTACCCGGTGACCATGCGGCTGTGCAGTGAGGTGCTGAGCCTGCCCATGCACACCGAACTTACGGAAGACCAGCTCGCCTATATCTGCGAAGCTGTGCGGGGCTTTTTACGCTAGCTTCCGGGTATTGGTCAAGAATTTAACATAATTTTGTTGAAAAAAATTGGCTATAAAAACACAGGTAAACGCCTGCTGGATATAGTACTTGGCACCCTTTTGCTACTTTTGTGCCTACCAATTCTCTTAACCAGTGCCTTTCTACTACTGTTCTTCCAGCGGGGCCGTGTATTTTTCTTACAGGAACGTACCGGCAGACAGCAAGCAAGCTTTACTGTCTACAAGCTTGCCACTATGCGCCCGCCAGCGCCGCAGCCGTCCGGCCTTCCGATGCCTGACGCTGACCGTATTACTCCCCTGGGCAGAATCCTCCGTAGCCTAGCTATAGACGAGCTTCCCCAGCTGGTCAATGTATTGCAGGGCCATATGAGCCTGGTGGGTCCGCGCCCTTTGCTCCCGGACTATCTGCCGCATTATACCCCCCGCCAACAGCAACGCCACCTGGTGAAGCCCGGCCTCACCGGCCTTGCCCAGGTCAATGGCCGCAACCACTCCACCTGGGAAGAGCGCCTGGAATGGGATGTCCGTTACGTGGAGCGCTTTTCCTTGCTGCTTGATATCAAAATTCTACTGCTCACCCCACGGGCTTTGCTGTGCAGCCGCCAAAACCCCGTAATGCCCCGGCTAGATGAAAAATCCTGACCCCGTTTCAGCGCACTTTTGTAAATTGCTGAAATATCCTGCCTGTTTTTATCTAAACTCATTTCCTTATCCTATGAAAAAGATACTTGTTGGTTTGTTCCTCCTGCTGGGTAGCACTGCTTTTGCGCAAGGTATTTCAGTGGGTGTAGATGGCGGCTACGGTGTGCCCCAGGGTGATTTTGGAGATGCCTATAGCGGAGGCGGAGGCGCTGAGCTCCGGGCGCGTTTCTACCCTATGGATAAGCTGCACCTGGGGTTGAATACCGGCTTCTATGTATACCCTTCGGCCTCTACGGTCAATGGCCAGGCCCTGTCCGTGGAAGGCACGACTTCTATCATTCCCATTACTGCGGGTATAGAGTATTATTTCTTTGACAAGATTGTGAAGCCTTATATAGGTCTGGATTTTGGCTTATATATGAGCAGCGTCAAATCCACCGTTGAGGTGCTGAATACCAAGACTACCACCACGAAATCCGACAATAACTTTGGCATCGCCCCCAATGCCGGGGTCATGTTCGGCCTTAGCCCGGTAACTAACCTGAATATAGGCGTCAAGTATCCCACCATATTCAGCGAAGACAGCAATGGCGATAGCCAGACCAATAGCATCCTGCTCTTTCAGGTGGGCTTCCACTTCAAGTTCGGTCTCTAGTCCGGAGCCCGTTTTTTGTGCAAAGAACCCCTATCAAGCCCCGGAAACGGGGCTTTTTTAGCTAAAGAAACAGCCATATAATGCTGAGTATCCCGATGAAGGCCAGGATGATCAGCAGCTTGAATATCAGCTCCATCCGAAACTCCCGGTTACCCTCTTTTTGCTGCTCGGGTGTGGGCTCATCCAGCGCATCCCAGTCAAAATCCAGCAACTGGGTAAACGTTTTGGGCGGATCTCCCGATGGGGTTTCTACGCTTTTGGGCTTTTGAGCAGTTTTTGGGGGATTACTTTTTCTGCGAAACGCTATTTTGAGCGGGTTGGGAGACTCCAGCGCGCCCAGGCTGGCCAGGTGCGCATCATACTGGGCACGGGCCTCAGGGTTCCTCAGCACGGTATAGGCATCCAGTATGGCCTGAAAACGGTGTTCCTGGGCTTCGCCGGGGTGCAAAGAGGGGTTATGTGCATCGGCCTGCAGACGAAAAGCGGTATCTATTTCTTCTGCGCTGGCCCGGGGCGAGATGCCCAGCAACTGATAGTAGGTCCCGTATTCTGTCATTAGGCTAAAAATAACACACATTTCGCTCCAAGGGTTCTCTACTTAAATTATTTTTGGCATAACCTTTGTATGCTAAGCTATCATACCCCTTAACTCCATCTCATATGAAAACCCTTACACTTCGCACCCTGCTCATTATGGCATTGGGACTCGTGTTTGCCCTGCCTGCCCATGCGCAACTGGATAAACGCCAGCGCAAGGACCTCAAGAAAGACATCAAGAAAAAAGCTGTCAAGGAAGCCCGCAAGGAATCCAAGCAGTTCCAGAAACAAGGCTATGTGGTAGCTCCCGGCAGCCTCCCTATGGAGAAGATGCTGGAATATACCTGGTTCAAGCTCCTGGAACGTGACGATGAAGGCAAGCTGGTGTTCCTGAGCTCTGACGGAAACGCCGTGGCCGAGACCCGCACTGCCGCTGAGATGCAGGCCCTGGAGATCGCCAAGCTCAACCTGGCCGGCCAGCTGGAAACGCAGATCCGTTCACTGGTAAAGGCTAACCTGGCCAACTCCCAGCTGAATGCGGAAGAGGCCGCTTCTGTTACCAAAGTGTTGCAGTCTGCCAAGAACGTCATTGCCGTGCGCCTGGAGAATGTAGACCCCAGCTTCAAGATTCACCGCGTGCTTAAGAACAAGAATGTGGAAGTGAACATCAAGCTGCTGTATGACCGTGAGAAGGCCCTCTATCAGGCCAAGAACTCCCTGCGAGTGAAACTGCAGGAGGAACTGGGCGAACTGGACGGTAAACTGGACAAGCTCATCGGCCTGGAATAAGATACCTTTTGCTTCACATCCTGATACGACTCTTCATGCATACGCCCCTCCATATCGCACTATTGCTGTTGCTCAGTATGGGGGGGCTTTGCTATGAAGTGCGGGCACAGGATTCCTCTCCCGGGCGCATTGTCCGGGAATCTGGTGTAAGTGCCTCGCCGGACCTGGATCCGGTGGCCGGTACAGACCGGGTAAGCGGCGCTGCAGAACTTATTCTGAAGGGCGAACCCAGCCCCGCAGCCATTAATGAAGCCAAGAAGGAAGTGCGTCAGCTGGCTATGATAGATGCCCTGGAGAAGACTTATGGAGCGGTTGTGTATCGTTCCAACAGCACCACGGTCACCAACGAGAGTGCCGGTAGCCGTGCCCGCACCTTCTCCCGTTTCAATATGATAGCCAACACCTATGTGAAAGGAGACTGGGTGCGCACCCTGAATGAAACGTATACCGAAGAAGAGGTATATTATGACCCCAAAGGGCGCGTATCCAAAAAAGCCAAACGTAAAGGCCGTACAGAGTATATCGTCAGGTGCAGCATCAGCGGTCTGGCCCGGGAGCTCAAAAGCCCCCCTGTGCGCTTTGAGGCTCAGCCCCTGTACTGCGCCACGAACAGCGACTGCATAACCCATGACTTCCATACCGGTGACCAGCTGTATCTGCGCTTCCGCAGTCCGGCCGATGGCTGGCTCTCCCTGTGGCTGGATGACCAGGAATATGCCTATTGCCTGATGCCTTACCTGCAGATGCCCCGCGACCAGGCCAGCGGCATGCGCGTGGAAGCCGGCAAGGAATACCTGCTCTTTTCGCCCGATGCCCGCCACTATCCTTTTACACAGCCGGGTATCCCTATAGATGAAATGGTGCTGCATACCGGTAGCCAGCAGGTGATCAGTGAACGGATATTCGTGGTCTTTTCGCCCGAGCCCTATAACAAACCTTTGCTGGAGGCTAGCCGCCAGGTGACCAACCGGATGGATTCTGCGCTCAGGGGCTTCCAGTTTCCCCGCAAGATCGTGAGCGAAGACTTCCAGGAATGGCTCTCACTCAACCAGGCTATGCGGGAGTCCTTTCAGGTAATGGTACTGGATATTTCCATTGTCAACAGCAAACGATAACTCTTCCTCTGTCCTGTCTCTTCCCTTCAACCCTAGCCATTATGAAAGCACTGCTACGCCCCTTTTTGCTGTTGTGCCTGCTGGCACCGCTGACCGTTTGGGCACAGAAATTCCGGGAACTGCATGGCCACACGCTGGATGTCAATACCGTAGCTTTCAGTCCCGACGGCCAGCTCCTGGCATCGGGCAGCAGCGACCGCACCATCCGCCTGTGGAATGCCCGCACCGGTGCGCTCAGCCAGACGCTGGATGCCCATACGGCCAGTGTTAACAGTCTGTCCTTCAGCCCGGACGGTACCCTCCTGGCATCGGGTAGCAGCGATGGCACCCTGAAGATATGGGACGTGGTGACCGGGCGCCTGCTCAAGAGTTTTGACAGCCAGGGTAAGCCTTTGGAGTGCGTGTCCTTTGGTGCAGATGGTGCTACCATTGCTACCGCCGGCTGGGACCGCACCGCCCGCCTGTGGGATATCCACGAGAACTGGGAACAGTCTTTCCCCGAGCATAAGAATACCGTGTATGCGGTGGCGATAGACCCGCAGGGGCAATATCTCTATACCGCCGGTGCCGAAGCCGTTGTGACCTTGTGGGAGATCAATACCGGGAGGCTGGTGCGCCAGCTCAAGGGCCACAAGAATACCATACGCGGACTGGCGGTGAGCCCCGATGGCAAGCTGCTGGCTTCTGCCAGCCTGGACCGCACGGTGCGCATCTGGAAAGACGCCGCCACCTTCCAGGGTATAAAGGGACATACGGATATTGTGCGTTCCGTGGCCTTTAGTCCCGATGGACAGTTGGTAGTGACCGCCAGCCGGGACAGGAGCGCCCGCATCTGGAATGCACTCACCGGCGAAGAAATGCAGGTGCTCAATGGGCACATAGGCGCGCTCTGGCAGGCTGTTTTCAGCCCCGACGGCAAATATGTGGCCACTGCTTCTGCAGACAAGACCATCCGCTTGTGGGATGTCTCTCATCTCAATATCTCCCCCATACGCTATGAGGTGGCGCGCAAAGACCCCGAGCGTTACAAGCCGCCTATGGACATCAGTACCAATATCCCCGTCATTGCCCAGCAACCCCAGCGTTTTGCACTGGTGATAGCCAATGAAGCGTACAGTGATTACAACACGGGCGCCGGAGAGATCAATGTGGAATATGCCCTGTCAGACGGGCTCCTGTTTGCAGAGTATGCCGAAAAAAGGCTGGGCATTCCCCGCCGCAACATATTGATCCTTACCAATGGCACTGCTGCACAGATGGACAATGAGCTCACCAAACTGAGCCTGCTGGCCAAGAACTATGGCTATAAAGCTGAGCTTTTCTTCTTCTATGCCGGGCATGGCATTCCCCAGGAAGGCACCCGGGAAAGTTTCCTGCTGCCGGTGGATGTGAACCCGCACGCTCCTAATAAAGCCATCCTGATCAGCGAGGTCATCTCTCGCCTCACGCAACCGGGGCCGGCACGGCTGACGATGTTCCTGGATGCGTGCTTCAGCGGGCAAAGCCGCAGCGGGGATTCCCCTATCGCTGCCCGGGGCGTCATCATCAAACCCAAACCCGTGGAGGTACAGGGCAATACGGTCATCTTCTCTGCCAGTACCGGCGAGCAGGCGGCATTGCCCTATCGCCAGGCGCGTCACGGCCTCTTCAGCTATTTCCTCATGATGCTGCTGAACCAGTACCCTGAGGGTATTACCTATGGTGAACTGGCCGATCGGCTGGAGGGCGAAGTGTCGCTGCATGCCTTGCTGCTCTTCAACCGCCCGCAAACTCCCACGTTGCAGGCCAGTCCCAGCTTGGAAGACAGCTGGAAAAGCTGGGAGTTCTAGAAAAAAGCCGCGCAGAGGCTAGACTTCCTCCAGCACCCACAGCGCCCCGCGCACCAGTATCCATAACAGGTTCTGTAACAGCAGGATGGCTATGGTATAGCCCAGGATAAATACTACCCAGGTCAGCGGGTTGTTCAGGATCTCATATCCCTGTTGCATGGTATAGTAGATGAACGGCGCCGCTACCATGAGGCTGAGGAAGAAGGTGAGGAAACAGGCGGCGGCCATAGCCGTGCGGCCTATACGCTCAAACCTGTCAAACCATACCAGCAAGCCATAGCGCTCCCAGGCGCCTTCTGTATGGATGCGAAATCCCATGCTATTTCTTTTCGTAGAACGTGTAGGTGAAAGTAGCTACCCGCCAGTGCTGCGTTGAAGCTTCAAATGCCAGGGTACTGCTATGCAGCCCCTGTTCGTTATAGCTGTGCCGCCGGCTGTCGCGCAGGTCGATATCCGCATACTGCACGTATTCTTCTGCCAGCAGGCCCTCTTCCCAGGTATAGTAGAGGTCTTCTGCCAGTTTGCCGTCCAGTGTGCGGCTTACACGGCGCACCTGCCGGCCTTCTTCGTCATAATTGTAGGTTACATTGCGCACATGCTGGCCGGTATTGTCATACTCTTTCTGGGCAATGAGCCGGTTGTGCGGGTCGTAGGCGTTTTCTACCACTTTGCGTGTCATGCCTCCGCGTTGCTCTGTTTGGGACTGTAGCCGGGCGGTCTCGGGTACATAGGTATAACTCGTGTGGTTGACCAGTTGTTTCTCAGAGTCATATAACTTCATCCCGGCCAGCAGCGTATCCTGGATATAGGTGCGCTCCTCGGTGGCCAGCAGCTTGCCCATGCCGTCCTTGCGCCTGATCAGTGTGGGCACCTTGCCTGCATAGTTGATATACTCAATGCTCTCTACCAGGTCTCCATGCTTGTTCAGGCTCTCTCTCCATAGACTTCCTTTGCGGTATTCAAAGATGGTGGTGCGGTTATAACCCGGCTTCTCGGGGTAGAAATTGCGTTCTACGATATTGCCCATAGGGTCATATTCGTAATACCGTTCTTTCTCTCCCCGCCCGTGGCGGTTCCCTTCGGCATCACCGTTATACAAAGTCACCGTGATGCTTTGGATATTATGCCTGCGGATTTGTGCCGGTGTCACCATAGGCTCCAGTTGTGCCGGCAAAGGTGCCAGCGGCAGGCTAATCAGGCAGCAGAGAAAGAGCAAGCGGTATACAGTGGCGCGCATAACAGAAGGTGTCAGGGTTTCACTTCCAGCTGGGGGGCCATGAGCGGGTCTGGGAATGCCCATAGCCACTGCAAGTTAAGGCTAATGCGTTTCCATTGCACACATTCGTGCATACCCACCCGTCCGGTGGTCTGCAGGGCAAAGTCTGCGGCGGGGTTATCTGCCAGTAACTGGTAATAGCTATAGGCGCGGTCAAAGTCCGCACCTAGCGCCGTAGTTCCCCGGAAGAACCAGTACCCCAGCGTTTGCTGGGCAGGGGGATATGCCATCTCTGTGGCGGCCTGGTGCAGGTAATTCACTGCCAGGGAGTCATTCCTGGGTGCTCCCCAGCCATTCCTGTAAGCTTGTCCCGCATAGAATGCAGCCTGGGGGTCTCCCAGCGTTGTACCCATTTGGGCATAATGCAAGGCTTTGCCATAATCCTGGGGCACTTGTATCCTGGCATCCAGGAAGATCAGAGGCTGCGCGCTGTAGAGCTCAAACAGGGCGCGGACAGCTTCGCGATGCTGCTGTTCTGCCGCTTTTTGCAGCCATTGCAATCCTTTGGGTTCGCTTTTGGGTGTGCCCAGTCCCCGCAGGTGTTGTATGGCAACCAGGTAGGTTGCGTCAGCATCTCCCAGCAACGCCGCTTTTTCCAGGAAAAACAGGCCGCTGTCCGGCTTGTAGGGTGCTCCGTCTATGCCCAGGTTATACCGTGCGCTCAGTTCCACACAGGCGGCGATGTCGTTTGAAAGAGCCTTTTGATAAAGCTCTGCCAGTGATTGTGCCTGCACCTGGCGGGGCAAACCGAGTATACAGAGCAGGCAAAAGGGAACTAACAATCTCATGACGCGTTTCAAGGGCCCAAAGATGCCCTGTGAGGGGTTCCTTTACAAAATTTGACGAGAAAAAAATACTTGTAAGTCAACGTTTTTGCACCCACTTTCGTATCCACACACTTTCTGCCACTGTAACAAACCGCTGACCGGCGTATGAACAATACCCCTTCATTGAGCGCTGCCATGAAGCTCTCAAGCAAATTGCCCGATGTAGGTACCAGCATATTCACCCAAATGAGTGTGCTGGCGGCCCAATACCAGGCCGTTAACCTGGGACAAGGTTTCCCGGGTTTTGCCTGCGACCCCTTATTGCCCCGCCTGGCCTATGAGCATATGCAGGCCGGGCACAACCAGTATGCCCCCATGGCGGGCCTGCCGCAGCTGCGCCAGGAAACCGCACGCCTCACGGCTGCCTATATGGGCTACAGTTATGATGCGGATACCGAGGTAACCATCACCTCCGGTGCTACGGAAGCCCTCTATGCCGTGATTTCTGCCGTGGTGCAACCCGAGGATGAGGTCATTGTCTTTGATCCCTGCTATGATTCATATGTGCCTGCCATACTGGCCAACGGCGGGCAGCCGGTGCACATTCCCCTTACGTACCCTGGTTATGCCATAGACTGGGATAAGGTGAAGCGCCTGGTCACCAGTAAAACCCGTGCATTGCTGCTCAACAGCCCGCACAACCCCAGCGGACGCATGCTGACGGAGGCAGATATTAAGGCCCTCAAGAGCATTACCCGGGACAGTAACCTGCTCATCATTTCAGATGAAGTATACGCCCATATCGTGTTTGACGGTCGTCCGCACCTGAGTGTGGCCAGTGATCCCGAGCTGGCTATGCGCAGTTTTGTCATCGGTTCCTATGGGAAGACCCTGCACCTCACCGGCTGGAAGGTGGGCTATGTGCTGGCACCAGCTGCACTCAGTGCAGAGCTGCGGAAGTTTCACCAGTATATCACGTTCTGTACGTCCACGCCCCTTCAGCATGCGATAGCAGATTACCTGGCACAGAAGCCCAACCTGGTGCAGGATCTGCAGGACCTGTATACGGCGAAGCGTAACCTGTTTATACGCCTGATGGCAAACAGCCGGTTTGAGGGAATCCCGGTACAGGGCTCTTATTTCCAGTTGTATCATTATGGCAAGATATCCGATGCACCGGATACAGAGTTCTGCAAATGGCTGATTGAGAAGCACGGGGTGGCAGCCATTCCTACATCCGTCTTTTACCGCGATAAGACCGACCATAAAGTGGTGCGGTTTTGCTTTGCCAAAACAGATGAGGAGCTGCAGCTTGCGGCGGAACGCCTATGCAAGATCTGACCCTGAGCCTGGTACAGGCAGACTTGTTATGGGAAGACCCTGCGGGCAATCGTGCCCGCCTGGCCGACCAGTTAGCAGTATTGCCCCGTACGGATGTGATCGTGTTGCCGGAAATGTTCAGCACCGGTTTTTCCATGAATGCGGCAGCACTGGCAGAACCCATGGATGGTCCCAGTGTAGCCTGGTTGCTGGAACAGGCCCGGCGAACGGATGCTCTTGTAGGTGGGTCGCTGATCATCCGGGAGGATGGCCGTTATTACAACCGCTTTGTGCTGGCACAACCGGACGGCCGGTTGCATCATTATGACAAACGTCACACCTTTCGCATGGCTCGTGAGCATGAGGTCTATACAAGCGGACAGGACCGTCTCATCCTGCTATGGCGGGGCTGGCGCATACTGCCGCTGGTGTGTTATGACCTTCGTTTCCCGGTGTGGAGCCGCAACCGCCTGGCAGACCCTGTACAGGGCTATGACCTGGCCCTGTATGTAGCCAACTGGCCTGCCGCCCGTAACCGGCACTGGCAGCAGCTGCTGGCAGCAAGGGCAATAGAGAACCAAAGCTATGTGGCCGGTGTGAACCGTTGTGGCACGGATGGCAACCAGATCTCGTACAGTGGTAATACGGCGCTTTATGACTTTCATGGAGAGATCCTGGCCGGTGTAAGCCCGCACGCTCCCGGGCAGTGTACTGGCACCCTCTCTGCCCAGGCGCTGCAGAGCTGGAGAGACCGCTTCCCTGCCTGGCAGGATGCGGATGCCTTCGGGTGGGTATAATCCGAAGGACCAGTGAGTTTCCCTTGCCATGGGGTTTTACCCGATATTGTGGCATGAAACTGCTTCTATTCCTTTGTATGTGCCCTATGATAGGACTGGCTCAGCTTCAGGTTACCGGTCACCGCGGAGCGCGGGGCACCCATCCCGAGAATACTTTGCCTGCCTTCCGGGCTGCGATAGATGCCGGTGTGGACTATATCGAGATAGACCTCGTGGTGAGTGCAGATCAACAGGTGGTCATCAGTCATGAACCCTGGTTGAACCCTGAAATCTGTTTGGGGCCGGATGGCAAAAGGATCACAAATGAGCAGGCATGGAACCTCTATCGCATGCCCTATGCGGAGATACGGCGCTGCGATTGTGGGAGCTTGCGGCATCCCAGGTTCCCGGACCAGCAAACCAGCCCTCAGCACAAACCGCTGCTCAGTGAAGCGCTGGATGATGCTTATCATTATTATCTGGACAGAGCGGATACCCGTAAGCCTGCCTGGCTAATCGAGATCAAATACACCGAGGGAGATACGGTATATTATCCACCCCTGGAAGCATATACCCGCGTGCTGCATAAAGCCCTTGAGTACCCGCAGCGTCTTCAGTTCCGGATGGTTATCCAGAGTTTTAGTCCGGAGATACTCAATGCTTTACATGTCTTGGAACCAGAATGGTCTTATGGGTTGCTGGTACATAATACGGAAGGATTGGAGGTCAATCTGGCCAGACTGAACTTCAGGCCCGATTATTACAACCCGCATTACAGCCTGGTGGATGCTGCCCTTCTGGACGAGTTGCGGGTGCGGCGTATGGGCATCCATGTGTGGACGGTCAATGACCTTGCTGAGGCAGAGCGGTTACGCAGCCTGGGAGTTACCGGTGTCATTACGGACTTCCCGGACAGAATACCCAGGGAGTAGGGTTGTTATGTCCCCAGTTCCTCGTCTACAATATACCGGGGGCGGTCCTTCACCTCCTGGTAAATGCGGGCCAGGTATTCGCCAATGATACCTATGGAAAGGAGTTGCACGCCTCCGATCAGGTAGGTAGACAACACGGTAGAAGCCCAGCCCGGTACTGCCTGCCGGGTGAAATAGCTCCACAGGGCATAGCCCGATAACCCCAGGCTGACCAGGAAGGTGAGCAGGCCCAGTAAGGTGACCAGGCGAAGGGGGACTGTAGAAAACGCGGTGATGCCGCTAAGCCCCAGCGCCGCCAGCTTTCGCAAGGAATACTTGGAGCGGCCTGCCTGCCGGGCCTGCCGGCTATAATGTACCGTAGCGCTTTGAAAACCCATAGCGGGGAATATACCCCTGAGAAACAGGTTAACCTCGCGATAGCTGCCCAGTGCCCGCAGCGCTTTGCGCGATACTAGGCGGAAATCCCCGTGATCGAAGATGATATTCACCCCCGCCAGGCGCAGGAAACGGTAATAAAGACGGGCGGGCAGGCGCTTGCCCAGGGAGTCTTCCGCCCGGCTGTTGCGCACGCCGTATACAATGTCGCAACCATTATGGTAGTGGTTCAGCATCTGCTGCAGGATGCGGGTATCGTCCTGCAGGTCGGCGTCCAATGTAATGACAACATCCGCTGTGCGGGCCGCAGCCTGCATGCCAGCCAGCAATGCAGGCTGGTGCCCGAAGTTGCGGGAGAGCCGCAAGGCGCGCACTTGCCGGGGGTGCTTTGTATGGAGTGTGCGCAGCAGGGGCCAGGTGTCGTCTGTGCTCCCGTCGTCCACTACCAGCAGGAAGCTCTCCGGGGCTATGTGCCCTGATGCGGCCAGCGCCTCCAGGGTCTCCAGTAGGTGGGCTGCCGTATGCGGCAACACCTCCTGCTCATTGAGGCAGGGAATCACAATAGCCAGCAAGGGAACAGGGCGCATAACAGGACCAGTCGCAGGACGCGAGGCGCTTATACCTTGGGGGTATTGAGGGCCGTCTCCACCTCGGTCATCAGCTCTTCCTTGTCCCAGGGTTTGGCCATGAACTTATAAAGCTTGGCCTCCGCTTTGGCACGCTCCACACTGGCATGGTCTGCCTGTCCGGAGAGCATGATCATCTGCACGTGCGGGAAGCGCTTGTGCACCCGGATCATAAATTCATCTCCCGTTACGCGGGGCATGAGCCAGTCGCACACGATCAGGTCTACCGTTTGGCCTTCGGCGTACAATTCGTCAATAAACTCCTCGGCCTCTTCTGCGCTGGTAAAACCCTCGTATATGTATTTGTTGCTGAAGGTATTGTTGAGCTGACCTATCAGGCTGGTGAGCACCACCTGCTCATCGTCCACACACATGATGATCTTTTTAGGCATGAGGTTTATTGTGGTTGAGTGAAAGCGGACCAAACTTGTGTCCGTGTGCTAAATTAGGCAAAAAGACAATGGTTGCGCCGGCAGCTGTATGGCGTAATTTTGGCAGATGTATCGATTCTTCCGCAACGCACCCAAACCTACCCCCATGCGATACCTGATAGCCTGCCTGGGCAACCCCGGCGCCGAATATGCCCGCACACGCCATAATGTGGGGTGGCTGGTAGCTGATGAACTGGCCGGCGATACTCCCTGGCAGGATAAGCGCCACGGCTGGGTCTGCGAGGTAAAGCACCGGGGGCGCACACTGGTACTGCTCAAGCCCACTACTTATATGAACCTGAGCGGCAAAGCCGTGAACTACTGGATGAAAGAGCTTAAAATACCCGCGCCTAATGTCCTGGCCATCACCGATGACCTGGCACTGGATTTTGGCACAGTGCGCCTGCGTGGCCAGGGTTCTGCCGGAGGGCACAATGGGCTGAAGGACATAGAGGCTACCCTGGGACATAACCAGTATGCACGTATGCGGGTGGGTATCGGCAGCCACTTCCGGCAAGGGCAGCAGGTGGATTATGTGCTGGGCAGTTTCTCCGCGGAAGAAGAAAAAGCTCTGCCGGCAGTCCTGGGTCACTGTGCCGAAGCTGCCCGTAGCTTTGCGTTTGTGGGGCTCCAGCAGACCATGACCCAGTTTAACAAGACCCTGGCCGTATAACGGTCCCGTTTGCGGCCGTGCTTCATTTAGATAGCAGCAGTCAAAAGAAATGCGGCCCGTCTGTCGTTCTCTTCCTAAACCTGATCTCAACATTTAGCGGTATATGGCGCATATCCTTTGGGTAGATGATGAAATAGCCTTTCTTAAGCCCCAGATCCTGTTCCTGGAGCAGAAAGGCATGTCTGTGAATACGGCTACCGGGGGAGAAGATGCCCTGGATATGCTGCAGGAAGAGGCGTATGACCTGGTTTTTCTGGATGAGAATATGCCCGGCCTCAGCGGGCTGGAAACGCTGGACCGTATCAAGCAGGTATATCCGCATCTGCCCGTGGTGATGATCACCAAGAGCGAGGAAGAGCATGTCATGGAAGATGCGATCGGGGCCAAGATCGCAGATTACCTGATCAAGCCTGTGAACCCTAACCAGGTGCTCCTCAGTATCAAGAAGCTGATGGAGGGCAAGGAACTGGTGAGCCAGAAGACCACCCGCAGTTACCAGCGGGAGTTTACCCGCCTGTCCATGCGCTTTGGTGAACAACTGGATGCGCAGGAGTGGGCAGAGGTGTACCAGAAACTGGTATTCTGGGACATGGAGCTGCAGCAAAGCGAGGATAAGGGGATGCAGGAGGTGCTCAACAGCCAGTTCCAGGAGGCCAATGTGAACTTTGGCAAATATATAGCCAGGCACTACGCGCATTGGGTGAAGGCGCCCGCTGCGGAGCGTCCCCTGCTTTCCCCGGATGTCATGCGCAGCCAGGTGCTGCCTCGCCTCTCTGCTGACCGGCCTACGTATTTCCTGCTCATAGATTGTATGCGGTATGACCAGTGGCGCACCCTGCTACCCCTGCTGCAGCCCCACTGGACCCTTGTGGAAGAGCAAAGTTATTTTGCCATACTCCCCACGGCCACCCAGTATGCCCGCAATGCCCTGTTTGCCGGTCTTTTTCCCGATGAGATTGCCAAGAAGTACCCGCAGTACTGGGTCTATGACGATGAGGATAGGGGTAAGAACCTCTATGAGCAGGAACTGATGGCAGAGCAGCTCAGGCAGTCCCGCCTGGATATAGCGTGGTCCTATACCAAAGTGCTCACAGAGACTGACATGAAGCAATGGGCGGACGGCCTGCATAATAGCCTGGGAAACACCTTAAACTGCGTAGTCATCAACTTCATAGATATGCTGGCCCATGCCCGCAGCGAAATGGCCATTATCAAACAACTGGCTCCCAACGAAGCCGCCGTGCGCAGCCTGAGCAAAAGCTGGTTTCAGCACAGTCCGTTGCTGCCTGCCCTGCAATTACTGGCCCAGAAAGGCGCTCGCCTGGTGATTACCACAGATCACGGTGTGGTGCGGGTGAAACGGCCGCTCAAAATTGTGGGCGACCGCGATACCTCCACCAACCTGCGCTACAAGCAAGGCCGTAACCTGAACTATGACCCCAAGGACCGTCATATTCTGGGCTTTCGCAATCCCGGGGATATTCGCCTGCCTGCCAGCAATGTCAGCAGCTCCTATGCGTTTGCGCTGGAGGACGGGTACTTTGTTTACCCCAACAACTATAACCACTATGTAAACCTCTATGCCGACAGCCTGCAGCATGGAGGTATCAGCATGGAGGAGATGATAGTACCCCTGGCTGTGCTGGAGTCCCGGGGACGTTAGACCTGCACCCCCACCACCAGCACATCGTCCAGTTGTTTTTCATCTCCGCGCCAGGTTTCAAAGGCTTCGTTCAGTGCAGGATGCTGCTTGTCCAGGGGGAGCCGGGAGATATCGGCCAGTAGCTGCATGAAACGTTTGTTGAGAAACTTGCGTCGGCGGTTTCCTCCGAACTGGTCTGCAAATCCGTCTGTAAAGATATAGAAACTGTCCCCGGGTTGCAGGGGCACCGTGTGGCCTACATACGGGTCGTGCACATTGTATTTGCCGCCCACGGGGTACTTGTTGCCTTTGAGCTCGTGCATCTCGCCTTTGTGCATATAGAAAAGCGGGCGATTAGCCCCGGCAAACTGGATCTCCCGGGTGCCCAGGTTCAGTGTGACCAGGGAGACATCCATGCCGTCCGTGGCATCTGCATCCGGGTCCATTTGCTTGAGCATGGTCATTACCCGCTTGTCCAGTTGTGTGAGCACGATCTCCGGCGAAGTGTGGCCCTCCTGGTGTACTATCTGGTTAAGCAGGGTGCTGCCCAGCACGCTCATAAAAGCCCCCGGCACGCCATGCCCGGTGCAGTCCACGGCCGCCAGCATGGCCACGTTGCCTTTGGTCATATACCAGAAGAAATCCCCGCTCACAATATCCTTAGGCTTGTAATAGATAAAGCTGTTGGGCAGTACGCGGCTCACTTCCTTGTGAGAAGGCATAATGGCTTCCTGGATGCGGCGGGCGTAGGCCAGGGAGTCCAGGATGGCTTCGTTATGCCGCTCGATGATCTCGTAGGCCAGGGTGAGACTTGTATTCTTCTCAATGATCTCTTCATGCTGCTGGTGGATACTGGCGCGTGCCGCTTCCAGCCGCTCAAAAGCATTGGCATTGCCTATGGCAATGGCCGTGTAGCTGGCCAGCACCCGTAATACGCTCACATGTTCCTGGGAATAGGCGTTCTGGGTAAAGCTCTGTACCGTAATGGCGCCCAGCACATCGTTCTGGAGGATAAGCGGCATATAGAGGACCGAACTGGGGAGCTGCCCCGTCACGGGCTGCGCGCTGGGCAGGTAGCGGCGGTATTCCTTGGCCAGGTTGGCAATGAACAGTTCTTCCCGGTTGCGAATACAATAGGCTGAAAGGGTGGGATGCCCCAAGGGGATTTCTACGGAAGGCTGCCGCTCGCCGTTTTCCAGCACATACTTGTAATGGATGATCTGCCCGGGTTCGTCATATAAATGCACGCCGAACACGGCGGCATCCATCAGCAGGTTCACCTGCTCATAGAGTTTGTCAAATACCTTCTCCAGTTCCAGGCTGGTGGTCAGTTCCTGGCCTATCTTGCTCATGACCTTGAAGTCGCTGTAGGCTTTCTCCAGGCTGCGGATCTTATGCTGAATGACCTCTTTCTGCTGTACTACCACTTTGGCACGATCTTCCATTTTGTGACGTAGATCCACATTCATTTCCCGCAGGGAACGCAGGTGTGGCAGGTAATACAGATACACGCCTCCTCCGGCCAGCAGGGCAAAGACCAGCGGCAGCCACCACCACTCTAGCGGGGAAGTATGAGACAGTAGTTCCGGACAGATGCGCACTGGTTTTAAGAGGTGTTTTTCGTCTGAACACGAGGCTTAGTTAACAACATTAAGCATTGTTCTTAAAAAAACAAAAAAGGCTGCCTTAAGGAGCAGCCTTTTCCTGGGGTTCTGGCCGTGTTTTAGAGGTGAATGACCTCTCCGTAGGCAGCAGCAGCAGCTTCCATAACGGCTTCGCTCATGGTGGGGTGCGGGTGCACAGCCTTAATGATCTCGTGGCCGGTGGTCTCCAGCTTGCGGGCCAGCACCAGCTCGGCTATCATGTCCGTTACCCCTGCGCCAATCATATGAGCGCCCAGCAGTTCACCGTATTTGGCGTCGAACACCAGCTTTACAAACCCGTCGCGTTTGCCGGCGGCGGTTGCCTTGCCGCTGGCGGTGAAGGGAAACTTGCCTATTTTGAGGGTATAGCCTGCTTCCTTGGCCTTGGCTTCGGTAAGACCCACGGAGGCAATCTCTGGCTGGCAGTAAGTACAGTTGGGGATGTTGCCATAGTCAATGGCTTCGGGATGATGCCCGGCGATCTTCTCCACGCAGGTGATGCCCTCGGCAGAAGCCACATGCGCCAGCGCGGGTCCGTGCGTACAATCGCCAATAGCATAGATGCCCTCCACATTAGTCTTGTAGTATGCATCCGTATCGATCTTGCCATTACTGGTTTTGATGCCCAGTTCTTCCAGGCCCAGGTTCTCAATATTGGCTATGACCCCTACGGCCGAGAGCAGCACGTCGGCTTCCAGCACTTCGGTGCCTTTCTTGGTTTCCACGTGCACTTTTACACCTTTGGCCAGCTTCTCCACCTTGGTGACCTTACTGGCGGTCATGATGCCCATGCCCCGCTTTTTGTAGAGCTTCTCCAGTTCCTTGCTCACATCGGCATCTTCCAGGGGTACAATGCGGTCCAGGTATTCAATAAGGGTCACTTCCGTACCAATGGCATTGTAGAAATAGGCAAACTCCGTACCTATGGCGCCGCTGCCCATGACGATCATTTTCTTGGGCTGTGCGGATAGGGTAAGCGCTTCGCGATAGCCGATGATCAGCTTGCCGTCGATCTCCATGCCCGGCAGGTTGCGGCTGCGGCCGCCGGTGGCTATGATGATATGCTTGGCGGTGTAGGCCGTAGTTTTGCCGGCCTTGTCGGTCACATTCACCTGCTTTTGCTTGTTCAGCCTGGCGGTGCCTTCTATGACCGTAATGTTGTTCTTCTTCATGAGGAACTTGACCCCTCCGCTCATTTGCTCGGCGGCACCGCGGCTGCGTTGCACCGTGGCCCCAAAGTCATTCTTGAAGGAGGCGCTGCTGAAGCCGTAGTCCTTGGCATGGCCGAAATAGTCGGCTACTTCCGCGGTTTTGAGCAGGGCCTTGGTGGGGATACATCCCCAGTTGAGACAGATGCCCCCCAGGTTTTCGCGCTCTACAACGGCGGTTTTGAGGCCCAGCTGGCTGGCACGGATGGCGGCTACATAGCCCCCGGGGCCGCTGCCTATGACAATAAGGTCAAAAGTATTCATGAGTTGGGGTATAATAAGGTAATGGTAGCTGCCGGCGAAATTACGGGTAAGTAGCTTAATCCCAAAGGGATTGGTAATGATATATCTATTGACACCCTTTTTAAGGCAATGATATACCAATTTACACCGGATGATGTCTTTTCCCATCTTCAAGCTATACATCTCTGCCAAATCGGCCTAACAGCAAAAGGGGGAACAAGAGGCGATTGTGCGAAGGCGAACAGCCCAAAACACTGTTTGAGGAACCCCATCAGGGTTCCGAGTTTGTTTTGGGCCGCCGGAGCACAGGAGACTCCCCTTTTTGCTGTTCAGCCTTGATTTTTTGCGTACTTTTTTGTCAAGAAAAAAGTACGAATACAGCATCCGGGCTATACCCTGTATGTGCCGGCAAGGCAGGCTTTTCCATACCCGTCATGCCGAAACCAGTTCGGCATGACGGGGGGTGGCAGAGATCCTTCGCTCCGCTCAGGATGACACTCGAGGTAGATGGCCGGGGATGCCGAAACCAGTTCGGCATGACGGGTACTTTGCTCACGCGGCTCCGGCCGCGTGAGAGTGGGCGATATAACGCACACAGGGGAGCCCTTTTATTTTTCGTCGAAAAAATGTAAGAAGTGTTCGCCCTTTATGTAATTTTCATGGTCTGATTTTGTATAAAAAATATACTATACTAACTATACTATGCGTTTGGCTAAATTTTGCTTGCTCCTGGCCGGCTTCTGTTGTTTGGGTCATGTTCAGGCGCAAGTGGGCATTGGGACTGCCAGCCCCAATACCCATGCCGTACTGGAGCTCAAGAACTCGGTTACACCTCGTGGGCTGCTGCTACCCAAGGTAGGTACCACTCAGCGTACTGTGCTGGCCGGCTCTTTGACGCCTTATCACCAGGGTATGGTGGTGGCAGATACGGTTGCCGGTAAATTGTATATGTGGAATGGCAGTGCCTGGGAGCAGGTGCTGAGCGGTGCGCCGGCTCCATTGGCCTGGGATCGTGTGGCCGGTAATGTGTTCCTGCTCAATGCAACGGATAATGTGGGTATAGGTACCAATACGCCCGTTTCCCGGCTGGAGATACGCCAGGCCACCGGCTATAGTATCCTGCAGGTGGGCGAGGCAGGCAACAGGGGCGGGCAGTTGCAGTGGGATCCTACCCTCAAAAGGTTCTCCCTGCAGACCAACAGCCATAACGACCCTATTGCTGTAGGTAATAACTGGATGTACTTTGCCATCAGTGGGAATGTGGGCATAGGTACTACCTCGCCCGGCACCCGCCTGGAAGTTAACGGGGGCTTTCGGCTGACCGACGGTACCCAGGCCTCGGGCCGTGTGCTGACCAGCGACGCTACGGGCCTGGCCTCGTGGCAGCCCCTGCCGCCTCCCGGGATCACCGGTACCGGCACTACGAACAAACTGGCCGTGTGGAATAGCGTTAGTAACCTGTTGGCGCCTGCCAACCTGCACTGGGACAATACCAACAGCCGTTTGGGTATAGGCGTTGCTACGCCGGCTTCTACCCTGGAAATGAATGGCAATGCCGTGATACGGGCAGTAGCCGGTAACTGGAACGACGGCTTGGTGATAGGTCGCACAGCAGCCTCGGGCTATGGATTCTTATCTTTTCATACGGGCGCCGGGGTGCTGGAAGGGGCCACCGGCCAGTTTGCCATAGGGCTTATGGGTGACGGTTCCACCAATGACCTCTGGACCCTTGTGAACGGCCTGACCGGCAGCCAGCTGGGACGTGCTGACGCTGTGATGCGCATCAGCAAAATCACCGGGAATGTGGGCATAGGGTATAATCTGGGGTTCAGTACCCTTACACCCGAAGGCACCATAGATATAGTCCGCAACCAAGCGGGGGATGCCCAGGCTACGTGGAATGCGGGCGGGTTTATCCCCTATGGTACAGAGAAGGCAGACATTATTCTCACGCGCCGTCACGGCACTCTTGTTTCCGGGCTGGGGTATAGCAATAACCTCATCGATTTCCGCAGTCACAATGGAAGCGCAGAGGCTTCCATTGCCCAGATTATCACCACTGTGGACCCCAACAGTGGCGGCGGCTTTTCCGGCGGCATCGGGCTGGCTACCTCCGGCGGCGGCGGTATAGACCCGGCGGGCCGCCGCACCTCCGGTAACGTACCTACTGTGCGCATGTGGATCAACCACCTGGGGCGTGTGGGTATCGCCAACACCAACCCCGGGCTACACCGGTTATCAGTGGGTGAAGCACCGGCCGCGGATGGCCAGGCAGTTTCCATCCGCGGGTATAGCAATGAACCCGGCGCATGGAAGGGTGGGGCCGCCTTTGGCTACACCAGCGCTTCGGTAATTATGGGCGAGCTGGGTGGTGTGGCCACCATAGGGGGGCATAACGCTACACTGGGCGCCTGGGCAAATCTGTCCATTAATACTGCCGGCGGCAATGTGGGCATTGGTACGAATGCCCCTTCGGCCAAGCTCCATGTGATTGGTAATTTGCGGCTGGAAGACGGCACCCAGGCCGCTGGCCGTGTGTTGACCAGCGATGCCAGTGGGAATGCTGCCTGGCAAACGCCTGCTGGCGGAACCACCGCCAGCAATGGCATTGTCAAAGTGGTGGATGATATTCGCATGGGCGGTTCTCTGATGCAACATACCTCCATTGCCAACGGGCTCAAGCACTTTGAGATCACCGGTTACTCAGAGCCCGTGATAGATGTGAACCAGCCCACCAGTGGCGTGGGTGCCGGGGGCGGAGATAACACGCAATACTGGCAGTCCTGGACGGTAGTGGGCAATGGATTTATCACGCAGATAGGGGTGGAATTCTTTGATAACATAGGGGCCGGTTTTAGTCTCAATATCTATGCCGGTGTGGGTACCGGGGGGGCTTTGCTCACCAGTGCCTCGGGCTTCAAGGCGCCACTGGGCATTGCCTACCTGGCTATGCCGCTTAGTGTTACGGCTGGTCAGCAATACACTATGCAGATCATTAACGGTGGCGGTGCGCGCTATGGATTTGGCTCGGGTACCTACGCAGGCGGGCAATGCTCTTTCAATAGCGGCAATGCAGATATGACCTTCAAAACCTACCTGAGCCAGCCCACCAGTCCGCTTTTTGTGAGCGGGCCCAATGGCAGGGTGGGTATCAATACCAATGTGCCGGATGTTACCTTCTCGGTCAACGGCAATGCCAGCAAGGTGGGCGGCGGCAGCTGGGCCACGTTCTCAGATGCCCGCCTCAAGCACCTGCATGGCAACTATACCCGTGGTTTGAAGGAGATCCTGGCGCTGGATCCCGTGATCTACAGTTACAACGGCAGGAATGGCCTGAATCATGAGGACGGCAGGCGTCATACCGGTTTTATGGCCCAGGATGTGCAGAAAGTGATCCCGGAGGCTGTTACCACCAATGCAGAGGGTTACCTGATGCTGAACCAGGACCCTATCCTCTGGGCCATGCTCAACGCCATCAAGGAGCAGAACCAGCAGGTGCACCAGTTGCAGCAGGAGAATGCCGAGCTGAAGTCCCGCCTGGAACGCCTGGAGCAAATGCTGGGTGTGCAGTCGGCGCAGAAATAGCGGGGGATAAGTCGGTCTGTCCCCCGGCCGGAACATGCCATAACCAGCCCAAAATTGCGCAGAGGATTGGACGGCTTGGATTTATGCGTAATTTCAAGGTCAGAAATTTACCTAACCAAGCTACCATGTCCTTCATCAAGTTAGGGTTATTCCTTGCGTTGTTTTTGAGTTGCTGGGTAACTGCCCGGGCACAAGTGGGTATCGGCACCGCTGCGCCCAATACACATGCGGTGCTGGAGCTGAAGAATACCACCACTCCCCGGGGCTTGTTATTACCCAAAGTGGGCACCGCACAGCGTACCGCATTGGCCGGTTCCCTCGCGCCCTATCACCAGGGCCTGGTGGTGGCGGATACGGTAGCGGGTAAGCTGTATGTATGGAATGGCAGTGGTTGGGACCAGGTGCAGAGCGGTACCGCGGCTCCCCTGGTGTGGGACCGCACACCGGGGAATGCTTACCTGGTCAATGGAACGGATAATGTGGGTATAGGCATCAGTACTCCTTCTGCCCGCCTGCATGTGGTGGGCAGTTTCCGGCTGGTGGATGGCACACAGGCCACCGGTAAGGTGCTGACCAGTGATGTCAATGGCGTGGCCAGCTGGCAGTTCCCGGCCCCGGGTCTTACCGGTACGGGCGTTACCACTAAGCTGGCGGTCTGGAATGCGTCAACCGACCTGTATGGCCCCACGGAGCTGCATTGGGATAATACCGCCAAAAGACTGGGCATAGGCACGGCATCCCCCACCCAGCGCTTGGAGGTGGCGGGTAATATTGCCGTCAGTGGCAATGTGGTGGCCACCGGCAGCGTCACCGCCCCCGGCGATTTCTATGGCCGCATCAATATCCCGGATACACGGGCGGTGAATGATGCGCCCAGTACCTTTGATAATGAAATGGCGCTGGCCTTCAAAGAACGCACGGCCATTGGTGCGCCCGGCGCCAGCACTTTTGGCGGCCTGATGACCATAGCGCCCTGGAATGATAATAGCGGCGGCTATTTCAGCCAGTTGTTCTTTGCGGCGGATGGTATCTACCACCGTACCGGCCTGCCGGATGCCGCCACCTGGAATACCTGGAGTACCCTGCCGCTGTCAGCCACGGGCACTGCCAATACCGTAGTGAAATACACCGGCGGCGGCATGATGGGGAATAGCCAGATCCTGGACAACGGCACTAACGTAGGCATAGGCGTTGCCCCCGCCGCCAAGCTGCATGTGGGTGGAGATGTGCTGGTAGACGGCCACTACGTTGTGCAGAACAGCGTAGACGGCGGGAGTAGTCGCGGGATCTATATGTGGATGGCTAGCGATTCTAACTGGGGCATCTACATGGGGCAGAGCGGCACGGGCAAGAGCCTGGCAGGCGGGAATGCCGTGGCCGGGGCCGGTTTCTCGCAGCATGCCATTCGCCTGCGCACCACTAATGCCGGTAGCCAGGGTATCCTTTTTGAGAATAGCTCGGAACAGCTCAACTTCAGTGTGCGCGGCAGTGACGGCCTCACCTATGTGCGGGGCAACCTGGGCGTGGGGATAACCCCTACGGAGGCGCTGCACCTGAGCGGCGGCAGCAAGATCTTCATAGAACCCGGCGCCGGGCTGCCCGGTATGATACAGGGCGGGGTTGCCAGCGCTACTTATGAAATGCGCACTACCGGTACCAGCGAGAACCTGGTATTGAACGCCACCGGCGGCGGTTCTGTAGGCATCGGAGTCATTGCCCCTAGCCCCAACGTATTGATGCAGGTGGGAGATGTGGCTGTGACCGTTACCCAGGATGTGAACTATATGTCGGCTAGTGCCTATCCCAATGGCAATGCCTCTACTCCGGAATGGCAGTCGTTTACCATCAATACTTCCGGCATGCTGGTCTCTGTTGGCATGTATTGGGGGAGCAGTGGTTCCCAGACTTTTACCATATATGAAGGCGAAGGTACCGGCGGCCCGGTGCTGACTACCTTCAGCGGCTCTTATTCTTCCGGCCAGCTCAACCACCCCCTGGCCACACCGATTCCTGTAATAGCCGGGCAGGTATATACCGTGGGTATCACCAATGGCTTTGCGTGGTTTGGGTGCAACTGCGATGGATATGGCGGAGGGATCAGCAGCCGCGGGGCTGGCAGGGATTTCTCCATACGCGCCAATGTGCGTTATCAGGTCATCTCCATGACCGTGACCGACAATCACCGGGTAGGCATAGGCACCACTGCGCCGGATATGCAGCTGAGCGTCAACGGCAATGCCAGCAAAACGGGTGGCGGCAGCTGGGCCACGTTCTCAGATGCCCGCCTCAAGCACCTGCACGGCAACTACACCCGCGGTTTGCACGAGGTACTGGCCCTGGAGCCCGTAGTCTATAGCTATAATGGCAAGCATGGCCTGAATAACGAAGACGGCATGCAATACACCGGCTTTATGGCCCAGGATGTACAGAAAGTGATCCCGGAGGCCGTTACCACCAATGCGGAGGGCTACCTGATGCTGAACCAGGACCCTATCCTGTGGGCCATGCTCAATGCCATCAAGGAGCAGAACCGGGAAATAGAAACCCTGAAAGCCCAGGTGAGTACCTGCGGCCAGCAGCCCGATAAACAGCGTCTGCAACAGCTGGAGCAGGAGAATGCCGAGCTGAGAGCCCGCCTGGAGCGCCTGGAATATCTGATGGGTGCGCAGTCGGTCAAACAATAGCCTCTTTGCTGCATCCCGTTGGTGCGGCAAATGACAAGGTTCGCTGGGGGAATTACCAGGTTGGCGGGCAACATATTGCCATTAGTTTATGTTTATTCTAAATTGCGGAATTGTTTAGAGAAATCTCTCAAATTCTTCTCATGACCATTTCTGCCAGGCATTTAGTGCACTTTTTATTAAAAAGAATGCAAGTATTAAGTTTTGCCAAATATTCATTTTGTAAATGGGTTTTGGCTTTTCTGGTTGTTTGGACTATTGGCCCAAATGCCAAAGCCGATATTCTCCTGCGCGAAGATTTTACGTCTGGCGTATTGCCCGCCGGGTGGACCAATAATATCCTGCAGGGTAGCCAGGGGTGGACCTTCCGTTCCGCGCCTTCCTTTGGCACCGGGGGGAGCTATGCGGTGTTTGATGACCAGGCGCTGGGTGCCGGATCGGTAGGCAACCGCGCTGCGCTCGAAACGCCTGCACTGGATTTCACAGGCCGCACCACTGCCTTTATCCGCTTTGACCACCATTGGTTTGGTATAGAAAATACCCTGGGCAGGGTAGAGGTCAGTGTAAACGGGGGGG